>NZ_BAAHAZ010000003.1:0-332353 GCF_054777115.1 Nocardioides maradonensis | reverse complement strand
GGTCATCAAGGTGTCCTTCTTCGAGTCGGTTGTGAGAGATCACTCGAAGGATCCACCTGGTGGCCGCGCCTACGTTGCAGGCACGCGCTCACTCAGGTCCGTCGTACACCACTCTGCTGGACTCCACTGTGGTGGCTGGCCACCATGCTGGAAACCCAGCAGTTGACATGGTCGAGCGTGAAGACTCGACTCGACCAACTCAAGTGGCTCCAGCGATTCGTAGATCAGCGCGGCGACGTCGGTCCAGTCCTCGTCACCGACATCGCTGACCTTCGGGACTACACCCGGGCGTTCGCCGCGGCGTTGCGCGATCACGTCGTACTGAGCGGCCGCACCAAGGGCAAACCCCTGTCGAAGAACGTCCGCAGGTCGACGATGGTCGCGCTGGAGCAGTTCTTTCGGCATATGTACGACCACCGGGAGAAGGCGGCACAGGTGCTTGACGAGCATCGCTGGCTGAAGTTGGAGCCGCTCCACACTGTGGTGTTCTTGCCCAGCGACAAGCCACGCCTGACCAACATGGTCCCCGACGACAAGGTCCTCCAACCGACGGTGCTATCGCAGATCATCACCGGCTCTGAACTTCTCGGAAGACCCGTCGCCGAGGGCGGCCTGGGCGATATCCAGGCATTTCACGCGCTTGCTCTCCTGGTCCGGACGGGCAGACGCATGAACGAGGTCCTGATGATGGACTTCGATCCACTGCTGCCGCTCATGGGCGCCCGACTCGACGATGAGACCGACCTGGACGACGGCGCTCTGATCGCACGTCTTCGATACCAACTGACCAAGATCGAGTCGTCGGAGATCTCACCGACGATCCCGGTGGATGCCGAGATCGTGCGCATCGTTCTGGCGCAGCAGGAGGTCGCCCGAGAGATCATGCGCAGACACGGGTCCACCGCCGAGCCGAAGTATCTGTTCCTGCGCACAAGGACGAACCGGCTGGGTACCTTCCCCGTACGCAGCGGGAACCTTCACGAGCAGGTTGAGCGCATTGGCAAAGGTCCTCGACCTGCGCGACAGCCTTGGAGGTCCGGTACACATCACGAGGACCCATCAGTTCCGCCACACAAAGGCCACTAGCCTTCTCAACGCGGGCGTACCGCTCCACGTCGTCCAGCGGTACTTCGGCCATCTCAGCCCCGCGATGACACTGCGCTACGCCAAGACCCTCGCCGAAACCTCAGAGCGAGAGTTTCTTCGCTACCAGAAGGTCAGCGCGACTGGCCAGCCACTCGAAGTCGACCCGGCTGATCTCTTCGACGTCCTCCACCTGGACAAGCGTGCCGATCGCGTACTTCCCAATGGCTGGTGCATGCTGCCCCCGCGCCAGACCTGCGACAAGGGCAACGCCTGCCTGTCATGCAGCGCCTTCGCCACCGACGAGACCCACCGTCCCGAACTCGAAACTCAGTTGGCCTCGACCCAGGCGCTCATCGCGACCCGCTCTGAAGCCTTCGAGCAGCGTCATGGCTGCCCCATGCCCGAGGACAACATCTGGCTCGTCGGCCGCCGCAACGAAACGCGCGCCATCCAACAGGTCCTTATCAGCCTGGACGAGATCAAGACGACGCCGACCGCAGTCCAAGGCTCAGGAGCCATCGACCGACGATCAGGGGACACCTCGTGAGCATCGAACACCTGAAGCAAGCAGCAGCCGACAGGTCGAAGGCCGCTGAGGACCGAGTGCGATCCGCCCTCACAACGATGGGGCGCACCGCCGTGCCCATCAGCTTCGCAGCGGTGGCCCGGGAAGCAGGCGTATCCACCGACTTCCTATATCGGCACCCGCAGTTCCGTCGGGCGATCACAGAGATGCGCCAAGCGAACAAGGGAACCAGACGAGGGCCGACCACCGACACAGTTCTCGCGGAAGACGACTCTTCCGGCGGGACGGTCCGAGCACTCGCGGCGCTACTTCGCGAGATGAAGGCCCGGCACCGCGATGAGGTCGCGCGGCTGAACAACGCCCTCGCCGCAGCGCACGGCGATAACCTCCTGCTGCGCCGTCGAATCGAAGGGTGCGCGCGCTGCTCAGCCAGCCGTCACGACTCCGGCCTCGATAACACTTGACACCCTCAGCCCAAGGACGTCTGATTGCCCTACCAGACGTGGGCGCGCTAGCCGCGATCACTCTCACCGACTCTTGGGGGCTGTCATGCGACGCTCTGTGGGAATCATCGGATCGCTATTGCTCGGTGGCACTGTGTTGGCTGCCTCAGCCCCCGGCGCGCGCGCTGACGGCGGTGGCGGCGCTGTGGCGCCGATCCACAACTCTGACGCCCCTTCGAGTGTCTCGGTGACGTCGACGTACAGCGGTCCCGTGACGTCCAGGATCGTCACATCATCGAACGGAACCGCCGTTGCTCGCGACGCGAGCGGTAGCGCCCCGACGCCTCAGTACGATCCGAATGCCCCTTCGTCCGAAGAGGTTATCGCGACGATCACTGCCGTCCCGCGAACCGGCCGCGTTGCGTCGGCGACCGGCGAGGCTCCGATCTCGTGCACAGTGGAATACGACTACCCGCACCCGGCAACGTCGACCGGCAAGACAACGATCAACGCGCACCTCACCGCGAAGTGCGACTACTACGTGCCCTCGATCTCAGTTGCCAGCCAGATGTGCCACGCCAACGGCGACACGTGCGGGACGATCGACACCAAGACGCGCTATGCGACGAACTACGCGCAGACTGGCGGCGACTTGGCCTGTGGACCGCTTTCTCGGGCGTACCAGGCATTCGGCTCGGTCGACATCGAGTTTCCGCCCAACTACACCCCGCCTAACTACATCGACTTTCTCGCCAGCCAGAAGCGTTGGTTCCAGAAGGTTGGCGGGATCTGCGTCGCCTCCTAACCGAGCGGGAAGTCTTTGCGTTCACTTCTTGACTACGTCGGGCGGCCCTCATCCGCCGAGGTTGAAGCCCTCGGGGGCTGGAATGGTCGTGGATGGACTCCTTGGCCATTCCAGCGCACCGTCCTCGTGCTCAATCCCTTCGAATATGTGACTAGTGGTCCGGATCGGCCCATGATCCAGCCTGTCACCTGGCGCACGGTGGCGCGCGACCTCGGGTGGACAACTGAAGAGTGGGACACCTTTGCGAGCCGTCCGTATCCGAATCCCGCGGAGTTGAAAGCCGCAGCGCACGAGAGGTCCCCCGATCAACTGAACGGACCGACCGAAGGACTTCTTGAAGCGGCCGCACGGCGCCTCGTCGTTCGACGCCTACGAGCAATGTCGCAAGCGTCTGGTGCCACCTTGGGCCTCTACTCCGGATACGAGGCAAACGATGACCGGTTGGACGCCTTTCCGCGAGTGACGGTCGACGGACTTCCATATGCGGTAGTCGAAGGAGAACTCGGTCAGGTACTCGACTCGTGGGCGAGCGACCAGCCGTCAGAGACGTGGTGGACGATGCTCGTTGCGTTCCTCTGGCCGAATGATCGGTCGTGGTTCGTTCGCATTGACCCCGACAGCACATTCGCTGCGATCGGTTGTGACGACCGCGCTGCCGACGACCTACTAGCCGACCCGGCGCTCGAATGCCGCGAGGCTGTTTGACCGGCACACGCACTCTGTGTCGTCGGCATACCGCTCACTGCATGACCAGCGAAGACATGTCCTCAACGTTTGACAGGTACTGATTCGAGGTGGTCGATCTGGAGGTACCGGCCGCCGTAGGCGTTGGTGTAGGTCTGGCCGTTGTACCAGCTGAGCCAGCGCCCGGTGGAGACCGTGCAGTAGCTGTTGCGGGTCGTGGGGACCGAGGACTCGGCGATCAGCACTCGCGCGCGGGTGTTGCAGTAGCCGTACGGCGTGTCGGCGGAGGTCCAGTCGCCGTATTCGCTGGCGCGGTCGTAGGACGCGGCGTGGGAGTGAGCTGCGACAGGCAGCGCCCTGATCATGGTGATGAGCGGCTGCGAGACGGTGGATGCCCGGGGCGCCGCAGGCCGCGCGGCCGCCGCAGGACCGTCGAACCGGCGCCGAGCATCGTTGCTCCTAGCGAGGAGGCGTATCGAGACCCAGCAGCTCGGCCAGGATCGCGTCGCGGACCTCCGGCAGCCGATCGCCGACGCCGGCCGCGACGTCCGCGAGGTCGGCGCCAGCCCGGGCGCGGTCCTCGTCGCTCAGCACGAGCCGGTCGAGCACGTCGTACGGATCCCAACGGTCGTAGACGATGCACTGGAGCCGCGCGCCGTCCTTGGTACGCCGCTGCGAGATCCCCACCGCCTTCCGGCCCTCGACGAGCACCTCGCCGGGCCCGAGCGCACCGAAGCAGACCTGCCGTCCCCAGTCGGTCGACTCCAGCCCACCTCGGTACAGCGACGCGTCGAGGCCGACGCCGGTGAGCGCCCGCAGCCACGCCTCACCCAGCCAGTACGTCGATGCGCGTACGTCGTCGCTCCACCGCGGATCGCTCTGCGGCACGACCACGTCCAGCCACAGCGAGCGGGCCGGGTCGACGTACACGGCGCCACCCCCGCTGCGCCGTCGTATGACGGACACCCCCTCGGCCGCCGCCCGCGCGAGGTCGGCCGCCGACTCCGGCTGGGCGCTGCCGAGGACCAGCGCCCGCTCCGAGGGCGTGAACAGCCAGACCTCCGCCACGTCGAGACCCTCGGGGATCACCCGCGCGTGGAAGTCGGCGACGGAACCGTCGACGTGGAGGAGGCGCATGCCCGCGATTGTGCCGTCCGAGAGCGGGCCCGAGAAGCAGCACACCCGCCGGTCGTGTGGGGCGACCCGCGGGTGTGAAAGTCCCCGCCGCGAAGTCTCGGGTCAACGCGGCGGGGACAAGCGCAAGCATGCCCCTCGCAGGTGCGTGGTGTCTCGCGAACTTCGGAATTCCCCTCGACCGGGCTAGACCGTTGGGGGCGCGTAGGGTGCGAGACGACTGACCGCCCGGCGCGATCAGCCCGGCTCGTCAGGAGTCCTCAGGTCCGCGGCGCCGGTGCCGAGTGGACGGGTCCCACCCCCGTCCCGAGGAGCCTCATGTCCGTCGTACGCCGCCTGACCGTCAGCATCCTGTGCTGTCTCGCCCTGGGAGTGGGGATCCTCGCCGTCGCGCCGGCCAGCCCCGCCCGCGCCACCGACACCGCCGCCTGCACGCAGGCGAAGGCCAAGGTCGCCCAGTCCGTGCAGCGCGAGAAGACCACGAAGCACCGCATGGTGAAGGCCAAGAGGGCCCTCGCGAAGGCCAAGCGCTCGCACCGGCACGCCAAGATCGTGAAGGCCCGCAAGGCGCTGCGGAAGCAGACCCGCGCGCACTGCCGTGCGGTGGCCGCCCTGCGCAGCGCCCGCGCCGCCCAGGCGAAGGCCTGCGCGTCCACGGGTGGCGGCGGCGGTGGTGGCGGCGGCGGTGGCGGCGGCGGCGGTACGACGCCCGACCCGGCCGCGGGCCTGGGCAGCCTGCTCGCCCTGCTCACCGCGAGCCTGAACGGCGGCTCGATCCCGGCGCTCGACGCCGGCCAGCTGACCACGCTGCTCGACACCCTCTACCCGGGCGCCAGCAGCGCGCTCAACCCGACCCAGGTCACCGAGATCCTCTCGGCGTTCGGTGGCGCCGGAGCGCTCGACCCGTCCCAGCTGACCACCCTGCTCGCCGGTCTGCCGGGCGCCGACCAGCTCGACCCGACGGTGCTCGTCGGCCTGCTCTCCGGCGGCTCGCTCGATCCGACCCAGCTGACCAACGTGCTGACCACGCTCACCGGCGCCCTCGGTGACCTCGGCCCGACCGGCCTCGGCAACCCCGCCGACGCTGCGAGCGTCATCACCTCGATGCTCGGTGCGCTGAGCGACCCGACCCAGGCCCTCGGCACCCTGCTGGGCCTGCTCGCCGCGGCCGGCAACGGCGGCAGCATCCCCACGCTGGGCTCGACCCAGCTGACCACGCTGCTCGACGGTCTCTACCCGGGGGCGAGCTCCGCGCTCGACCCGAGCCAGCTGACCACCCTGCTCGGCTCCTTCCCCGCCGCCGGCTCGCTGGACGCCGCCCAGCTGGGCGGCCTCCTCGCCGGACTCGGCGCGAGCGGCGTCGACCCGACCCAGCTGCTGGCCGTGCTCGGTGGCGGAAGCCTGGACCCGTCGCAGCTGACCGCGCTGACCGGCGAGATCACCGGCCTGCTGAACTCCGTCAGCAGCGGATCGTTCACCAGCCCGGCCGACCCGCTGGGCACCATCGGGACCCTGCTCCAGAGCATCCTCGGTGGCCTGGTCTGCGGGCTCCTGCCGATCTGCTGAAGGGCCGACTCAACTTTTCTGGGCCGTGCGCTGGGCGTCGGCCAGGATCGACTGCAGCGACCACAGGAGGTGCTCGCGGGCGTGCTCGCCCGCGAGCATCTCGTACCCGATGAGGGTGCTCAGGCCCCACACCGTGAACGCCTCGGCGCGATCCGGGCCGACGACGGCCTGCATCGCCTCGTAGACCACCTGGTAGCGGGCGTCGTCGACCAGCTTCTGCACCGCGCCCACGCGCGGGTCGATCGCGGCCCACACCCGGATCGCGCCCTCGGTGCGGTGCAGCAGGTCGTGGCCGGCCTGGACCAGGAGCTGCAGCCGGGCGACCGGGTCCTCGGTCTGCCGCGCGATCTCGATGGTCTGCTCGGTGCGCTCGGTGACCCAGTTCGCGAGCAGCGAGTCGGTGAAGTCCTGCCAGTTGTCGAACGAGTGGTAGAACGACCCGGTCGTCACCCCCAGGCGCCGGCACAGCGCGGCCAGCTTGAGGCCGCCGTACCCCTCCGTCGCGAGGATCTCCTCGCCGGCGGCGTACCAGGCGTTGCGCAGGGCCTCGTTGCGGCGCACGGGCGGTTCGCTCATGGGTGCCCTCTCGATCGGCGACGCCCCATCGTAGGACCGTCGATCCGCGCGCGGTGAGCGGAACCGGAACACCGTCGACCCGGTCGGCATTGGTCGGGGACGTGACCGCCGTGCCGCCGCGCCTCCTGCTGATCTTCGCGTTCATCGCGTCCACCTCGCCGCTGGCGATCGACCTCTACCTGGCGAGCTTCCCCGACATCGCCGCCGACCTCGGCACCACCGCGGCCCGGGTCCAGCTGACGCTGACGGCGTACCTGGTCGGCATGGCGGTGGGACAGCCGGTCTGGGGTCCGCTCGCCGACCGGTTCGGCCGTCGCTCGGTGCTGCTGACCAGCAGCTCCATCACCGTGGTCTCCACGGTCGCGGTGCTGCTCGCGCCGACCATCGGGCTGCTCATCGCCGCCCGCTTCGTGCAGGCGCTCAGCGGCTGCTGCGGCATGGTCGTGGTGCGCGCGATGATCTCCGACCTCGCCGAGGGGTACGCCGGCGTACGGGCCCTCACCTCGATGATGACCATCCAGGGCCTGGTGCCGATCGCCGCGCCCGCGCTGGGCGGGCTGCTCGCCACCTTCCTTCCCTGGCGCGGGGTGCTGGGCGTGCTGGCCGGGATCCTCGTCGTGCAGCTCGCCGTCACGACCGCCGTGGTCCCCGAGACGCTGCCGCCGCCACTGCGGTCCGCCCGTGTCGACTACCGCAGCCTGGCCCGGGTGGGCGCCCGCCCGGCGTACCTCACCTATGCGGTCACGCTCGGGCTCTCGGTGGGCTCGGTGATGACGTACGTCGCCAGCGCGTCCTTCGTCTACCAGGACGTCCTCGGCTTCTCGCCGCTGCTGTTCGGCATCTCGTTCACGGTCAACGCGATGGGCATGGTGAGCGCCGGCCTGGTCTCGGCGCGCCGGGCCGCCCGGCTGCACCACCCCGCCCGCACGGTCGGCCTCGCGCTGCCGGTCACGGTCGCCAGCACGCTCCTGATCACGGCCCTGGCGGCGTCGCCCTGGCCGGTGTTGATCGTCGTCCCGATCCTGACCAACGCCTTCGCATCCAACCTGGTGATGGGCAACTGCATGGGCCTCGCGATGCAGCAGTCGCGCGACCTGCCGGGGGCCGGCTCCGCCCTGCTCGGGCTGGTGATGTTCGGCATCAGCGCGGGCGTGACCCCGCTCGTCGGGCTGCTCGGCGGCGTGGGATCGGCGGTCCCGATGGGGATCGTGATGACGGCCGCCTCCGTCCTCGCCGCGACGGTCTTCACGCTGGGTCGGCGGTGGATGGCCCGCAACCCCGCGGCCGAGGTGGCCTTCGCGTGATGCACCCCATTCCTCTCCGCTCACCCCGATCGGAACGGTTTGTCTACTGAACTACTAGAGATTGAATGGAGTCATGTCCACCTCCTCCACCCGGCCCGGCCGTCGACGGCTCGCCGCCACCATCGCCCTCCTGTTCGCAGCGCTCGCAGCCCTGACCGCGTGCTCCGCCAACGCCGAGGGCGGCAGCTCCAACGTCGTCCGCTACCAGAGCTACGCCGGCGCGGTCGACCCGCTCCTGGTCGCCGATGCCCTCGGCAAGCTGAACGGCATCGAGCTCAAGCGGGTCGGTGACGTCACCGGTGGGCCGCAGGCGCTGCAGGCGCTCGTCTCCCATCAGACCGACATCGGCTCCTCGGCCTTCTACGGAGCCATCGCGCAGCTGGTCGCGTCCGGCGCGCCGATCAAGGCCGTCTTCCCGTCGTACGGCGCCAACGACAGGACCAACCAGAAGCTGGTCGCCCTCGACAGCTCCGGCATCACCGACGCCAAGAGCCTGGTGGGCAAGCGGATCGCGGTCAACACGCTCGGTGCGAACGCCGAGGCGTTCCTCGACAGCTGGTACCAGCAGCAGGGCCTGACCGCCGACGAGATCAGCAAGATCACCCTGGTCCCGCTGCCGCCGCTGAACACCCCGGACGCCCTCGCCAAGGGCCAGGTCGACGCCGCCGTCGTGGGCTACACCGCGTACCAGCAGCTCGCCGCGCACGACAAGGTCAAGGAGATCACCAACGACGTGAAGGCCCTCGGCGGCCCGTACGTCGGTGGCGCGTTCACCATGCGCGACGACTTCATCAAGGACAACCCCGACGTGGCCAAGCAGGTCGTCGCCGGCATCGCCGCGGCCGTGCAGTTCATCGAGACGCACACCAAGCAGCAGGTCTTCGACGTCTACTTCCCCTACCTGAAGAGCCACGGCTTCGGTGACTACATCGAGGCGATCCAGGCCAACTACCCCGGCACGCTCGGCCTCACCCCGAAGCCGGTCATCAAGCCCGAGGACATCTCGCGGTGGACCGACTGGCTCGCGGGTCGCGGCGACGTCAAGTCCGGCTTCGACGTCTCGAGCGTCTACACCAACGACCTCAACCCGAACGCCTGAGGAGGGGCCATGAGCTCTCGGATCGAGCTGAGCGGCGTCGGACAGACCTTCTGGGTCCGCGGCGACGACGACAAGCAGCTGCGCGAGTTCGTCGCGCTGGACCACCTGGACCTCACCGTCGAGCCCGGCGAGTTCCTGACGGTCGTCGGGCCGTCCGGCTGCGGCAAGTCCACCGTGCTCGACCTGATCGCGGGCCTGGCGTCCCCGTCGACCGGCCGGCTGACGATCGACGGCCGGCCGATCACCGGCCCGGGCCTGGACCGCAGCGTGGTGTTCCAGCAGTACACGCTGCTGCCCTGGCGGACCGCCGCCGCCAACGTGGAGTTCGCGCTCGAGGCTCGCGGCGGGCTGTCCCGCCGCGAGCGGTCGGCGCGGGCGCTGGAGTACCTCGCCCTGGTTGGGCTGTCCGAGTTCGCCAACCGCTACCCGCACGAGCTCTCGGGCGGCATGAAGCAGCGGGTCGCGATCGCGCGGAGCCTGTCCTACGAGCCCGAGGTGCTGCTCATGGACGAGCCGTTCGGTGCCCTCGACGCGCAGACCCGCGAGCGGCTCCAGGAGGAGCTGCTCGGGATCTGGCGCCGCACCGGTACGACGGTCGTGTTCATCACCCACGACATCGAGGAGGCCGTCTTCCTGGGCCAGCGGGTCGCCGTCATGAGCGCGCGGCCCGGGCGGATCCGCGAGGTCATCGGGATCGACCTGGACCGCAGCGCGGCCGGCGAGACCGACGTCCGCGCCACCCGCGAGTTCGCCGACTACCGGCACCGGATCTGGTCGCTGCTGCGCCAGCAGCACCTGACCGCCGCGGCCGGGGCGCATCGCCGGGAGGAGGCGTCCGATGTCCAGCTTGCTGGCTGAGAAGACCGAGGCGCGGCTGAACCCGCGCCAGGAGGAGTCCGCGCGTGCGAAGGGGGTGTCGCTCCGACGTACTCGCGCGGTGACGGTCGCCCGCGGCGTCGCCGGCCTCCTCACGGTCGCCCTGATCTGGGAGCTCGTGCCGCGGCTCGGGCTGGTGGACTCCTACCTGATCCCGCCGCTGCACGTGGTGCTGCGCGAGTGGTGGTCGATCGCCACGGACGGCTCGCTGCTGAAGAACGTCCGGGCCAGCGTCGTGCGATCGGGTCTCGGGTTCGTGGTGGCCATCGTGCTCGCGATCCCGCTCGGGGCCGCGATCGCGTGGTACCGCCCGGTGCGCGAGTTCTTCACCCCCGTGCTCGAGCTGTTCCGCAGCACCGCGGCGCTCGCGATCCTCCCGGTGTTCACGCTCGTGCTGGGCATCGGGGAGACCTCGAAGATCGCGATCGTCGCCTACGCCTGCTTCTTCCCGGTGCTGCTCTCGACGATCGCCGGCGTGGCCACGGTCGACCCGCAGCTGCTGCGCTCGGCCAAGGTGCTCGGCCTCTCGCCGGTGCAGACCTTCCGCAAGGTGGTCTTCCCGGCCGCGGTCCCGACCATCTTCACCGGCATCCGGATCTCCGGCGCTGCCGCGATCCTGGTCCTCATCGCCGCCGAGATGATCGGCGCCACGGCGGGTCTGGGCTTCCTCATCAACTACTCGAACATGAACTTCTTCATCCCCAAGATGTACGCCGCGATCCTCACCACCTCGGTCCTCGGCGTCGCCGTCAACTACGGCCTGGTCTGGCTGGAGCGGCGCTTCTCGCGCTGGCGTCCGGCCTGATCGGGCGAAGGAGAACCCTGATGTCTGCACCGAACCGTCAGCTCAACCTCAACGCCTTCCTCATGGACACCGGCCACCACGAGGCCTCGTGGCGGCACCCGGACTCGTCCGTGGAGCGCGCCAACGACATCGACTACTACATCGAGCTCGCTCGATCAGCCGAGGACGCCAAGCTGGACGCGATCTTCTTCGCCGACGCGCCCGGCATGTTCTCGGCCACGCCGTACCGTCCGACCGGGCACCTCGAGCCGATCACCCGGCTCGCCGCGATCGCCGCGCGGACCTCGAAGATCGGGCTCATCGCCACCGCGTCGACGACCTTCTACGAGCCCTACAACCTGGCGCGGCTGTTCTCCTCGGTGGACTTCGCCTCGAACGGGCGGGCCGGGTGGAACATCGTCACGACCCAGTCCGACGCGGTCGCCCGCAACTTCAACCTCACCGAGATCCCGACACCCGAGGAGCGCTACGCCCGGGCCCAGGAGTTCATCGACGTGGTGACGAAGCTGTGGGACTCGTGGGAGGACGACGCGATCCTCGCCGACCGATCCACCGGCCACTACTTCGACCCGGAGAAGGTGCACGCGATCGAGCACGTCGGCCGCTACTACCAGGTGGCCGGCGCCCTGGCCGCCCCGCGATCGCCGCAGGGCCGGCCGGTGTACATCCAGGCCGGCTCCTCCAACGAGGGCCGGGCGTTCGCGGCCCGCAACGCCGAGGCGATCTTCACCGCGCACCAGACCCTCGGCGACGCCCAGGCCTTCTACGCCGACATCAAGGCGCGGGCCACGGCCCTCGGCCGCAACCCCGATCACGTCAAGGTGCTGCCCGGCATCAGCGCCTTCCTCGGCGACACCGAGGCGGAGGCCCGTGAGCTGGAGGCCTACGTCAACTCGCTCACCGTGCCGGCGTACGGGCTCGCCCAGCTGGAGACCCTCGGCGGCATCTCGCTGAGCCACCTGGAGCTGGACGAGAAGGTGCCGGCCGAGCTGTTCGTCGGCTCCGGCGACGTGCTCGACAACAACCGCTCGCGGCTCCAGGTCGTCGCCAACATCGTCGAGCGCGACCGGCCGACGCTGCGCGAGCTGCTGCACCGGCTGGCCGGCGGCCGCGGTCACAACGTCGTGGCCGGGACGCCGCTCCAGGTCGCCGACCTCATCACCGAGTGGTTCCAGAACGGGGCCGCGGACGGCTTCAACGTGATGCCGCCGCTGTACCCGCAGCTGCTCGACGCCTTCACCACCTCGGTGGTGCCGATCCTGCAGGAGCGCGGTCTGTTCCGGACCGAGTACGCCGGCGACACGCTGCGTGATCACTACGGGTTGCCACGGCCCGAGAGCGTGTACGCCGCCGAGCGGGCTGCTGGGAAGGCGGCAGCCACCGCCTGATCGCTCCGCAGGACGGGGGATCCACCGAGGGCATCGGTGGATCCCCCTCTTCGATTTCGCCGCATCGCTGGACGCGAACGAGAACCTGTTCCAAGATGCCGGGATGCCGATGACGGAGTGCTCGCGGGGTCACGAGCCGGGCTACGTGCCGGGTGGCGGCGAGGCCTGGCGGAGCCCGTGGGCGTCGTACGCCTGGCTGCGCGACGAGGACCCGGTGCACCACGTCGTCCCGGTCAAGCGGCCGCAGGACGACTTCTACGTGCTCAGCCGGTACGACGACGTGCTGGCCGCCGCCGTCGACGCGGCCACCTTCTCCAGCGCGAGCGGCCTGACCACGGCGTATGACGACCTCGCGCGGGTCGGGCTCGATGCCAACCCGCCGATGGTGATGACCGACCCGCCGGTGCACACGGCGTTCCGGAGGCTGGTGGCGCGCGGGTTCACGCCGCGCCAGGTCGGGGAGATCGAGTCGGTGGTGCGGGCGTTCGTGCGCTCACGGGTGGCGCGGCTGGTCGCGGCCGGTGGCGGGGACGTGGTGGCGGAGCTGTTCAAGCCGCTGCCCAGCCTGGTCGTGGCGCACTACCTCGGCGTACCGGAGGAGGACCGGGCACAGTTCGACGTGTGGTCCTCGGCGATCGTGGCCGCGAACGCGGCCGGCGGTGCCGAGGCGGCCGTGCTGGGCGCCGCCGACGCGGTGGCCGAGCTGATGGGCTACTTCGCGGACCTGGTCGAGCGGCGGCGTGCCGAGCAGGCGCGGGGCGTGATGGCCGAGGACACCGTCTCGCACCTGGTGGCGGCCGCCGAGGACGGCGACGGCCCGGACCTGCTGGCCGTGTTCGGCTTCGTGTTCACCATGATCACCGGCGGCAACGACACCACCACCGGCCTGCTCGGCGAGGCCGTGCAGCTGCTGGCTCTGCATCCCGAGCAGCGCGAGGACCTCGCCGACGACCCGGCGCTGATCCCGCACGCCGTGGAGGAGTTCCTGCGGTTGAGCAGCCCGGTCCAGGGCCTGGCGCGCACGACGACCCGCGACGTCGAGCTGCACGGCGTACGGATCCCGGTGGGCCGCCGGGTCCTGCTCCTGTACGCCGCCGCCAACCGCGACTGGCGGGCCTTCGGCGCCGACGCCGAGCTGCTCGACATCCGCCGCCGCCCCACCCGGATCCTCGCGTTCGGCCAGGGCCACCACCACTGCCTCGGCTCGGCTGCTGCCCGGCTCCAGGCCAGGGTCGCCCTCGAGGAGCTCCTCGCGGTGATCCCGGACTTCTCGGTGGACCTCGACGCCGTCAGCTGGGCGCCGGGGGCGTACGTGCGGCGGCCGGAGTCGGTGCCGCTCGCCGTGCTGTAACACGTCGTCCTTGGCGCTACCAGCCCGTTCGGCGGTGCTGGAAGCACCGACGGCTGGCTGCCAGCTCGGCGGACGACGTGTTACAGCGCCGCCGCCTCCGCCACCTCCGTCGCAGCCGCCCGCCGCGGCAGCACCGCCAGCGGGTCGTCGTACACGGGGCACAGCGCGATCGTGCACGCGGCGGTCGCCTGGATGCCCGCCCCGAACCGCGTGAACGAGACCGGTACGTCGGTCAGCACGCCGGTCTGCAGCGCGGTGAGGATGTCCTCGAAGACCGGCGGGCAGCCCGTGAACGCCTGCCCCACGAGCACCACGCGGTCCGGCGCGGTCATGTCGCGGACGACGGATGCCGCCGAGCCGAGCAGCTGCGCCCGCTCGCGCAGCAGCCGCAGGACCGGCTTCTCGCCGGCGCGCTCGTAGACCGCCTCGATCTCGGTGCTGCTCGTCCAGCGGCGCGCGGCACGCACCACGGCGGCGTCGCCCGCCGCCACCTCGAGGCAGCCGGTCCGTCCGCAGGGGCAGGGCACCGTGGCGCTCGTCGGCAGGTGCGCCAGGCTGCCGACCCGCGACACCTCGACGACCTCGCCCTTGTCCACCGCGAGCGCGAACCCGACCGTGTCGCGTGCGTAGACGTAGAGCGTCACGCCGGGCGTGCCGTGCCGCCGGTGGAAGAACTCGCTCGCGGCCACCGCGGCGATGTGGTCGCCGGTGTGCACGTCGAGCCCGGTGAGCTCGTGCAGCTCCTGGCCGTACGCCGCCGGGTCGATGCCCAGCTCCCGCCACGGCCCGACCAGGCCCGCAGCGAGCGGCGCCCGCGACGGGAGCGAGCCGAGCAGCCGGGCCGCGATCCGGCCGAGCGCGTCGAGGTCGGGAGCCTCGCCGCGGGGGCGGCGCACGGTCTCGTGGGTGACGACGCGCCCGGTCAGGTCGCCGATCGCGACGGTCGCGATCCGCCGGCCGACGTGCACCCCGACCACGACGAAGTGGTCCGGGTCGACCTCGACGGGCACGCCGGGTCGGCCGATCGACCCCGACCGGATGCGGTCGGGGCGCTCGCGCAGCATCCGCGCCTCGCAGAGCGCGGTCACGACCCGGCCGACGGTCGCCGGGCTCAGGCCGCTGCGCGCGACGATCTCGTCGCGGGTGACCAGGCCGCCGGCGCGGACCTGCTCGAGCACCTGCGCCGACGTACGTCCGAAGCGGCCGCGTGCCACGGTGATCATGGGGGAGCGATGCAGCACCACGGGGAACTCCGATCTAATGTCGAGCAACTCAGTAGACAAACTGTAGAACATGCTCGACGGGAACCCCGACTCCGTCCCACAACCGGCGTGCCGTTTCGCCTCAGCCGGATCGGAACCGTTGTCGGGACCGGCCGCTCGGCGGACCTTTGACGGCATGACCATCCAGATCGAATCCCCCGTCCTCACCACCACCAAGCTCGGCTCGCGCATCGGTGCCCGCATCGACGGCGTCCGGCTCTCCGGCGACCTGTCGGACGAGACCGTCGCCGAGATCCGGGCGGAGATCCTGAAGCACAAGGTGGTCTTCTTCCGGGGCCAGGACCACCTCGACGACGACGGCCAGATCGCGTTCGGCGAGCGGCTCGGCCCGCTCACCACCGCGCACCCGACGGTCAACACCGGCAGCGCGCGCGTGCTCTCGCTCAAGGCCACCCGCGGCATGGCCGCCAACTCCTGGCACACCGACGTGACCTTCGTCGACAAGGTGCCGGCCTTCTCGATCCTGCGCGGCGTCACCATCCCCGAGTACGGCGGCACCACCAACTGGGCCAACACCGCCACGGCGTACGACTTCCTGCCGCCGCAGCTCAAGGCGCTCGTCGACGGGCTGTGGGCCATCCACAGCAACGACTACGACTACGCCCACCAGTTCGGCGAGGACGGTGCCACCAAGCCCGAGGACACCGACTTCTACCGCGACCAGTTCGCCTCGACGATCTACCAGACCGAGCACCCGGTCGTCCGCGTCCACCCGGAGACCGGCGAGCGCACGCTCGTCCTCGGCCACTTCGTCAAGCAGTTCTCCGGCTTCAACGCCAAGGAGTCCACGATCCTCTACAACCTGCTCCAGGACCGCGTCACCAAGCTCGAGAACACGGTCCGCTGGACCTGGGCACCGGGCGACGTCGCGATCTGGGACAACCGCGCGACCCAGCACTACGCCGTCGCCGACTTCGACACCCAGGTCCGCGAGGTACGCCGGATCACCGTCCAGGGCGATGTCCCCGTCTCCATCGACGGCCGGACCAGCCGGGTCCTCCAGGGCTCCAGCGACGTCTACAACCGCCTCGACGAATTGATCTCCTGAACCAGTCGGCGGGTGCCATGCTCACCCCATGCCCCCTCGCCTCCGCCTCGTGGGAGCAGTCGTCGTGCTGCTGCTGGTCGGCGGCGTGGCGTGGCTGGGGTGGGCATGGCGGCACCCTCACGCCTTCCGGGACGAGAGCGGCTTCTCCGAATTCCTGAACCGCGCCCGGGTCGGACGCACGACGTACGTCGGCCTGGCGGGCGCCGAGGTCGTGTCCATGCGGGTCACGCTGACCTCAGCCGCACCGCGCGTCGTGACGAACACCGCCGACGCGACCATCGAGGTCCTGGTCTGCGTCCTCCGCCACGGTCAGACCGGGGGCGGCGTCGGGCTGCAGGGGGAGCGGATGACGCACCGCATGTGCGACCTCGGCCCGGCCTCCGGAGCCGAGCTGCTGCCCGGTGGATTTCCCTCTCGCGAGCTCGTCGTGGCGATCACCCCGCACCGACCCGGCCGGGTGAGGATCGACGGGATCGACGTCCGCTACGACGCCGGCTGGCGCCGCGGCTCCCAGCACATCGGCATCGTCGCGGGCTTGGCCGCTCACTGACCACGTGATCGCCCCGCGGGCAGGATGGGCGCATGCTGCTGTTCGGTGACATCGCCCGGGAGTACGCCGACTTCGCGAGCTACTGCGAAGGGGACTCCCCGACCTTCGTGGAGTGGGCGCACGGCGTGGCCGAGGATCGCGAGATCCAGGAGTGGCTCGCCACGCTTCCGCCGATCAAGCGGCAGCCCAACCTGGTGTTCGCGGCGGCTCGGTACCACGGCGTCCCGGCGCCGGGCCCGTACGCCGGCCTGCGCGCCGCGCTGCTCGACGACGCCGGCCCGATCCGGGAGACGATCGAGACGCGAGCCACCCAGACCAACGAGGTCGGCCGGCTGGCGGCTCTCGTCCCGGCGTTCGCCACGATCGACGGACCGCTCGCCCTGCTCGAGGTGGGTGCCTCGGCCGGCCTCTGCCTCTACCCCGACCGTTGGTCCTATGCGTGGCGGACCAAGGGCGGCGTGACCAGGATCGGCGCAGGACCGGAGCTCGAGTGTGAGGTCACCGGGGCGGCGCCTCTCCCCACGGCGCTCCCCGAGATCGCCTGGCGTGGCGGCGTGGACCTCCACCCGCTCGACGTGACCGACGCGGACCAGATGGCCTGGCTCACGACGCTGGTGTGGCCCGAGCAGGACGACCGTCGTGCCCGGCTCCGTGCCGCGATCGACATCGCGCGGGCGGACCCGCCGCGGCTCGTGACCGGTGACCTCGTCGAGCAGCTGCCGCGGCTGGTCGACGAGGCCTCGGCGTACGGAACCGTCGTGGTGTTCCACTCCGCCGTGATCGCGTACCTCGAGCCGGAGCGGCGTCGCGAGTTCGACCGGGCTGATGCGCGGCCTCGTCGCGGTCGGCCGCTGCCACTGGATCAGCAACGAGGGCAAGCAGGTGCTTCCCTCCATCACCGCGACGGGCCCCGAGATCCCCGGTGCCACCCACACCTTCGTGCTGGGCATCGACGGCCGCGCGGTCGCGCACACCCACGGCCACGGCCGCACGCTGCACTGGCTCTGATCTAGTCGGCGGCCCGGAACCGCGCCGCCCCACCCATCTTGGTGAGATCCGCGACCGCCAGCACCTCCGGGTCCGAGAGCGACTCGATCTCCAGGATCTTCCCCGTGGCCTCGTCGATGACGAAGGAGAACACCACCTTCGGGACACCCTGCAGCTGCCAGGTGCCGGCGGCGTACCCGTCCAGCAGGATGGGTACGACGGCGACGGCCTGCCCGCAGAACCGGCCCGCGACCGCGTCGGCGCCGACCAGCAGCGCCTCGGCGCCCATCGCGACCGCGTTGCCGTCGGCGCGGACGACCGCGTTCGGGTCGAGCAGGTCGAGCAGGGCCTGGAAGTCGCCGGCCTTCGAGGCCGCGAAGAAGGCGTCGACGACCCGCTGCTGGCGGGCCTTCGCCTCGGCGAGCTCGGCGGCCTCGGGCTGCTGCACCCGGCGTCGGCCGCGTGACGCGAGCTGGCGGACCGCCGCCGAGGTGCGGCCGGTGATCGCCGCGACGTCGTCGAAGGGGACGCCGAACAGGTCGTGCAGGACGAAGCAGAGCCGCTCGGCCGGCGACAGCAGCTCGAGCACCACGAGCAGCGCCGCGTCGACGGACTCGGCCAGCTCGGCCTCGTCGACCGGGCCGGCGTCCCCGGACGGCACCTCCGCGACGACGTCGAGCGGCGCCTCGGGCCGACGTCCCCGGGCGCGGAGGCGGTCCAGGCACAGCCGCGAGGTCACCGTGGTCAGCCAGGCGGCCGGGTTCTCGATCTCGTCCTGGGCGGCCGAGGACCAGCGCAGCCATGCCTCCTGCATCACGTCGTCGGTCTCGTCGGGCGACCCGAGCATCCGCATCGCGACCGCCCGGAGCCGCCCGCGCTCCGCCTCGAACAGGTCCGTGTCCACCGGCACATCATCCCTTCCGTCGTACCCGAGCAGCTGTTTCACCACCTCGACGCGCGACACGCTCGCGATGTGACACCGGCGGCCGTAGCCTCGGATCCATGACCCCCAGCGACCTGCTCACCGACGCCCTCGGCCGGGTCCTCGAGGACGTCGAAGCCGTCCTCGACGGCCTCGACGAGTTGGCCCTGACCGCCCGTCCGACGCCCACGGCCAACTCGATCGCGTGGTTGGTCTGGCACCTCACCCGCGTGCAGGACGACCACGTCGCGCACGTCGCCGGGACGGAGCAGGTCTGGACCAGCGAGGGGTACGCCGAGCGCTTCGGCCTGCCGTTCCCCGTCGAGGCGCACGGCTACGGGCAGACCGCCGACGAGGTCGGCCAGGTCGCGGGCATCTCCGCGACGGACCTGCTCGACTACTACCGGGAGGTCCACCGTGCGTCGCTCGCCTACCTCGCGACCGTCACCGAGGCGGACCTCGACCGGGTCGTCGACACCCGGTGGGACCCGCCGGTGACGCTGGGCGTCCGGCTGGTCAGCGTGGTCAACGACTGCACCCAGCACGTCGGCCAGGCGGCGTACCTCCGCGGAATCCTGGGTGGCTGAGCAGGACCCCCGCGACCTCGCCCGGACCCTCGACCTCTGCCTGCGCGTCGGCGAGGTCCTGCTCTCCTCGGGTGCGGGCGCGGCCGACGTCACCGCCACGATGCGGGTCGTCGCGCAGGCGTACGGCATCCGCAACCCGTCGGTCGACGTGACCTTCACCCAGCTCGCGATGGGTGCGCAGACCGGGCCGGACGAGACGCCGGTGCTGCAGATGCGCGGCGTCACCCAGCGTGACATCGACTACGAGGACCTCACCCGCGTCGACCACCTCGTCCGCGAGGTCGCCGCCGGGACGGTCGACGTCACCGAGGCGCGCGCCCGCGTCGCCCGGATCGTGTCGTCCGGACACGCGCGGCACCGCTGGGCCGTGACGCTCGGGTGGGGCGTGATGTGCGCCGGCGTCGGCCTCCAGCTCGGCGGTACGGCGGCCGTCGTCGCGGTCGCCTTCGTCGCGGCGGTCGCCATCGACCGGCTGCAGCTGGTGATGAGCCGCGCGCGGCTGCCGTTCTTCTACCGCCAGATCGCGGGCGGCGCGCTGGCCACCCTGATCGCGGCGGTCGCGACCCGAGCGGCGGACCCCTGGGTGCACATGGACGCGTCCGCCGTGGTCAGCGCGAACATCATCATGCTGCTCTCGGGCATCGGCTTCATGGGAGCCATCCAGGACGCGCTCTCCGGCTTCTACGTCACGGGCGGCGCGCGCCTGCTGGAGGCGGTGCTCGCCACAGCCGGTGTCATCGGCGGGGTGACCGGCGGCCTCAGCCTGGCCGCGGCGGTGCACCTGCAGCTGCCCACGCTGGTGCCGGCGCGCACCGACCTGACCGGGATCGGGGTGGCCGCGCTCGGTGGTGCGATCGGCTCGGCGGCGTTCGCGTTCTCGTCGTACGCGCCCAGCCGGTCGCTGGTCCCGATCGGGATCCTCGGTGCGGCCGCCCTCGCCGCCGACCTGACGATCGCGCTGCACGACTTCGCCGGTGCGTGGTCGGTCGGTGTGGCGGCGTTCGGGGTCGGCCTCGTGAGCTTCGCC
Organism: Nocardioides maradonensis; assembly: GCF_054777115.1. Lineage (NCBI taxonomy): Bacteria > Bacillati > Actinomycetota > Actinomycetes > Propionibacteriales > Nocardioidaceae > Nocardioides > Nocardioides maradonensis. The sequence continues at coordinate 312,306 of NZ_BAAHAZ010000003.1, read as the reverse complement.
GTCGCCGGCCGGCTCCGGGTGCCGCCGCTGGTCGTGGTCGTCCCCGCGATCGTGCCGATGCTGCCGGGTCTCTCGATCTACCAGGGGCTCTCGCTGCTCGGCGCCTCCGACCACCCGGCGCCCGCCGAGGGCCTGCTCGCGATGGTCGCCGCCGGCTCCATCGCGATCGCGCTGGCCGCCGGCGTGATCCTGGGTGAGTACGTCGCCCAGCCCGTCGCCCGCGAGGCCCGCCGGGTCCCGCAGCGGCTCGCCGGTCCGCGGCTCGTGGGGGTCACGCGGCTGCGGCGGCGCCGCGGTTCGCAGCAGCTGTAACACGTTGTTCGACGCTGTTGTACGGCGTGATCTCGTCGTACTACACCGCAACTCGGTCGCCCTACAGCGACGAACAGCGTGTTACAGCTCGCCAGTCGGCAGCTCGCCCGCCGGCACCGCAGCCTCGATCCGGTAGCGCCAGAACACCGGCACCAGCAGCACCGCCACCACGCATCCCACGACGACGAGCACCCCGCCCCCGGCGGCCGTGATCGACGTTCCGACCAGAGCGGCGGCGGCACCGTGCGCGACGTCGGCCATCCGTGGCCCGCCGGCCACCACGACGATGAAGATGCCCTGCAGCCGGCCCCGGACCTCGTCGGTCGCCGAGGACTGCAGCATCGAGGTGCGGAAGGCGGCCGAGGCCATGTCGGCGGCGCCGCCGATCATCAGCATCGCCACGGCGACCACCAGCCACAGCGAGGACGAGCCGTGCACGGCGAGCCCGACGGCCACGCCGAAGCCGACCATCGACAGGCCCCAGACGACGATCGACCAGACCACCGCGCGCCCCTGGGCCGAGACCCGCGACACCCACCCGGAGAACACCCCGCCCAGCACGGCTCCCGCCGGGATGCCCGCGAACAGCAGCGCGAACGCGAGCCCGCCGTCGGTCGGCCCGCCGAAGCTCTCGTGCGCGATCTGCGGGAACAGTGCCCGCGGCATGCCGAAGAGCATCGCGATGATGTCGACGACGAAGGACATCCGCAGCACCGGGTGGTCCTTGAGGTAGGCGATGCCGTCGACGACCGACCGCAGCCCCGGCGTACGGCCCACGACGCCCTCGATCGGCAGCGGCGGCAGCTTCCACACCGCCCACCAGGTGGCCAGCAGGCAGCACGCGTCGATCAGGTAGAGCCAGGAGAAGCCCGTGACGGGGATGAGCGCCCCGCCGACCAGCGGGCCCGCGATGCCGCCGGCCTGCATCACCGTCATGTTGAGCGAGTTCGCGGCGGGGAGCAGCTCGGGATCCAGCAGCCGGGGCAGCAGCGCCGAGCGGGTCGGCTGGTTGACCGCGAAGAACGCCTGCTGCACCGCGAACAGCCCGAGCAGGAGCCAGACGTTGCCCACGCCGGCCGCGGCCTGCGCCCAGAACAGCGCACTGATGGCGATCAGCCCGGTCGTCGTGATCCGCATGATCGTGCGCCGGTCGAAGTGGTCGGCGAGCGCGCCACCCCACAGCCCGAAGACGACCAGGGGCACGAGGCCGAAGACACCCGTGAGCCCGACGTACGCCGAGGAGCCGGTCTCCGCGTAGATCTGGGCCGGCACGGCGACGACCGTGAGCTGGGCACCGATGACGGTGATGATGTTGGCGGACCACAGGCGCCGGAAGTGCGGGTTCTGCAGCGGACGGGTGTCAGCCAGCATCCCGCGTAGATTCACTGAAGAATTCTAGTGAGGGCTGTCGAAACGGCCGACACCGGTTCGTGGACAGGTCGAGACAGGCGGCCATCGGGGCCGCGACCAACCTGAGGAGACACCATGACGCACTACCTGATGTCCGTGCACGGCCCGGCCGAGCGCAGCGAGTTCGGCGACTACGGATCGCGGGAGGCGATGGAGCAGGCGTTCGCCGACACCGGCGCCTTCAACGAGCAGCTCAAGGCCGACGGCTACTGGGTGTTCGCGGGTGGCCTGGAGCAGGCCACCACGGCGACCGTCGTCGACGGCACCGGCGACACCCCGGTCATCACCGACGGCCCCTACCTGGAGTCCAAGGAGTACATCGGCGGCTTCTGGGTGATCGACGCCCCCGACCTGGACGTGGCACTCAAGCTCGCCGCCGCCGGGTCCAAGGCCTGCCGCGGCAAGGTCGAGGTCCGTCCGTTCGAGGGCCTCGCCTGACGATGGTCGACGCAACCGCGGCGGTCGAGCGCGTCTTCCGAGAGGAGTACGGCCGGCTGATCGCCGCGCTGGTACGCCGCTTCGGCGACATCGACCTCGCCGAGGAGATGGCCGCCGAGGCGCTGGTGGTCGCGCTCGAGCGCTGGCCCGCCGACGGCGTACCTCCCAATCCCGGCGGGTGGCTGACCACCACGGCCGCCCGCCGGGGGATCGACCGCATCCGCCGCGAGAAGCTGCGCGATGCCAAGCACCAGGCGGCCCTGATGATCGAGGACGACACGGCTCACGAGCCGACCGGTCCGGTCGAGGACGACCGGCTGCGGCTGATCTTCACCTGCTGCCACCCTGCTCTCGCGCCGGAGGCCCGGATCGCGCTGACCCTGCGGCTGCTCGGCGGCCTGACGGTCCCGGAGATCGCGCGCGCCTTCCTGGTCCAGGAGACGACGATGGGCCAGCGGATCTCGCGGGCCAAGGCCAAGATCAGGGCCGCGAACATCCCGTACGTCGTCCCGATGGCCGAGGACCTGCGCGGCCGTGTCGACACGGTCCTGACCGTGCTGTGGCTGATCTTCAACGAGGGCTACCTGGCCTCGAACGACGGCGAGCCGATCCGGCGCGACCTCACCGCCGAGGCGATCCGGCTGACCCGGCTCGTGCACGCGCTGCTGCCCGACGAGCCGGAGGCCACGGGTCTGCTGGCCCTCATGCTGCTGACCGAGGCGCGCGCCGCGGCCCGGGTCCGCGCTGGGTCGCTGGTGCCGCTCGACGAGCAGGACCGGGGTGGTTGGGACCGTCCGCTCATCGCCGAGGGGCACGACCTCGTGCGGGCCTGCCTTCGGGCGAACCGGCCCGGTCGGTTCCAGATCCTCGCGGCCATCAACGCGGTCCACACCGACGCACCGAGCGCCGACGCGACCGACTGGTCGCAGGTGGCCGCGCTCTACAACCAGCTGGCCGTCATCGACCCGTCGCCGATCGTGGCGCTCAACCGCGCGGTCGCCGTCGCCGAGCTCGACGGCCCTGCGGTCGGGCTCGCGCTGGTCGACGACCCGGCGATCGCCGTACCGCTGCAGGGGTACCACCCTTGGCACGCCACCCGCGCCGACCTCCTGCGCCGGCTGGGCCGCAGCAAGGAGGCGGCGGCGGAGTACGACGCGGCGATCGCCGCCACCGACAACGCCGCCGAGCAGAGATACCTCAGCCGCCGACGAGGCGAGCTCGTCGGCGGCTGAGAGGAGAGGTCGATCAGGCGGTCTTGATCGCGCTGAGGTCGAACTCGAGCTTGATCTTCTCCGAGACGAGGACGCCGCCGGTCTCGAGCGCGGCGTTCCAGGTCAGGCCGAAGTCCTTGCGGTTGATCTCGGCGGAGCCCTCGAAGCCGACCCGGATGTTGCCGAACGGGTCCTTGGCCGAGCCGGTCTCCTCGACGACGATGGTCAGCGGCTTGGTCACGTCGCGGACGGTGAAGTCGCCGGTGATCGTCCACTCGGCACCGTCGCGCGCGACGGCGGTCGAGACGAAGGTCCACTCCGGGAACTTCTCGGTGTCGAAGAAGTCGGCCGACGCGAGGTGGCCGTCGCGGTCCGCGCTGCCGGTGGAGACGCTCGCCGGCTTGATGGTCACCGTGACCGAGGAGTTGGCGGGGTTCTCGGCGTCGACGTGCGCGGTGCCGGTCCACTCGCCGAACTGGCCGCGGACCTTCGTGACGACCGCGTGGCGGGCGACGAAGCCGAGGCGCGAGTGCGAGGTGTCGAGGGTGTAGTCGCCGGTGATGCTCTCGACGGCGGTGGTGGTCTGCTCGGTCATGGCGTTCTCCTTGATCGTGGTGGTGTCGTCTCCGCCTCGCGGCAGATCGTTGAATCATCAACCATAACGACCGACCCTGAACACCTATTCCGTCGGCGTGAGAATTTCTCGCGAACAAAAATGCCGACGACCGCGGAGCGCGCCCCAGGGCGTTCCGCGGTCGTGGGTCTCGAAGTTGGCGTCAGGCGGCGTGGCTGGCCGGCGAGGTCGCCTGGCCCACCATGATCCAGCACGCCTCCATGTGCGTGCGGCCGTCGGCGTCAGTCACCGGGAGCCAGCGCATCTCCAGATGCTCGCTGTTGGTGTCGTACATGAGTCACCTCCTGTTCACTTTCTGTTCACCAAGGTACCACGGCCCCCACCGGGACGGTGGAAAACGCGCGAATCGCGGAACGTCCGCTCCACTCCAGGGGTCCGGCTGAGCGTGCGAGGCGGTCTCCACGCCCCACGCCCGGCGGCGCGCTGTCGTCGTAGAAGGAGGAGCGCGCCCCACGTGCCCGTGATACATCCCAGTGTTCGCGGAGTTCTGCCCGATTCCGGGCAGGAAATGGACAAATGGTGCTCCTGGGCCACAGGATCTCCCCATGTCCGTCGACCGAGGCCTGCTCAGCCACGTGGTGGCCAGCACCGGGTTGTCGGAGGCGGAGGCGCTGCGCGTCATCGAGGACGTGATCGCCTTCCACCGCGAGCCGGTCGAGGACGTCGTACGCCGACGTCATGCCGAGCTCAAGACCTACGGCGTCCGCAACGCGGACATCTACACCCGGCTGCGCGCCGAGCTCGCGGAGCGGGTCGTCGCAGCGCCGGACCTCTCCGAGCGGCAGCTGCGCCGCATGATCTACGGCTAGGTCTCGATACGCCGGCCGCTCGTTCCTCGCGTCCGGCTACTCGACCAACGAAAGGTTCACCATGTGCGGCATCGTCGGATACATCGGCAACCAGCAGGCGGCCCCGCTGCTGCTCGAGGGCCTCGCGCGCCTCGAGCACCGCGGCTACGACTCCGCAGGGGTCGCGGTCGTCGGGAGCACCGGCATCCGGGTCGCCAAGCGGGCCGGGCGGGTGCGTGACCTCGAGGACGGCCTGCCGAAGCGCTTCACCGGCCGAGCCGGCATCGGCCACACCCGCTGGGCCACTCACGGCCCGGCCAACGACGTCAACGCGCACCCGCACACCGACGTCAAGGGCCTGGTCGCCGTCGTGCACAACGGGATCATCGACAACGCCGCCGCCCTGCGCGCCGAGCTCGCCGACGACGGGGTGGACCTGGCGTCCGACACCGACACCGAGGTCCTCGCCCACCTGGTCGGCCGTTCCGAGGCCGCGACGCTGGAGGAGAAGGTCGTCGAGGCGCTGGGCCGCGTCGAGGGCACCTACGGGGTCGCGTTCGTGCACGCCGACTTCCCCGACCGGATCGTCGTCGCCCGCAACGGCAGCCCGCTGATCATCGGTGTCGGTGACAAGGAGATGCACGTCGCCTCCGACCTCGCCGCGCTGGTCCGCTACACCACGACGGTCGCGCACCTGGCCGACGGCGAGATGGCGACGCTGACCGCGACCGGCTTCACCACCTTCCGGATCGGTGCCGGCGGCGCGGTCGAGGCCGGCACCCAGCGGGTGACCGAGGTCGACGTCGCGCTGGAGGAGTACGACGCGGGCGACCACGACTCCTTCATGCACAAGGAGATGCTCGAGCAGCCCGCCGTCGCCGAGCGGGTGCTGCGCGGCCGCCTCGACGAGCGCTTCGGCACCGGCCACCTCGGCGGCCTGAACCTCGAGACCCGCGACCTGCGGGCGTTCCGCCGGGTGAAGATCCTGGGCTGCGGATCGGCGTACTACGTCGGGCAGATGGGCGCCGCGCTGATCGAGGAGCTCGCCCGCATCCCTGCCGACGCGGAGGCTGCCTCGGAGTTCCGCTACCGCAACCCGATCGTCGAGCCGGACACGCTCTACGTCGCGGTCAGCCAGTCCGGCGAGACGATCGACACCCTCCTCGCGGTCCAGGAGGTACGCCGCAAGGGCGGCTTCGTGATCGGCCTGGTGAACGTGGTCGGCTCCGCGATCGCCCGCGAGGTCGACGGCGGCATCTACCTGCACGCCGGCCCCGAGGTCGCGGTGGCGTCCACCAAGGCGCTCACCAACTCCTTCCTCGGCTTCGCGATGCTGGCGCTCCAGCTCGGCCGGGTGCGCGACCTCTCGATCGCCGACGGCAAGCGGCTCATCGCGGGTCTCACCGCGCTGCCCGAGCAGATCCAGCAGGTCCTCGACACCGAGGACGAGCTGGCGGTCGTGGCCGAGCGGCTCGCCCGGGCCGAGAGCCTGTTCTTCGTGGGCCGCGTCCGCGGCTTCCCGGTCGCCCGCGAGGGCGCGCAGAAGTTCAAGGAGATCAGCTACCGGCACGCCGAGGCCTACCAGACCTCCGAGCTCAAGCACGGCCCGCTCGCGCTGATCTCGCCCGAGGTGCCGACCGTCGCGCTCGTGCCCGACGACGAGCTGGTCGAGCGCAACGTCGCGGCCCTGCACGAGATCGCCGCCCGCGGCGGCCCGCTGGTCGTGGTCACCCACGCCGGCGTCGACCTCGGCGAGGTGGCGTGCACCCGGATCGACGTACCGCGCAGCGAGCGGGAGCTGGACCCGATCCTGCTCACCATCCCGCTGCAGGTGCTGGCCTACCGCGCGTCGCTCGCGCTCGGCCTGGACGTGGACAAGCCGCGCAACCTGGCCAAGTCCGTCACGGTCGAGTAGGGATTCCGCGACGCCATGTCGCCGACATCGGTCGATTCGGTGGCCAACCGGGTGTGACGGGCATTACGGTCGGCCCAGCGGTCCGTGGGGGACCGGTCACCAAGGGGGTTCGATGCGCGCGTTCACGGCCGTCGTACTGGCCGCGCTGCTGGCTCTCGGGCTGAGCGGGTGCGGCAGCAAGGACACCGGCACCACCGCCACGGCCGGGAAGCAGGACTACTGCGCCGCCGTTCGCAAGCTCGCCGGCCGGCACCGCCCCGCGCCCCAGCGCCTCGCGAACCTCGTGCAGGACGCGGGCAACGTCGCCACCGGCGAGATCGCCGCCGACTGGCACGACATCTCGGCGGCCGTGCTCGCGTACGCCGCGTCGACCAAGCGCGCGTTGCGCGATCCGGCGCACCCGCCGTACGGCCTGGACGCCGCGCAGACCCGCGCGCTGAACAAGCGGATCCTCGCGGCTTCGTACCGGACGAACGTGGGTCCGGTGAGCAGGCAGGTGCAGGCCGTACGCCGCCAGATCCGCTCCGAGTGCGGCGTCGGCACCACCCTCTGAACCCGGCCGGTGATCCGGGTGAGCCAGCGCACCGCGCCGTGGAATGCGCCGGGAGTGTCTCACGGCACTACCGTTGACCGGTGACTTCCCCCGACGTGCCTGACAGCGACGCGACCTCCGAGACCCCCGAGGCCACCACCTTCGCCGACCTCGGGCTCGGTGAGGACGTCCTCAAGGCGCTCGCGGCCGTCGGCTACGAGAGCCCTTCGGCGATCCAGGCCGAGACCATCCCGCTCCTGCTGCAGGGCCGCGACGTCCTCGGTCTGGCGCAGACCGGCACCGGCAAGACGGCGGCCTTCGCGCTGCCGATCCTGGACCGCCTCGACCTGTCCCAGAAGACCCCTCAGGCGCTCGTGCTCGCGCCCACCCGCGAGCTCGCCCTGCAGGTGTGCGAGGCGTTCGAGAAGTACGCCGCCCACTCCCGCGGCGTGAAGATGCTGCCCGTCTACGGCGGTCAGGCCTACGGCGTCCAGCTGTCCGCCCTGCGTCGCGGCGTGCACATCGTCGTCGGCACCCCGGGTCGGATCATGGACCACCTGGAGAAGGGCACGCTCGACCTGACCCAGCTGCGCTTCCTGGTGCTCGACGAGGCCGACGAGATGCTCAACATGGGCTTCGCCGAGGACGTCGAGACGATCCTCGCCGACACCCCGAAGGACAAGCAGGTCGCGCTGTTCTCGGCGACCATGCCGGCGCAGATCCGCAAGCTCTCGCAGACCTACCTCAACGACCCGGTCGAGGTGACGATCGAGCGCAAGACGCGGACCGCCGAGAACATCCGGCAGCGCTACCTGATCGTCAGCTACCCGCAGAAGGTCGACGCGCTCACCCGCATCCTCGAGGTCGAGAACTTCGAGGCGATGATGGTCTTCGTCCGCACCAAGAGCGAGACCGAGCTGCTCGCCGAGAAGCTCCGCGCCCGTGGGTACGGCGCCGCCCCCATCAACGGCGACATCCCGCAGGCCGTGCGCGAGCGCACCGTCAACCAGCTCAAGGCCGGCAAGCTCGACATCCTCGTCGCGACGGACGTCGCCGCCCGCGGTATCGATGTCCCCCGGATCACCCACGTCGTCAACTACGACATCCCGACCGACACCGAGGCCTACGTGCACCGGATCGGCCGCACCGGTCGCGCCGGTCGCAGCGGCGACGCGATCTCGTTCATCACCCCGCGCGAGCGCTACCTGCTCAAGCACATCGAGCGGGCCACCCGCTCGACCCTCGAGGAGATGAAGCTGCCGAGCGTCGAGGCGGTCAACGAGACCCGGCTCGCGCGCTTCGACGACCAGATCACCGAGGCGCTCGGCAACCCGCAGATCGACTTCTTCCGTGATGTCGTCAGCCACTACATCAAGGAGCACGACGTCCCCGAGGTCGACGTGGCCGCAGCGCTCGCGATCGCGATGCAGGGCGAGACCCCGCTGCTGATGGAGCCGGAGCCCGAGCCGGAGCGCCGTCCGCGTCGCGAGCTCGACCGCGACGACCGGGGCGGCCGCGACCGCGGTGACCGTGGCTCGCGTGACCGCGGCGACCGGGGCGCGCGCAGCGGGGCTCCGCTGGCGTCGTACAAGATCCAGGTGGGCAAGCGCCACCGGGTCGAGCCGCGGATGATCGTCGGCGCGCTCGCCAACGAGGGCGGTCTCGACCGCCGTGACTTCGGTCGGATCACCATCCGGGGCGACTACTCGGTGGTCGAGCTGCCGGCGAACCTCCCGAAGGAGGCCTGGGACAAGCTCAAGGAGACCCGGATCAGCGGCAAGCTGATCGAGCTCCAGCGCGACTTCGGGCCGCCGAAGGGCCGCAAGCCGCGGGACTGACCCAGGACATGACCTAAGTGGCAGCTGAGGAGAACAGGGTCGCGAGCGTCGCCGGAACGGCCGGACTCGTGGTGCTCGTCGCTGCTCTCCTCATCGCCGCGGTCCGCTGGGGCGGGCAGGGCAACGACCCGCTCGCCTCGCCGGCCGGACCGTCGGCCTCGGTCGGCGCCAGCGCGAGCAGCGGTACGACGACGCACTCCGCATCCCCGGTCGACGAGCGCAAGCGCGGCGCCATCGCGAAGGTCCCGCGGGCGGTCATCATGCGTCAGCTGGCGCGGCTGGCCGAGCGGATCGCCCGGCACACCCCGATGCCGACCGTGCCGGCGGACATCTCGCCGGGATCCAACCAGGCGCTCGGCTACCACCTGCTCATCGAGTTCGGCTTCGCCGCCGACCAGTGGCCGTACCTGAACGCGCTGTGGACCCGCGAGTCCGGCTGGAACCACCTGGCCGAGAACCCGCACTCGGGCGCCTACGGCATCCCGCAGTCGCTGCCCGCGACCAAGATGGCGGTCGTCGGCCCGGACTGGCGCACCAACCCCGAGACCCAGATCAAGTGGGGCCTGGCCTATATCGGCGCCCGGTACGGCACCCCGCAGGGCGCCTGGGCCCACGAGACGAAGTTCGGCTGGTACTGACACCTCGAGGGGTCTCGACAAGGACCTCCCCGTCGGCTTGAGTGATCCAGGTCACATCGAACGCCTCGGAGGTTCTCGTGCGCAGCTCCCGCCGTCTCGTCCTGTCCGTCGTCGCGGGGGTGCTGGCCCTTGCCGGGCTCGTCGCCCAGCCGTCCGTCGCGCAGGCGGCAGGTCCGTCGTACGTCGCGCTCGGTGACTCCTACTCCTCCGGGGTCGGCACCCGCACCTACATCAGCGACGGCACCAGCTGCCAGCGCTCGACGTACGCCTACCCCTACCTCGTGGCGCAGCAGAAGGGGTACGCGTTGAGCTTCCAGGCGTGCTCCGGCGCAACGACGTCGACGGTCACCACCGGCCAGCTCGGGGCGCTGGGCAGCACCACGAGGTACGTGACGATCTCGGTGGGCGGCAACGACGCCGGATTCACCAGCGTGATCACCGAGTGCGCGAAGCCGGCGTGGATGTCGGACTGCAACGGGAAGGTCGCGACCGCGCAGAGCTTCATCACCACCACGCTGCCCGGTCGGCTGAACACCCTCTACAGCGCCATCCGGGGCCGGGCGCCGTACGCGAAGGTCGTCGTGGTGGGCTACCCGCACCTGTTCATGGGCGAGGACTGCAACGCCGCCACCTGGTTCTCGCCGTCGGACGAGTCGCTGCTCAACCAGACCGCGGACCTTCTCGACGCGAAGCTGGCCGCGGCCGCGTCCGGCCACGGCTTCACGTTCGTGAACCCGGTCAGCAGGTTCACCGGCCACGCCGTCTGCGACAGCACCGAGTGGCTCAACGGGCTGTCCAGCCCGATCAGCGAGAGCTACCACCCGAACCGGCTGGGCCACTCCCAGGGCTACGCGCCGCTGGTGAGCGCGGTCCTCGTCGGGTAGCTCGTCGGCACCGACTGGTAGAACCGACGTCATGCGGCGGCTCTCGGTGGCTCTGGTCCTCTCCCTCTCCGGCGTGGGGCTCACGGCCTGCGGCGGGAGCAGCGCCGACCCCGCCCACCAGCAGGCCGACGCCTTAGCCACGCTGCTCAGCTCGGCCGCCGTCCCGGACGCGGCGGCGTTCGGTGGGGTCAGGTTCTCGACCTCGACCGCCTCCGTCGCCAGGGAGTACGCCGAGGTCGTCGACGGCATGGACGGCATCGTGCCGACCGTGAGCGTCGGGCAGGTCGGGGGCGGAACGGCACAGCTGCACTGGTCCTGGCCGCTCGTCGCCGGGCACACCCCGTGGACCTACGACTCCACCGTCCGGCTGACCGGGCAGGGCTCGAGCACCGCCGTGGTCTGGGCGCGGAGCGACGTGCAGCCGCGGCTCGGCAAGGACGACGTCCTCAACGCGCTCACCCTCCCCGGCCGGCGCGGCGCGATCACCGGCGCACACGGCTCGCCGATCGTCACCGATCGTCCGGTGGTCCACGTCGGCATCGACCGCAGCCGGACCTCGGCGACCCGAGCGGCAGCCTCGGCGCGTGCGCTCGCGGGCCTGGTCGGCATCGCGCCGGCGGCGTACGTGAAGGCGGTGAAGGCCGCCGGCGCCCAGGCCTTCGTCGAGGCGATCACCTACCGCGAGGGCCAGGTCCCCGCGGCCGTCGAGCACGCGTCGCTGCCCGGGCTGCTCACGGTCGACGGCACGCTCCCGCTCGCGCCGACCAAGGAGTTCGCGGCGGCCCTGCTCGGCCGGGTCGGGCCGGTCACCGCGGACGCGATCAAGAAGGACCCGACGCTGAAGGTGGGCGACCAGATCGGTCTCTCCGGCCTGCAGGCGCGGTATGACGACCAGCTCCGCGGCACCCCCGGCCGCGAGGTGCGCGCCGAGACGCCGGGCACCACCGTCACCCCCCGCACGCTCGTGCGGATCAGCGGGAAGGGCGGCAAGCCGTTGGCGCTGACCCTCGACCCGAAGCTGGAGCAGAAGGCCGAGGCGCTGCTGGCGAAGGTCGGTCCCGCGAGCGCGCTCGTGGCGATCCGGCCGAGCACCGGCGCGATCCTCGCCGCCGCCAACGGGCCCGGCACCGACGGCCAGAACTACGCGACCTACGGACGGTTCGCGCCCGGGTCGACGTTCAAGATGATCGGCAGCCTCGCGCTGCTCCGCTCCGGCCTGTCCCCGAGCAGCACGGTCACCTGCCCGTCCTCGGTCAGCGTCGACGGCAAGAGGTTCGAGAACGACAGCGACTACCCGCCGTCCGCGCTCGGCTCCATCCCGCTGAGCACGGCGCTCGCGTGGTCGTGCAACACGGCGTTCATCGGCCAGCGCGACACGATCGCGAAGGGCGGGCTCGCGAAGTCCGCCGCCACGCTCGGCTTCGGGATCGACCACGACACGGGCTTCCCGGCGTACTTCGGGCAGGTGCCGGCCGCGGCCGGCGAGACCGAGGGTGCCGCCGACATGATCGGGCAGGGCAAGGTCCTCGCCTCGCCGATGGTCATGGCGACGGTGATGTCGTCGATCGTGGCCGGCCACACCGTCGTACCTCACCTGGTGGACGGGGTGACCTCGCCGGTGCCGTCCGACGTCACGCCGCTCACGGCGACCGAGGCGAAGCAGCTGCGCACGATGCTGCGCGGCGTGGTCACCGGTGGCACCGGTCGCGGCCTGCTCGGCCTGCCGGGTCCGGCCGTCATCGCGAAGACCGGCACCGCCGAGTTCGACGCGGGCGGCGGCACCACCAAGACCCATGCGTGGATGGTCGCCGGCCAGGGCGACCTCGCCGTGGCCGTGTTCGTCGACGTCGGCGTCACGGGTGCCCAGACGGCCGGCCCGATCCTGGCCGACTTCCTGCGCGCCGCGCGCTGACTACTCCGGCAGCTCCCAGACCAGGAGGTCGGTCGGCACCGCCGCCGTGATCTCGTACGCCGGCTCGCCGGCCAGCAGGAACGCGTCGCCGGTCTGCAGCGGCTCGGCGAGCGAGGACCGCAGCAGCGCACCGCTCGCCACGAAGGCGTGCGCCCGCGGGGCGGCCGGCAGCGTCGCGGTGCCGCCCGCCTCGAGGTGGACGGGGGTCAGGACGGCGTCGCCGGCCGCGGTCGGGACGGTGAGGGTCCCCGAGCCCGTGCGGTACGCCGGCTCCGCACCCGCCGCGGCGTCCCCTGCCCGCAGCCAGACCTGGACGAAGCGCGCCGGCCCTTCGCTCGTGGCGTGCTCGCTGTGCCGGACACCGGCTCCGGTCGACAGCCAGCCCCACGAACCGGGGCCGACCTCGGTCGCCGTACCGGAGGAGTCGGCGTGCACGAGGGTGCCGGAGACCACCCACGACACGATCTCCAGACCGCTGTGCGGGTGCTCGTCGAAGCCCTGCCCGGAGCCGAGCAGGTGGTCGTCGTGGCAGACCATCGGGCCGAAGTCGATCCGGTCGGGGTCGTAGTGCTGGCCGAACGCGAAGCCGTGCCGGGTGAGCCTGCCGGCCACCCGATCGGTGAAGCGTTCGGTTCCCCTGCGGATGTCGGCGGTCACGTGGATGATTGTGCCTGTGCTGTCCTCGGTCCGGACGGAGCGGTTCCCCGCAGGGTTCCGCTTCGGGACCGCTACTTCCGCCTGCTCGGTCGAGGGTGCGTCCGGCGAGCGCGGCCGGACGATCTGGGACACCTTCGCCGCGACGCCGGGCCACATCATCGACGGCTCGACGCCGGACGTCGCGTGCGACCACGTGCACCGCTCCGTCGAGGACCTCGACCTGCTGCGCGAGCTCGGTGCGTCGTCGTACCGCTTCTCGATCGCGTGGTCGCGGGTCCTCCCGGAGGGCCGCGGCCCGGTCTCGCGACCGGGCCTGGACTTCTACGACCGGCTCGTCGACGGGCTGCTCGAGCGCGGCATCGAACCGATGGCGCTGCTGCACCACTTCGACCTGCCGCAGGCGCTCGAGGACCGCGGCGGATGGGCGAACCGGGCGAGCGCCGACGCCTTCGAGGAGTACGCCGCCGTGGTCGGTGAGCGGCTCGTCGACCGGGTCGCCCACTGGGTGCCGATGCACGAGCCGACCACGGTGGTGATCCAGGGGTACGGCGTCGGCGAGCACGCCCCGGGACACCGCCTGATCTTCGACGCGGTCCCGCTCGCGCACCACCTGCTGCTCGCGCACGGCCGCGCCGTCGGGGTGCTGCGCGGTCTCGGCGCCCGCAGCATCGGCTCCTCCAACGGGCACGCGCCGATCTGGCCCGCGTCGCTCGACGACGCCGACATCGCGGCCTCCAAGCTCTTCGACGCCATCTGGAACGGCATCGCGCTCGAGGGCATGCTGCGCGGCCGCTACCCGGCCGACCTGGCCCCGGTGATGGAGGAGGTGATCCTGCCCGGGGACATGGAGACGATCAGCCGGCCGCTCGACTTCTACGGGGTCAGCTACTACGGCGCGCACCGCATCCGGGCCGCCGACCCGGGTGCGCCGACACCCATCGAGCTCGCCGAGATCGTCGGCTACGACCGCACCGACAGCGGGTGGGCGGTCGTGCCCGAGGGGCTCACCGACTGGCTGACGGCGACGGGGGAGCGCTACCCGGGCCTGCTGCCGCCGCTCGTGGTGACCGAGTGCGGGGCGTCGTACAACGACGTGCTGGGGCCGGCGGGCGAGGTCCAGGACGACGCGCGGATCGCCTACCTGGCCGCGCACCTCGAGGCCGTCGCGGACGCGATCGCGCGCGGCGCCGACGTGCGGGGGTTCTTCGTGTGGAGCCTGCTCGACTGCTGGGAGTGGGACGACGGGTTCGTGACGCCCTACGGGCTGGTGCACGTCGACCACGGCACCCAGGTGCGCACCCCGAAGGCGTCCTTCGGCTGGTACCGCGGGCTCGTCGCCGAGCACCGTCGGCGGATGGCAAGGTGAGCCGCGTGACTGACGGGATCGGCGAGCTCGCCGGCAGGCTGCCCGCCGGCTTCCGCTTCGGCACCAGCACGGCGGCGTACCAGATCGAGGGGGCGGTGACCGAGGACGGCCGTGGCCCGTCGATCTGGGACACCTTCTGCGCCGAGCCGGGCCGGGTGATCGACGGCTCGAGCGGCGCGGTCGCGTGCGACCACTACCACCGCGTCGACGAGGACGTCGCCCTGATGGCCGGCCTCGGCACCACGGGCTACCGGTTCTCCATCGCCTGGCCGCGGATCGTGCCGTCCGGGTCGGGGCGCGTGAACCCGGCCGGTCTCGACTTCTACGACCAGCTCGTCGACGGCCTGCTCTCCGCCGGACAGGCGCCGATGGCGACGCTCTACCACTGGGACCTGCCCCAGCCGCTCGAGGACGCCGGCGGCTGGCTCTCGCGGGACACCGTCGAGCGCTTCGGTGAGTACGCCGAGGTGGTGGCCGCGCGGCTCGGCGACCGGGTCGCCGACTGGGTGCCCGTCAACGAGCCGAACGTCGCCGGCCTGATGGGGTACGGCGTCGGCCTGCTCGCCCCGGGGCGCGCGCTGCTGTTCGACGCGCAGCTCGTGACCCACCACCTGCTGCTGGCCCACGGCCGCGCGGTCGAGGTGCTGCGGGCCTCCGGCGTCGCTGGTCGGATCGGGTGCGCCAACAACCACGCACCGATCTGGCCGGCCTCCGACGACGACGCCGACGTGGGCGCCGCCAAGCTGTTCGACGCCCTCTGGAACGGCCAGTACGTCGAGCCCATGCTGATGGGCCGCTACCCGGCCGACATCGCGATGCTGATGGAGGAGTTCCCCGGCCTGGTGCGCGACGGAGACCTCGCCGCGATCCGGCAGCCGCTCGACTTCTACGGGATCAACTACTACAACCCGATGCGGATCGGGGCGGCCGGCGAGGACGCCGACCTGCCCTTCGACTTCCGCGATGTCGTCGGCTACCCGGTGACGGACTTCGGCTGGCCGGTCGTGCCCGACGCGCTGCGCGAGCTGCTGATCACCCTGCGGGCGCGCTACCGGGCGGTGCTGCCACCGGTCGTGATCACCGAGTCGGGGTGCTCCTACGCGGTCGGGCCGGATGCCTCGGGGGTCGTGGACGACCAGGAGCGGATCGCGTACCACGCGGGCCACCTGCGGGCGGTCGCCGAGGCGAACGAGCGCGGTGCCGACGTCCGCGGCTACTACTGCTGGTCGCTGCTCGACAACTTCGAGTGGGCCGACGGCTACACCCAGCGGTTCGGTCTGGTGTGGGTGGACTTCGCGACCCAGCAGCGGATCCCGAAGGCCAGCTACCGCTGGTTCGCGGAGCTGATCGCGGCGCACCGGGCGGCGGTCACCTCCGCAGCGCGACCGCCGTCCGGCGCACCACCTCGGTGAGCCGCTCGGGGCTGGTCGCCAGGTTCACCCGGACGTGACCGGTCAGCCCCGGGTGGTAGTCGTGGCCCGCGGCCAGGCGGACCCGGCCCCGCTCCAGCGCGACCGCCGCGGGGTCGTCGTGGCCGTACGCGCGCAGGTCCACCCACGCGAGGTACGTCGCCTCCAGCGGCCGCATCCGCGCTTCCGGGAGGTGCTCGGCCAGCAGGCATGCGAAGAGGTCGCGCTGCTCGCCGAGCCGGTGCACCAGGGAGGCCAGCCAGAAGTCGCCGTCGGTGTACGCCGCGATCGCCGCGACCACGCCCAGCGGTGACCACGAGTCGTTGCGGACCATCGGCAGCCCACGGACCAGGTCGCGGGTGGTGTCGTCGCCGACGACGAGCTGCGCGCAGCGCAGGCCGGCCACGTTGAACGCCTTCGACGCGGCCACGACCGCGACCGCGTGGTCGGCGGTGCCGTCGATCGACAGGTACGGGATGTGCCGCGGCGACCCCGGCAGCACCAGCGGCGCGTGGATCTCGTCGGCCACCACGCGGGCGTCGTACCGGACGACGAGGTCGCGCACGGCCTCGAGCTCGGCGCGGGTGAACACCCGGCCCCACGGGTTGTGCGGGTTGGTGAGCAGCACCGTCCGGGCGCCCGCGGCCAGGTGCTTCTCCAGCGCGCCCAGGTCGATCTCGGCGCGCGCGGCGTCCGGGCCGACGACGAGGTCCCAGCGCTCGCGGCCGGTCACGCCACCGACGTCGAGAAGCGGCGGGTAGCCGGGCAGCGTCATGACCACCGGCGCGTCCGCCGACAGCGCGTCCAGCGCGAGCCGCACCCCCGCGGTGACGTCGACGGTCGGGATCACCCAGGACGGGTCGACGTGGTGGCCGAAGTGGCGGGCCGCGAAGCCGGCGTACGCCTCACCGAGGGGGCCACCCACCGGGAAGTCCGGGTACCCGGTCAGCCCCGCCGCCACCGCCTCCTGCAGCGCCGCCGCGATCGGGGGCGCGAGCGCGAAGTCCATCTCCGCCACCCAGGCCGGCAGCACGTCCGGCTCGACCATCCCCCACTTGCACGGCAGGGCCCGCCGCGCCTCCTCGTCGGTCAGGTCGCGCAGCATGCGGCGAGCCTAGTTGGCGTCGTACCTGATCGTTTGGCCCATTTTCGATGGGAAATGGGGCCAAACGATCAGGTACGACGGGCCCCTCACAGCCCCGCGGCCACCTCGGTGCCCTGCTTGATCGCGCGCTTGGCGTCCAGCTCGGCCGCGACGTCGGCGCCGCCGATGACGGTGCGGCCCTCGCGCACCAGGGTCCGCACCGACTCCTGGCCGGCGCAGATGACGACGTGGTCGACGTCGAGGACCTGCTGCGACACCGAGCCGTCGGCCGCAGTGACGGTGAGGTGCAGGCCGGCGTCGTCGATCAGGTCGTACGTCGCCCCGCTGATCTGGTGCACGCCGTCCTGCTTGAGGTGGGCCAGGTGCGCCCAGCCGGAGGTCTTGCCGAGGTCCTTGCCGATCCGCGACGTCTTGCGCTGGAGCAGCCACACCTCGCGCGCGGGGTTGCGCGGCTTGGCCGCCCCGAGCCCGCCCTGGTCGATGAGCGGGTCGCCCACGCCCCAGTGCGCCTTCCACTCCTCGAGGGTCTCCTCCTCGTGGGTGAGGAAGACCGCCATGTCGACGCCGATGCCGCCCGCGCCGATCACCGCGACGCGACGACCCGGGACGACGCGGCCGTCGAGGACGTCGGCGTACGAGACGGCCTTGGGGTGGTCGATGCCCGGGATCCGCGGGATGCGGGGCACCACGCCGGTCGCCACGACCACCTCGTCGAAGCCGGCCAGCGCGGCGTCGTCCGCCTCCGTGTCCAGGCGTACGTCGACGCCGAGCACCTCGAGCCGACGCGCGTAGTAGCGCACGGTGTCGCGGAAGTCCTCCTTGCCGGGGACCTGCATGGCGAGCCGGAACTGTCCGCCGATCTCCGTGCCCTTCTCGAACAGGGTGACGTCCAGTCCCCGCTCGGCCGCCGACACCGCGGCCGACAGGCCGGCCGGCCCGGCACCCACGACGGCGACCGACTTCTTCACCCGGGTCGGGGCGAGCACCAGCGTGGTCTCGCGGCCGGCCCGCGGG
This sequence comes from Nocardioides maradonensis, assembly GCF_054777115.1. Classification (NCBI taxonomy): domain Bacteria; kingdom Bacillati; phylum Actinomycetota; class Actinomycetes; order Propionibacteriales; family Nocardioidaceae; genus Nocardioides; species Nocardioides maradonensis. The sequence continues at coordinate 294,243 of NZ_BAAHAZ010000003.1, read as the reverse complement.
TTGACCAGGCAGGACACCTTCTTGTTGACGAAGGCGTGGTCCAGGCAGGCCTGGTTGCAGGCGATGCAGATGTTGATCTCGTCGGCGCGCCCCGCGGCAGCCTTGGCCACCAGTTCCGGGTCGGCCAGGAACGGCCGCGCCATCGACACCGCGTCGGCAGCACCCGACGCGATGATCTCCTCCGCCAGCTCCGGGGTGTTGATCCGGTTGGACGCGATGACCGGCACGGACACGTGCGGCTTGAGCGCCGCGGTCGAGTCGACCCAGGCGCCCCGCGGCACCTGGGTGATGATCGTCGGCACCCGGGACTCGTGCCAGCCGATGCCGGTGTTGAAGACGTCGACGCCGGCCTTCTCGAGCTCCTGCGCGAGCGTGACGATGTCCTCCCAGCGCTGCCCGCCCTCGACCAGGTCGAGCAGCGAGATCCGGTACTGGATGACGAAGTCGTCGCCCACCCGCTCACGGGCCCGGCGCACGATCTCGAGGGGGAAGCGCATCCGCTTCTCCGGCGTACCGCCCCAGGCGTCGGTGCGCCTGTTGACCCGCTCGGCGAGGAACTGGTTGATGCCATAGCCCTCGGACCCCATGATCTCGACGCCGTCGTAGCCGGCCTTCTCGGCCAGCCAGGCCGAGCGCGCGAACGCGTCGACGGTCCGCTCGATCTCCCGCGCCGACATCGCCTTGGGCTTGAACGGGTTGATCGGCGCCTGGATCGCGGAGGCCGAGGCGTTGAACGGGTTGTAGCCGTAGCGGCCGGCGTGCAGCAGCTGCAGGAAGATCCGGCCGTCGTGGCGGTGGACGGCGTCGGTCACGGCCCGGTGCCGCATGGCGTGCAGCCGGGTCGACATCTCCGAGCCGAACGGCTTCAGCCAGCCGCGCTTGTTGGGGGAGAAGCCGCCGGTGATGATCAGCCCGACGCCGCCGCGAGCGCGCTCCTCGTAGAACGCGGCGAGCTTCGCGACGTCCCACGGGTGGTCGTCGAAGCCGGTGTGCATCGAGCCCATCACCACGCGGTTGCGCAGCTCGAGGTTGCGGACGCGCAGCGGCGCGAGCAGGTGCGGGTACGACGAGGTCGTCGTGGCGGTCATCGGTTCTCCCAGGTGTCCAGGTATTCGGTGAGCCACGCGATCTGCCCCTCCTCGAGGAGGAGCCCGCCACGCAGCACGAGGTATTGATCGAGCTCGAGCCCGTCCAGGCCGGCCGGCCCGTCGGGGTAGTCCCGCTTCATCAGGGACGTGTAGACGTCCAGGCGCACCCGGTGGTCCGCGACCAGGTCGCGCACCGAGGCGAGCACGGCCGCCCGGTCGCCGAACGACGCGCCGCGCAGCTTGACGGCGAGCTCGCTGCGCACCGCCTGCTCCTTGGTGGGGGCCGCCAGCCAGTCGGCCAGCTCGGCGCGGCCGGCCGCGGTGACGGCGTACACCTTCTTGTCGGGCTTGCCCTGCTGCACGACGATGTCGACCGACACCCAGCCGTCGGCCTCCATCCGGCCCAGCACCCGGTAGATCTGCTGGTGGGTGGCGGACCAGAAGTAGCCGATCGAGCGCTCGAAGCGGCGGGACAGCTCCAGGCCTGAGGACGGGCGCTCGCGCAATGCGACGAGCAGCGCGTGTTCCAGGGCCATGTCCTCACTGTGGCAGAGCTATGCAACTCGTTGCAAGGTGACCTGTCCCACGACGGTGGCGCTAGGTTCGCCCCATGCGCGCTGCCCAGGTCCTCGCCACCACCGGTCCCGCCGACGTCGTCGTCCGGGAGGTGCCCGAGCCGACCCCGCAGTCGCACGAGCTGCTCATCGATGTGCACAGCGTCGGCGTCTCCTTCCCCGACCTGCTGCTGAGCAAGGGGGAGTACCAGCTCAAGCCGGAGCCGCCCTTCACCCTCGGCGTCGACATCGCCGGCACCGTCGTCTCCGGGCCCGGCTTCGCGCCCGGCCAGCGCGTCTGCGCCGTCGGTCCGTACGGCGGTGCCGCGGAGCGGGTCGCGATGCCGGCGGACATGGTCTTCGCGCTGCCCGACGAGCTCAGCTTCGAGGAGGGCGCGGCCATCCCGATGAACTACCTGACCGCGCTGTTCGCCCTCGACGAGCGCGGTGGCCTGAAGGAGGGCGACACGGTTCTCGTCAACGGCGCGGCCGGCGGTGTCGGCAGCGCCGCGTTGCAGGTCGCGCGCGGCATGGGCGTGCGCACGATCGCCCTGGTCAGCACGCCGGAGAAGGCGGAGTTCGCGAAGGCGGCCGGCGCCGACGAGACGGTGCTGGTCGAGGGCTTCCGCGACGCCGTCGCCGAGCTGACGGGCAGGCGCGGCGTCGACGCCGTGCTCGACGTCGTCGGTGGCAGCCTCTTCACCGACTCGCTGCGCTCGCTCGCGCCGCAGGGACGCCTGCTCGTCGTCGGGTTCGCCGCCGGGGAAGGGATCCCGGAGGTCAAGGTCAACCGGCTGCTGCTCAACAACATCGATGTCCGCGGCGTCGGCTGGGGCGCCTACGCCTTCATGACGCCCGGCTACCTGCAGAAGCAGTGGTCGCAGCTGGTGCCGATGATCGAGGACGGCGTCATCAAGCCGCCGATCGGCCGGACCTTCCCGCTGGACGGGTTCAGCGACGCGCTGCTCGAGATGGACGCACGCGGCACGCTCGGCAAGTCCGTGGTCCGCGTGCGCGACTGACGATCAGTGGCGGCCGAAGTCCTGGGTCCACCACACCGTGCCGTAGTCGTCCACCCGTACGCCGACCCCCAGGTCGCGCAGCCGGCAGTCGAGGATGTTGCGCCGGTGCTCGGGGCTGTTCATCCAGGCCGTCATCACCGCTGAGGGCGAGGCGTAGCCGACCGCGATGTTCTCGGCGAGCTGGGTCCACGGGTGGTACCCGACGCGTAGGATCCGGGCGACGAGACCGAGCTCGCTCGCGAGCAGGTGGGAGAGGATGTCGGTGGCCGACATCAGGTTGGTGTGCTGCTGGGCCGAGCGCCGCAGCTGGTTCTGCCAGTGCAGCGCGACGCACCCGTGGCGTGCGCGCTGACGGTTCGTGAGGGTCAGCACGCGTCGGCCGTACGCCGCCGTGTCGATCGTGCGGGCCATGGCCACCGATCGGGGAGCGGCGGCGTCGGCGGCGGGGGAGTGGATCGATCCGGGGAGCACGCCGACGATGAGCGCGGCGGTGACCGCGGCCATTGTCCGTCGTACGTGGGTCATGACGTGCACTTCGACGCAAGCCGGCCGGACCTGAGCGTCGGCTGACCGATCGGGACCACCCCGGGACCCCGTCCCGCCCGGTCCCGGTCTACCTCGCGTGCCCTACATTCGAGGAGTGAGCATCCTCGATGACGCCCGTCCGGGCATGGACACCACCATCCGTCCGCAGGACGACCTGTTCGGCCACGTGAACGGCACCTGGCTCGCGGAGACCGAGATCCCCTCGGACCGCTCGAGCTGGGGACCCTTCGTGGAGCTCGCCGACCGGGCCGAGGAGCAGGTGAAGGCGATCATCACCGACCTCGCGAGCACCGGCGGCGACAGCGCGGACGCGCGCAAGATCGCGGACCTGTTCAACTCCTTCATGGACACCGACCGGATCGAGGCGGCGGGCACCGCTCCCGCGCAGCCGCTCGTCGACGCGGTGCAGGGGCTGCGCGACGTACGCGACCTGGCGGCGTACCTCGGCGAGTTCGAGCGGGTCGGTGGCCACGGCCTGTTCGGTTCGTACGTCGACACCGACGACCGCCAGTCCGACCGCTACCTGTTCCACCTCGGCCAGGGCGGGCTGGGCCTGCCGGACGAGTCCTACTACCGCGACGACAAGTTCGCCGAGATCCGCACCGCCTACGTGGCCTACCTCGAGAAGCTGCTGACCCTCGGCGGGCACGCTGACCCGGCCGGCGCCGCGCAGCGGATCCTCGAGCTCGACACGCTGCTCGCCAAGGGGCACTGGGAGCGCGCCGAGACCCGTGACGTGCAGAAGACCTACAACCTCAAGACGCTGGCCGAGCTGCACGAGCTCTGCCCGAGCTTCGACTGGCACGCGTACATCACCAACCTGGGCGGCTCCGAGGCGACCATCGCCGAGGTCTGCGTGCGCCAACCCAGCTACTTCGAGCACCTCTCGAAGGTCCTCGACGAGGTACCGCTGGACACCTGGAAGGACTGGCTGACCTCGCACGTGTGGCGGCACGCGGCGGCGTACCTCACCGACGACTTCGTGCAGACCAACTTCGACTTCTACGGCCGCACCCTCAACGGCACCCCCGAGCTGCGGGCGCGCTGGAAGCGGGCCGTGTCCTTCGTCGAGGGCGCCATGGGCGAGGCCGTCGGCAAGGAGTACGTCGCCCGGCACTTCCCGCCGACCAGCAAGCAGATGATGGACGAGCTGGTGGCCAACCTGCTCGCGGCGTACCGGGCCTCCATCGAGAAGCTCGACTGGATGACGGACGCCACCAAGGAGAAGGCCTACGAGAAGCTCGCGACCTTCCGGCCGAAGATCGGCTACCCCGAGAAGTTCCGCGACTACTCGTCCTTGACGGTGACCCCCGACGACCTGTTCGCGAACGTCCAGGCGGCCGCGTCCTTCGAGACCGCGCGCCACCTCGCGAAGATCGGCAGCCCGGTCGACCGCGACGAGTGGTTCATGCTCCCCCAGACCGTGAACGCCTACTACAACCCGGGCACCAACGAGATCTGCTTCCCGGCGGGCATCCTCCAGAAGCCGTTCTTCAGCCCGGACGCCCACCCGGCCGAGAACTACGGCGGCATCGGCGCGGTGATCGGCCACGAGATCGGCCACGGCTTCGACGACCAGGGCGCGCAGTACGACGGCGACGGCAACCTCAACGACTGGTGGACGCCGGAGGACAAGGCCGCCTTCGAGGTCAAGAGCAAGGCGCTGGTCGAGCAGTACAACGGCTTCTCCCCCCGCAACCTGCCCGGCGAGCACGTCAACGGCGCGCTCACCGTCGGCGAGAACATCGGTGACCTCGGCGGGCTCACGATCGGGCTGAAGGCCTACAGGATCTCCCAGGGCGGCGACGCGTCGGTCGAGGACCAGGAGCGGGTGTTCCTCAACTGGGCCTACGTCTGGCGCACCAAGCGTCGTGAGGAGCAGGAGCGGCAGTACCTCACCATCGACCCGCACAGCCCGCCGGAGTTCCGCGCCAACATCGTGCGCAACCTCGACGAGTTCCACGAGGTCTTCGCGACGTCGGCGGGCGACGGGCTGTGGCTCGACCCGGAGGAGCGCGTCCGGATCTGGTGAGGTGTGGCCCGCGCCCGTGCAGGAGAGGATGGGCGCGTGAGCAAGGGGAGCTGGGACGTCTACGAGACGCCCGACGGCGGTGCGCGTCCCGAGGACCGCGCCGCCGCGGGTGATCCGCTGCCGAGCGCGATCCAGGAGGTCGGCTCGCGCGGCATCGTGCGGATCCGACGGAGGACGCTCGTCGTGCTGGGGGTGGTGCTGGCCGCGGTCGCGGCCACGCCGCTGGTGCTGCTCGCGCACCACGACCCGCGGTCCGCGCAGTCCGCACAGGCTGAGCCGGTCATCGCGTTCGCCCCGACCCTCGGGCAGGCCAGGTTCGACGCGTTCGTGAAGGCCCTGCGCAAACGGGTCGGCAGCACCCGCGTCTCGTCCTTCTCCGCCTACCAGTCGGACTACTCGGTGGTGGTGCCGCCGGCGCACCCGGGCGAGCCTGCGCAGAGCTACTACTTCTACGGCGACAGCGGCCTGCGCAGCGGCGGCGATGCGAGCTCCTACGTCCTCGGGAAGACCTTCGACCTCGCCGCTCTCGACGTGGTCGCGCTGGAGAAGCTCTACGAGCGGGCCTGGCACGACGCGGGAGGGAAGGTCACGAACACCTCGCTGACCGTCACGCCGCCCGCGGAGTCCGACGACCACTGGGTGACGATCTACATCGACCACCCCGGGGACAGCTTCTACGCGGTCGACGGGAACCTTGACGGCGGCTATGTGTCCGGCGAGCTCATTGACTGAACCGCCCGACCCATGACATCCGGCACTTGTCCGCCGGCGGGGCGCGCGGTGTCATGGAGGCATGTCCGAGCCCACCTACGAGGTCTACCGGCCGACCCGCCACCCGGTCCCCGAGCCGGGGCGCGAGCCGGATCGACCGGCGTACGACGAACGGCGGCAGCCGGCCTGCGCACAGCGGCGCGGGATCCCCGCACCGCTCGTCCCGGGCGCGGTCTGCACGGTGATCTGGCTGATGAGCGGCGGCGGCTACTTCTGGCCGATGTGGGTCTTCCTGCCGGTGGTCATCGCGATGCTGCGTGGGGGAGGTCGCCGCTGGTGGTGAGGTTGTCGGGAGCGGTTGGTAGACAGGGCGCATGACCGCACTCACGACCGATGTCCGGGGCCGCGCCGAGGAGCACCTGCGGGCGCTGGTCGGCAACCCCGAGGCCCGGTTGTACGACGACCAGTGGGCCGCCATCGCCGCCCTGGTCGTCGACCGGGCGCGCGCCCTCGTGGTCCAGCGCACCGGGTGGGGCAAGTCGGCGGTCTACTTCGTGGCGACGCTGCTGTTGCGGGAGGCGGGCTCCGGCCCGACCGTGATCATCTCTCCATTGCTGGCCCTGATGCGCAACCAGATCGCGGCCGCCGAGCGGGCCGGTATCCGCGCCGTGACGGTCAACTCCACGAACATGGAGGAGTGGGACCGGGTCCACGCCGACATCGCGGCGGGCGCGGTCGACGTGCTGCTCGTCAGCCCCGAGCGGCTCAACAACCCCGGGTTCCGCGACGAGGTGCTGCCCCGGCTGGCCGCGACCTGCGGCCTGCTCGTCATCGACGAGGCGCACTGCATCTCCGACTGGGGCCACGACTTCCGCCCCGACTACCGCCGCATCCGCACCCTGCTCGGCGAGCTCCCCGACGGCATCCCGGTGCTGGCCACGACGGCGACCGCCAACCAGCGGGTCACCGACGACGTAGGTGCCCAGCTCGGCGCCGACACCCTGGTGCTGCGCGGCTCCCTCGACCGGGAGTCCCTGCAGCTCGGGGTGGTGCGGCTGCCCACCGCCGAGCAGCGCCTCGCCTGGCTCGCCGACCACCTCGCCGAGCAGCCCGGCAGCGGCATCGTCTACTGCCTGACCGTCGCGCAGACCCAGGAGGTCGCCGACTACCTCCGCTCGCGCGGCCACGAGGTGGCCGCCTACTCCGGGCAGACCGAGCAGACCGAGCGCCTCGCCCTCGAGCAGGCACTCGTCGACGGGCGGATCAAGGCCCTGGTCGCCACGAGCGCGCTCGGCATGGGCTTCGACGCGGCCCTTGGCTTCGTGGTGAACCTGGGAGCCCCCAGCAGCCCGGTCGCCTACTACCAGCAGGTCGGCCGCGCGGGGCGTGGAGCGGTGGACCGGGCGTCCGTCGTACTCCTGCCGGCGGTGGAGGACCGCGACATCTGGGCCTACTTCGCGTCGCTGGCGTTCCCGCGCGAGGAGCTGGTGCGCGAGACGCTGGCCGTCCTGGCCGAGGAGGGGCGCCCGATGAGCACCGCCGCGCTCGAGCCGCGCGTCGACCTGTCGCGCACCCGGCTGGAGACGATGCTCAAGGTGCTCGACGTGGACGGAGCCGTCCGCCGCGTGCGTGGCGGGTGGGAGTCGACCGGCCAGGGCTGGGAGTACGACGCGGAGCGCTACGCGCGGGTTGCCCAGGCCCGCGAGGCCGAGCAGCGGGCGATGCTCGACTACCTGGCCAGCGGCGAGTGCCGGATGGCCTACCTGCGGCGGCAGCTCGACGACCCGGAGCTCGTCCCATTGACCGAGCGCGTCTCCGACACCGTCGGCGGAGGCACAGATCCGCTGTCCGGCCCGGACGGGATTCCGCCGACGGCGTCTCCCGCCACGCTGCCGGTCGTGGCCGATCCGTCCTGGACCTGCGGGCGCTGCGACAACTGCGGCGGCCTGACCCTTTCCGCCGACGTGTCCGAGGCCGCGGTCAGCGAGGCCGCCGACCGGATCGCCCGCCCCGGCGTACCCATCGAGCCGCGGAAGCTGTGGCCCACCGGCCTGTCCGCGATCGGGGTGCCGCTGTCGGGCAGGATCGCGCCGCCGCTCGAGGAGGGCCGTGCGATCGCGCGGCTCACGGACCTCGGACACGGAGGGTCGCTGCGCGCGCTCTTCGCCGGCGACGACGGGCCGGTGCCGGACCACCTCGCCCGCGCGATGGTGACGATGCTGCACGACTGGCGCCCCCAGGTGGACGCCATCGTCGTGGTGGAGTCCGAGCGGCGACCGCAGCTGGTCGCCGACCTGGCCTCCGGGCTCTCCCGGTTCCTGCAGGTGCCGGTGGTCGGCAGGTTCGCGATCGTCGATCCCGAGGTCCCCCCGGAGAAGGGCGCCACGAACTCCGCCCAGCGCGTCGCCGCGGTCCGCCGCCGCAGCGCGCTGCGGCTCGACCAGGGAGCGTCCGTGTCCGGCCGCCGGGTGCTGCTCGTCGACGACCGGATCGGCACCGGCTGGACGCTCACGATCGCCGGCGCCGAGCTGCACCAGTCGGGCGCCGACGCGGTCCTCCCCTTGGTGCTCGCCGTCTCAGGCTGACATCCACAGGATCGGCCTGTCCCGCACCTAGGCTCGGAACCATGAACGACGCTGCGAGCTCGGACGACGCCACGGACGCGAAGCCGGAGGCCGACAAGGCCGCCGAGCAGGGGGCGCCCCAGCCGCCGGAGGGTGCGTTCGACCCGGATCCGGCGGACGAGCCGGCTGAGGACCCGACGCCGACCGCTGCCGTGCCGCGGGTGCAGGTGGGCGACGACGGCGACGGCGGCGGGTTCGGTACGCCGATCGACACCGACTTCCCGACCGCACCGACTAAGGGCGGTCTCACCGCCGCCCTCGTCTCGGTCGGTGCCGGTCTGCTCGGTGCGGGCGTGGTGATCGCGGCCGGCCACGGGCGGCACGGGTCGCCCAGCACGATCCACTGGTCGACGTACGGCGTCGGCCTCGCCGCCACCGCCGTTCTCCTCGGCCTCGCCCTCTTCGGCGCGATCGGGGTCGGCCGCAAGGCCGGTGGTCAGGCGCGGGGCGACCTCGTGACCTGGCCCGGCGTCGTCGGCATCCTCGCCACCGCGCCGATGATCGGGGTCGGGGTCGGCCCGGACCACGACGGGAAGTGGGAGGCCTACCTCGTGGGTGGGGTGATCGCCTGCCTCGCCGCGATCGGCTACGTGATCGCCCGTCGTCCGGCGTTCGTGGTCGTCGCGATCGCGGGCCTCGGCGTGCTCTACGGCCAGGTCTTCTCCGACACGGTGAGCGACTCGTTCAAGCACGACAACCGGATCGTCGTCTTCGCGATCGCCCTCACGGTGTTCGTCGCGGCCGTCACCGTGCTGGGCTGGTTCCTGCCCAGTCGTGCGATCAGTGGTGTCGCGGTCGGGGTGCTCGGCCTGGTCGGGCTCGTCGGCAGCATGGGTGCCCTGTTCGCTGAGCGGAAGATCGCCGGCGTGCTCGGCTCGTTCGGCGGGATGTTCCCGGGCTTCGGATCGGCCTCGTCGGGCTCGGGTGCCTATTCCTCGTCGATGTCGTTCGCGCCCAGCTCCAACCCGGCGGACTACTCCGGCGACGTCGCGTGGATCCTCGCCATGGTCGCCGCCCTCACCCTGCTCTGGGCGCTGGCCGCCCTGGTCTCCGACCACTCCGGGTTCAAGGTGCTCGCGGTGGCGCTGCCCGCGATCGCGGTCCCGATCGGCACGGCCGTCCTCGCCGTCCGGCACCCCGCGATCTGGGAGGGTGCGCTGGGCGGTGCCGGCGCGCTGCTGGTGCTGGCGGCCTTCTTCGTGTCGCGCCGCAAGGCACGTGCTGTCGGTACGTCCGGCTAACTTCCTCTGAGTGAGCTTCGTGCCCCTGGTCGGACCGGCGACCTTCCGCCCGGCCGACCCGCCGCGCGACAGCACGATCGAGTTCACCGGTGCCGAGCGCCGGGTGGAGCTGCCCGTCCGGGCCGCGCTCCCGGCGCTGAGCCGGTCGCGTCAGGACCCGACGACCCACCCCAGCGTGGCGCTGCTCGCGGCCTCCGCGCTGCTGGCGACCCGCCTGGTGGGCGCGGGCCGGATCGCCCCGGAGGACGGTGCCTGGCGGGTCGACGGCCTCGACGAGCGCGAGCGGGAGAGCATCGACCTGCTGGCGCGCGCTCGGACGTACGACGACGTCGACGCCGCCTCCGCGCTCGGGATCGTCGAGGGCATGGTCGCCGCGGTCGCCGATGCGCTGCCGCGTGCGGCGCCGGTGCGCCTGGCCCGCCCGGCCGGTGCGGTCCACGCAGCCCCCGACACCGGGTTCGCGCAGCGGGTCCAGGAGCGGGTCGCCGCCCGGGCGAGCGCTCGGCGCGGCCTCGAGCTGCCCGAGCTCGTGCGGATCTCGCTGCGGGTGGAGGCGGACGAGGAGGAGCTGGCGGCGGGCGGCGTACGCCTCGTGCTGCAGGTGCACGACGAGCAGGAGCCGCTGCACGTGTGCGACGCCGCGCTGCTCTTCGCGGACGTGCCGGCCGGCGACCTGCCCGAGCACGGCTTCGGCCCCCGCGCGCGCATCCACGCCGGCATCGCGCTGCGGGGGGCCGCGGAGGTGTGGCCGGTGCTCGACCGGTTCCTCGCCCTGGCGGTGCCCGACGAGATCGCGCTCGACGGTGCTGAGGTGTCCTCGCTGCTCGAGCACGTCGGCGCGCTGCGCGATGCGCAGGTCGACGTGCACTGGCCGCGGGCGCTGGGCCGCGACCTGACGACCCGAGCGGTGCTGGACCAGAGGGTCACGCCGCGCGACAACGAGCTGCCGCTGCAGGACAGCATGTTCGGCGAGGGAGCCCTGTTCGAGTTCTCCTGGCAGGTGGCACTGCACGGCGACCCGCTCACCGACGCCGAGCTCGCGGAGCTGGCGCTCGCTGCCACCCCGATCCTCAAGCTGCGCGGCGCGTGGACCGTCGTCGACCCGAGCACGGCGCTGCGGGCGCGCAAGCGGCTCATCCGCCGGGCGTCCGGTGCCGACGCGCTCGCGGCCGCCCTCACCGGCGTGGCCGAGGTGCCTGCAGGGCCTGGTGAGCAGCCGCTCGCGGAGCAGGTGATCGTGGGTGCCTCCCTGCTGCGGGTGCGCGAGGACCTGCTCGCTGCCGCCACCCGTGAGCCCCTGACGGCCCCTGCCGGCCTCGAGGCAGAGCTGCGCGACTACCAGCGCCACGGCCTGACCTGGCTCGCCGACCTCACCCGGCTCGGCCTCGGTGGCTGCCTCGCCGACGACATGGGCCTCGGGAAGACGATCACCCTGATCGCGCTGCACCTGCACCGGCTCGAGAGCGGCCTGTCCGGTGGTCGGCCGACGCTGGTGGTCTGCCCGGCCAGCCTGCTCGGCAACTGGCAGGCCGAGATCGAGCGGTTCGCGCCCGGCGTACCGGTGGTCCGGTTCCACGGCTCCGACCGGGAGCTTCCGGAGACCGGGTTCGTGCTGACGACGTACGGGACGCTCCGGCGCAGCGTCGACGCACTCGCGTCCGTGTCCTGGGACCTGGTGGTCGCCGATGAGGCGCAGCACGTGAAGAACTCGCGGACCGCGACGGCACGGGCGCTGCGCAAGCTGCCCGGCCGCGCGCGGGTCGCCCTCACCGGCACCCCCGTCGAGAACGACCTGGCCGAGCTCTGGTCGATCCTGGACTGGACCGTGCCGGGGCTGCTCGGCAGCCGGCTGGCCTTCCGGCGCCGGTGGGCGGCGCCGATCGAGAGCGGTGTCGACCCGATCGTGGCGCGGCAGTTCGCGGACCTGATCGGTCCCTTCTTGCTGCGGCGCCGCAAGAGCGACCCTGGCATCGCGCCCGAGCTGCCGCCGAAGACCGAGACCGAGCACCTGCTGGGGCTGACCCGCGAGCAGGTCGTGCTCTACGAGGCGTTCGTGAAGGACACGCTCGCGCGGATCGAGCTGTTGCCCGCCGACGACCCCGGCCGCCGCGGCCTGGTGCTCGCCCTGCTCACCGGCCTCAAGCAGATCTGCAACCACCCGGCGCAGTTCCTCAAGGAGTCCGGCGGCCGCGGACCCCGGCTGCGGGGGCGCTCGGAGAAGCTGGAGCTGCTCGACGAGCTGGTCGGCACGGTCCTCGCCGAGGGCGGTGCGGTCCTCGTCTTCACCCAGTACGTCGCGATGGCACGGCTGATCGAGCGGCACCTGGCCGCGGCCGGCGTACCCCACCAGCTGCTGCACGGGCAGACGCCGGTCCCGGAGCGTGAGGCGATGGTGCGCCGGTTCCAGGACGGCGAGGTGCCGGTGTTCCTGCTGTCGCTCAAGGCCGGAGGCACCGGGCTCAACCTCACCCACGCCGACCACGTCGTGCACTTCGACCGCTGGTGGAACCCGGCCGTCGAGGACCAGGCGACCGACCGGGCCTACCGGATCGGGCAGACCCAGCCGGTGCAGGTGCACAAGCTCGTGGTCCGCGGCACGATCGAGGAGCGGGTGGCCGAGCTGCTGCGGCGCAAGCGCTCGCTCGCCGACTCGGTGCTCGCCCGGGGCGAGGCGGCGCTCACCGAGCTCGGCAACGAGGAGCTGCGCGACCTGGTGACGCTGCAGGAGATCGCTCGGCGCGAGGCGTACCGAGCTGCCCTGGACGCCGACGAGTGAGGACGACGTACCCCCGCCAGCACCCGCCCGCCCGCGGCCTGCGGACGTGGTGGGGCAAGGCCTGGGGCAGGGCGGTCGAGGAGGCGGCGTACGCCGAGGGCGACCTGCGCCGCGGACGGGCCCGCGCCCGCAGCGGCGAGGTCGGCGGGATCAGCGTCGGACCCGGGTCGCTGCTCGCGGCGGTGCGCGAGGGCGACGATGCATGGACGGTGTCCGTCGAGGTGCCCGAGCTGGCCGCCGAGGACCGCCGCGCGCTCGTCGAGGTCGTCGCCGCCGAGTCCGGCCGGATCGCCGCCCTGCTCGCCGGCGATCTGCCGCACGACCTGGTCGAGCACGCCGAGGAGACCGGCGTCGAGCTGCTGCCGTACGGCGGCGAGCTCGCCTGCTCGTGCACCTGCCCCTACGTGCTCGACCCCTGCAGCCACGCCCTCGCCGTGCTGGTGCAGGTCGGCTGGCTGGTCGACGCCGACCCGCTGGTGCTGTTCGCGGTGCGCGGGCTCGACCGGGAGGCGCTGCTCGGCGAGCTGCACGCGCGGGTCTCGACAGGCTCGACCACCGGCGTGCTCACCGCGGCCGACCTGGCCGACGACGTCGAGGTCGCCGCCGACGCTGTCCTGCGCGCCCGGCGGCTCGCCGAGCTGCTCGAGCGGGGTGCCGAGATCCCCGACGGCCTGCTCTGACCTGCGTCGTACCTGATCTTTTGGCCCCTTTCACGCCGAAAAGGGGCCAAACGATCAGGTACGACGGAGCTACGAGCCAGCCAGGGCGGCGAGGGTGCCGGCGTACATCTGCCGCTTGATGGAGGCATAGGCGTCGCCGCGGAGGGGAGCCAGGGCGGTGGCGCGCTCGACGGCGGTGGCGAGGACCTCGTCCTCGGCGACGGCGACGTCGACGATGCCGGCGGCGACGGCCTCCGAGCCGCCGTACCGACGGCCCGTCGTCATCATCTCGTGGGCGGCGGCGGGGGTGAGTCGGGCCTGCACGATCGCGCCCATGCCGGGCGTGAAGCCCATGCCGAGGTGGACCTCGGGCAGGCAGACGAAGCCGCGGTCGGCGCGCATCACCCGCTGGTCGTGGGCGAAGGCCCAGAACATCCCGCCCGCGAAGCAGTGGCCCTGGAGCGCGGCCACCGAGGGGACCGGCGAGGAGAGCAGGCGGGCGATGAGCCCGTGGTAGGAGCGGAAGTACTCGTCGGCCCCCGGGGCGGTGAACCGCTCCGGCTCGAGGCCGTTGGAGTAGAACTTCCCGACCGCCGTGGTCACGATCGCCGCGGGGCCGGTCGTCGCCTCGGCCTCGTCGATCGCCGCCTCCAGTGCCGCGATCCGCTCGGGGTTGAAGCGGTGGTCGTCGTCCTCGCCGGCGTGGCCGAGGTCGAGCAGGAGCACGTCGCCCTCACGGGTCAGGTTCGCCATGTCTCCAACCCTACTCACTCCGCGGACCCGGTGAGGGCGAGGTCCCGCAGCTCGGCCTGGTAGGCCGCATAGCCGGCCCGCAGCTCACCGGCCGGCCAGTCCGCGGGCAGCAGCGCGGGTGGGAGCAGCGGGTCGGAGGTCAGGTGGCGCACGACCGCGGCGGCCGCGGCCAGTCGGGGTGCGGGCTTCCGGGTGCGCTCGAGCGCGCGGAGCAGGTGGCGCCCCTCCCGTGCCCAGGCGGGCAGGTCCCACAGCGCGCCGGCCAGGTCGACGGGGTCGTCGGGGGTCGAGCTGAAGGTGCGCAGGACCGGCTCGTCGGCGTACCCACGCGGCCGGCGGAGATTGGCCGGACGCGTCCAGACCCCCTCGCGCAGCTCGCCGAGGCGGTACGACGACAACAGCTCGCGCAGCGCCGCCCGGTCGGCCCCGGACCGGCCGGCCACCACGACGACCGCCATCTCCCAGGTGCCGTCCCACGGCGTCTCCGCGTCGTCGACGGCCTCGTCCTGCCGGCGCTGACGGCGGACCAGCCGCTCGCCGAGCACGTAGTCGCCGTCGACCCGCACCAGGTCGCCCGCCGCCACGGCGCGGGTCAGCGCGACCCGCATCGTCGAGGCCGGGATGCCGAAGTGGTCGCCGGCTCGGGTCAGCGCGGCGGGGCTCAGCCGATCCGGGTGGGAGCCGAGCAGCAGGCTCAGCACGACCGATCGGGCCGGGAGAGCGGGCGCTACAGATCTGGACACAGTTGTGAGCATAGTTGTAACGTCGCGGGCATGACAGATGCAGCGCCGTGGCGCCGCGATGCGTTCGAGGGCGCCGACTCGCCGTACGCCGGCCTGCCGGTCGACGACACGGCGGCGACGTACGCGACCCTCACCTACGAGGTCGACGGCCGGATCGCGCGGATCACCTTCAACCGCCCCGAGCACGGCAACGCGATCACCCTCGACACCCCCGGCGACCTCGCGCACGCCGTCGAGCGCGCGGACCTCGACCCGCGGGTGCACGTGATCGTCGTGAGCGGTCGCGGCAAGGGCTTCTGCGGCGGCTACGACCTCGGCGCGTTCGCCGAGCAGGCGATCCCGAACCACGACCCGGCCCAGCAGTGGGACCCGATGGTCGACTACGCGATGATGAGCCGCTTCACGAAGGGCTACGCGAGCCTGCTGCACGCCAACAAGCCCACGGTCGCCAAGATCCACGGCTTCTGCGTGGCCGGCGGCACCGACATCGCGCTGCACTGCGACCAGATCCTGATCGCCGCCGACGCGAAGATCGGCTACCCACCGACCCGGGTGTGGGGCGTGCCGAGCGCCGGGATGTGGGCGCACCGGCTCGGCGACCAGCGGGCCAAGCGGCTGCTGCTCACCGGTGACACGCTCTCCGGCCGGGAGGCGCTGGAGTGGGGCCTCGCGATCGAGGCGCCCGAGCCGGAGGACCTCGACGCCCGCACCGAGAACCTGCTCGCCCGCATTGCCGCCATGCCGATCAACCAGCTGATGATGGTCAAGCTGGCCCTCAACTCCGCGCTCCTGGCGCAGGGCGTGCAGAACAGCCAGATGATCAGCACCGTCTTCGACGGGATCTCACGCCACACCCGCGAGGGCTACGCGTTCGCCGCGCGCGCCGCCGAGGTGGGCTTCAAGCAGGCGGTGCAGGAGCGCGACGCGGCGCCGTACGACGACTTCGGACCCTCCACCAACAAGGGCTGACGAACAAGGGATGAACGAGATGAGCACGACGCACGAGGTCTTCAACCAGGTCCCGCCGCTGGTGGGTCACGACACCGCCGACGACCCGGTCCTGCTCGAGGGGGTCGAGCGCGAGGGCGCCGGCTGGGCGCTCGACGAGATCCACGAGCTGGGCCGGATGGCCGGCAGCGAGGAGTGGATCGACCGCGGCCGTTGGGCCGAGCGGGTCCCGCCGAAGCTGCACACGTTCTCGCGGACGGGGGAGCGGATCGACGAGGTGGAGTACGTGCCGGCGTACCACCAGCTGATGGAGGCCGCCGTGACCCACGGCGTGCACGCCGCACCCTGGGCCGACGACCGCCCCGGCGCGCACGTGGCGCGCGCGGCGAAGTTCGCGGTCTGGAACGTCGACGCGGGCCACGGCTGCCCCATCTCCATGACGTACGCCGTGGTGCCGGCCCTCCGCGCCAACGCCGAGCTCTCGGCACAGCTCGAGCCACTGCTGACGAACCGGGTCTACGACTTCGGCCTGCGCGACCCCGCGAACAAGCGCGGCCTCATCGCGGGCATGTCGATGACGGAGAAGCAGGGCGGTTCCGACGTACGCGCCAACACGACGACGGCGACGCCGCGACCCGACGGCACGTATGTGATCCGTGGTCACAAGTGGTTCACGTCCGCACCGATGAGCGACCTCTTCCTCACCCTCGCCCAGGCACCGGGCGGCCTCTCGTGCTTCCTGCTGCCGCGGGTGCTCCCGGGCGGCGACGCGAACCCGATCCGCTTCCAGCGGCTCAAGGACAAGATGGGCAACAAGTCCAACGCCTCCTCCGAGATCGAGTACGACGACGCGATCGGCTGGCTCGTCGGCGAGGAGGGGCGCGGCGTGAAGACCATCGTGGAGATGGTGAACATGACCCGTCTCGACTGCGTCATCGGCTCGACGGCGGGGATGCGGTCGGCGCTCGCGCAGGCCACGCACCACGCGCGGCACCGCTCGGCGTTCGGCAGGGCGCTGATCGACCAGCCGCTGATGCGCAACGTGCTGGCCGACCTGCAGGTCGAGTCGGAGGCGGCGATGACCGCGATGCTGCGGCTCGCGGGGGCCAACGACCGCGCGATCCGCGGTGACGCGGGGGAGGCGGCCGTCCGGCGCCTCGCCCTGGCCGCCACCAAGTACTACGTCTGCAAGCGTGCCCCCGTCGCCGCCGGCGAGGCGCTGGAGTGCCTCGGCGGCAACGGCTACACCGAGGACTTCGACCTCGCGCGCATCTACCGCGAGATGCCGCTGCTCTCGATCTGGGAGGGCTCCGGCAACGTCGCCGCGCTCGACGCGCTGCGGGCCATCGGTCGGGAGCCGGAGTCGCTGGACGCGTTCTTCGGCGAGGCCGAGCTCGCCGCCGGCCTCGACGTCCGGTACGACGACGCGCTGGCGAAGCTCAAGAAGGAGCTCACCTCCTTCGACGACATCGAGCTGCGGGCCCGCCGGATCGTCGAGCAGGTCGCGCTCGTGTTCATGGGTGGGCTGTTGCTGCGGCACGCGCCGTCGGCCGTCGCCGACGCGTTCTGCGCGACCCGCCTCGGCCGCGACTGGGGCGGCGCGCTGGGCACCCTGCCGGCCGGCCTGGACCTGGCCGCGATCCTCGAGCGCACGCCGGCCGGGCTCGGCGGATGAGCATCCACGTCGAGCGGCGCGGGCCAGTCACGATCGTCACGATCGACCGGCCCGACGTGCGCAACGCCGTCGACACCGCCCACGCCCAGGAGCTGTACGACGCCTTCCTGGCCTTCGACGCCGACCCGGACGCCGCGGTCGCGGTGCTGACCGGCGCCGGAGGCACGTTCTGCGCGGGGGCCGACCTGAAGGCGGTCAGCGCCGGCACGATGCGCGCCGACCCGCCCGGCACGGACGGCCCGGATCCGATGGGTCCCTCGCGGCTGCTGCTGTCGAAGCCGGTGGTCGCCGCGGTCGAGGGGTACGCCGTGGCCGGCGGCCTCGAGCTCGCCCTCTGGTGCGACCTGCGGGTGGCCGACCCCGCGTCGGTGTTCGGCGTCTTCTGCCGGCGCTGGGGCGTCCCGCTCATCGACGGCGGCACGGTTCGGCTGCCGCGCCTGATCGGTCAGTCGCACGCCCTCGACATGATCCTCACCGGCCGTCCGGTCGGGGCCGAGGAGGCGCTGCGGATGGGGCTGGCCAACCGGGTGAGCGCGCCGGGTGGGGCGGTGGCGGAGGCGGTGGCGCTGGCCGAGCAGCTCGCGGCCTTCCCGCAGACGTGCCTGCGCGAGGACCGGTTGTCGGCCTACGAGCAGCACGGCCTGCCCCTGGAGCGGGCCCTCGACGTCGAGTGGGTCCACGGTGGCCGCTCGCTGCTCGAGGCGATGGCGGGCGCGGCGCGGTTCCGCGACGGCGCGGGTCGGGGCGGCGCCTTCTAGGTCCCGTCAGCTGCCGGCGACGCCCAGCGAGCGCTCGGCGAGACCGCCCAGGAGCGCCCGCAGCTCGGCGTCGGAGATGCCGTGCCCGGCGCGCGGCGTGGAGTTGAGCAGCCCGAAGACGGCCTGCGCGCAGGCGTGGGCGGCCGCGGCGGACAGGTCGGCGTCGAGGGCGCGCAGCTGGTCGGCCCACAGGCCGACGTACTGACGCTGCAGCCGGCGGACCTGGTCGCGGGCGTCGGCGGGCAGCGACTCCCAGTCCCGGTCCTGGACGATGATCAGTGCGCGGTGCCCGAGCGCGAACTCCAGGTGCCAGTCGATCAGCCCCCGCAGCGCCCGCACCGGGTCTCCGCCGCCCGCCTCCACGCGCGAGCGACCGACGGCGAGCAGGCGCTCGGAGATCGAGGTGAGCATCTCGGCGAGCATCGCCTGCTTGGACGGGAAGTGCTTGTAGAGAGCCGGTCCGCTGATCCCGCAGGCCGCGCCGAGATCGGCCACCGAGACGCCGTGGAAGCCGCGCGCCGCGAAGAGATCGGCGGCCGTGGCCAGGATCTGCTCACGGCGGGTGGGCGCACTCACGCCCCCAGGTTAGTGCTCGTTCACCTACTGGGGCATGGTCTTCGGCGTCATCAGCCAGTCCGCGGGCTCGGCGTCGGACTGCTGCAGCGCGTCCATGAGCGCGCTGGCGGTGGCCTCGGCGACGTCCGGGATGACGTCGGGGAGCTCCTCGACGACGGTGCCGACGGTCTCGACGGGGTGCACGATGGCGTGGGCGATCGTGCGCAGGCTGCTGCGGACCAGGCGCTCGGCGGTGACGATGACGGACATCTTTCGGTTCCTCTCTCGCGAGCACCTCGGCTCGCGCCGCCCAGTACCCCGACGGCGCCTGTTTCACCCCATTGACCGCAGAGGTTAATGATCATTAACCTTGGGTCCGTGTCCGAACCGACGATGAGCGAGCTGGCCACCGAGCTCCGCGAGCGCCTGGCGCGCGTGCGCCAGGGAGGCAGCGAGGCGGCCCGCCAGAAGCACACCGACCGCGGCAAGCTGCTGCCCCGCGAACGCGTCGACCGGCTGCTCGACCCGGGCAGCCCGTTCCTGGAGATCGCGCCGCTGGCGGCGTACGGGATGTACGGCGAGGATCCCTACTCCGTGCCGTCCGCCGGCGTCGTCGCCGGCATCGGTCGGGTCCAGGGCCGTGACTGCATGGTGCTCGCCAACGACGCGACCGTGAAGGGCGGCACCTACTACCCGCTGTCGGTCAAGAAGCACCTGCGGGCCCAGACGATCGCGGGCGAGAACAACCTGCCGTGCCTCTACCTGGTCGACTCCGGCGGCGCGTTCCTGCCGATGCAGGACGAGGTGTTCCCCGACAAGGAGCACTTCGGCCGGATCTTCTTCAACCAGGCCACCATGAGTGCACGCGGCATCCCGCAGCTCGCCGCGGTCATGGGCTCCTGCACCGCCGGCGGCGCCTACGTGCCGGCGATGTCGGACGAGACCGTCATCGTCAAGAACCAGGGCACGATCTTCCTGGGCGGTCCGCCGCTGGTGAAGGCCGCGACCGGTGAGGTCGTCTCGGCCGAGGACCTTGGTGGAGGCGACGTCCACGCCCGTACGTCGGGCGTCGTCGACCACCTCGCCGACGACGACGCGCACGCGCTGCGGATCCTGCGCGGCATCGTCGACACGCTGCCCCGCCCGGCCGGCTCGACCACCGAGGCGACCTGGGACGAGCCGGTCGAGGCCCCCGAGACGCTCTACGACGTCGTGCCGACGAGCACCCGCACGCCGTACGACGTGCGCGAGGTGATCCGTCGCCTGGTGGACGGGAGCCGCTTCCAGGAGTTCAAGCAGCTGTACGGCGAGACCCTCGTCTGCGCCTTCGCCCGCATCTACGGCCGCGAGGTCGGGATCGTCGCCAACAACGGCATCCTGTTCAGCGAGTCGGCGCTCAAGGGCGCGCACTTCGTCGAGCTGTGCAACCAGCGCGGTATCCCGCTGCTGTTCCTGCAGAACATCACCGGCTTCATGGTCGGGCGGGAGTACGAGAACCGCGGCATCGCCCGCGACGGCGCCAAGCTGGTGACGGCGGTGGCATGCTCGGTGGTCCCGAAGCTCACGGTCGTGATCGGTGGCTCCTTCGGTGCCGGCAACTACGGCATGTGCGGACGCGCCTACGACCCGCGCTTCCTGTGGATGTGGCCGAACGCCCGCATCTCCGTGATGGGCGGCGAGCAGGCCGCGAACGTGCTGGCCACCGTCGCGGGACGCGAGGACGACGACGCGTTCAAGGCACCGATCCGGGAGCAGTACGAGACCCAGGGCTCGCCGTACTACGCCAGCGCGCGGCTCTGGGACGACGGCATCATCGACCCCGCCGACACCCGGCGGGTGCTCGGCATGGCGCTCGAGGTGACCTCGCACGCGCCGGTCCCCAGTCCCTCCTACGGCATCTTCCGGATGTAAGGCGCTCCGCGCATGCAAGGCATCGAGCGGCTCCGCCGCACTCATTGGCTGTTCCCACCGACCAGGCTCGCTCCGCTCGCGGTCGGCCGGGCAAACACTCGCAAGCTCGCGTTTGCAGAGGGGCTCATCTCATGACGACCATTCGTTCCGTCCTCGTCGCCAACCGGGGGGAGATCGCCCGCCGGGTCTTCCGCACCTGTCGTGAGCTCGGGATCACGACCATCGCGGTCCACACCGACCTGGACGCCGACGCGCTGCACGTGCGTGACGCCGATGTCGCGGTGCGGGTGCCGTCCTACCTCGACGCGGCTGCGGTCCTCGACGCGGCTAGGTCCGCGGGCGCGGAGGCGATCCACCCCGGCTACGGCTTCCTGTCCGAGAACGCCGCCTTCGCCCGCGCGGTCACCGATGCCGGCATCACCTGGATCGGCCCGACGCCCGAGGTCATCGAGCAGATGGGCCGCAAGGACGCGGCGCGCGACATCGCCGTGGCGGCTGGGGTTCCCGTGATCCCGTCGTACTCGCTGGACGACGACCCGACCACCTTCGCCTACCCGGTGCTCGCCAAGGCCGCGGCCGGTGGTGGCGGCAAGGGCATGCGCGTCGTGCGGTCCGCGGAGGAGCTGCCCGAGGCGGTCGCCGCGGCGAAGCGGGAGGCGCTCAGCGCCTTCGGTGACGACGCCATGCTCATCGAAAAGTACGTCGAGCGTGGCCGGCACATCGAGGTGCAGATCGTCGGCGACCGCAACGGGAACGTGCTGCACTTCGGGACCCGCGAGTGCTCGGTCCAGCGGCGGCACCAGAAGGTGATCGAGGAGGCCCCGGCGCCCGGGCTGTCCGACGAGCTGCGCGACCGGATCCACGCGGCGGCAGTCGCGCTGGGCGAGGCGGTCGGGTACACGAACGCGGGCACCGTGGAGTTCCTCCTCGACGCCGCGACGGACGACTTCTACTTCCTGGAGATGAACACCCGGCTCCAGGTCGAGCACCCGGTCACCGAGCTCGCGAACGGCGGTCTCGACCTCGTGCGGCTGCAGCTGGTGGTCACCGGGCACGCCGCCCTCGGACAGGCCGAGGTGGAGCGCGCGCCCGTCCACGCGATGGAGGCGCGGGTGTACGCCGAGGACGCCTTCGGCGGCTTCCTGCCCCAGGCCGGCCGGGCCACGACGGTCCACTGGCCGGCCGGCGCCCGCGTCGACCACGCGCTCGAGTCGGGGCAGGTCGTCTCCACGTCGTACGACCCGATGCTGGGCAAGGTCATCGTCTCCGGTGCCGATCGGGACGAGGCGCGACGCAGGCTCGTCGCGGCCCTCGACGACACCGCGATCCTCGGTCTCACCACGAACACCGGCTTCCTGCGGGTGCTCGCGGCGAGCGAGGAGTTCGCCGAGGAGGGCGGGATCGACACCGCCTGGCTGGACCGCAACGAGGTCCCCGCACCCGACCCGACCCCGGCGCGCGAGCTCGCGGCCCGGCTCTGGCTGGACGCGCACCGCGAGCACGCCGGCCCGTTCGCCGGCGACGGCTTCCGGATGGGCGGCCCCGCCGAGCCCGCGGTCGTCCAGTTCGCTGACGGATCGGTGGACCTGCCCGGACGTCATACGGACGGAGCGCTCGAAGGCTCCCACCGTATGACGTCCCGCGTCACCGACCACGAGGTCGAGCTCGCCTTCCACGGCCAGCGCTACGTGTTCGTCCGGCCCGACGCGTCCGCCGACCACGGCACCGGCGCGGCCGACGGCACCATCGTCAGCCCGATGCCCGGCACCGTCCTCGACGTCCGCGTGGCACCGGGGGATGCTGTGAGCGAGGGCCAGGTCCTCGGGGTCGTGGAGGCGATGAAGATGGAGCTCGCGCTGAAGGCGCCGTACGACGGCGTGGTGACCGAGGTGGGCGCCGCGGTCGCGCAGCAGGTGGCCCTGGGTGCGACGCTCTTCGTGGTGGAGGCGTCATGAGCGTGCTGCCGATGGTCGTGCCCGAGCCTGGTCTCCCGACCCGGGTCACGATCTACGAGGTCGGCGCCCGCGACGGCCTGCAGAACGAGAAGGCCGCCGTCCCCACCGCCGTGAAGAGCGAGTTCATCCACCGGCTCTGCGCGGCCGGTGCGCCGGTCGTGGAGGCGACGTCGTTCGTGCACCCGACGTGGGTGCCGCAGCTCGCCGACGCGGCCGAGCTGATGACCGGACTCGTGCAGGAGATGGGTGACTCGGCGCGGCAGATGCCGGTGCTGGTCCCGAACGAGCGCGGCCTGGACCGGGCCCTCGAGCTCGGGCTGCGTCACGTCGCCGTCTTCGGCTCGGCCACGGAGACGTTCGCCAACAAGAACCTCAACCGCGGCCTGGAGTCGCAGTTCGAGATGTTCGAGCCGACGATCGCGCGCGCCCTCGAGGCGGGCATGGACGTCCGCGGCTACGTGTCGATGTGCTTCGGCGACCCGTGGGAGGGGGCTGTCCCGATCGAGCAGGTGGTGACGGTCGGTCGCCGGCTGCTCGACCTCGGCTGCGCGCAGCTCAGCCTCGGCGACACGATCGGCGTGGCGACCGCCGGGCACGTGAAGGCGCTCGTCGGTGCCTTCGTCGAGGCCGACGTCGCGGTCGACCGGCTCGCGCTGCACTTCCACGACACCTACGGCCAGGCGCTGACCAACGTGCACGCGGGCCTGCAGTCCGGGGTGACGACCTACGACGCCAGCGCCGGCGGCCTCGGCGGCTGCCCCTACGCGAAGTCGGCCACGGGCAACCTCGCCACCGAGGACCTCGCCTGGTTCCTCACCGGGATGGGCATCGAGCACGGCATCGACCTGCCGGCGTACGTCGCCACCAGCCGGTGGATGGCCGAGCAGCTGGGCCGTCCGAGCCCGTCCGCGGTGGTGCGGGCGCTGGAGCTGTAACACGCCGTTGCGCGAGCTGGGCGCCCGTTTTCGCTGCCACCAGCCCGTCCGAACGGGCTGCCGGCGACCAGAGCCGGCTGCCAGCTCGCGCAACGACGTGTTACAGCGCGAGCGGCGGCGCGGCACCTCAGCGCGGCAGGAGCTCCCGCTCGGCGTACCGCCCCACCCGCCACGTCGAGACCGCGTCAGCGACCATGCCGACCGCGCCGCCGACCACGGGCATCCGCTTGCCGACGGTGGCGGCGAGGCGCTTGCCGATGACCCGGCTGATCAGCTCGCCGGCGATGGCGTTGGCGATGATCGGGTCGGTCTGGGCGTCGTACGCCGGCGACGTCGCGATCGCCATCGGCGGGCCCGGGATCCGGTGCGTCCGGACCATCTTCGCCACGACCTCGTCGCCGAGCAGCGCGACCAGGATCGCGTTGCGGACGCGCGGGTCGTCGAGGTCGTAGCCGCGCAGGTGCGCGATGCCCGCGACCATCCGGCACTGCACGAGCGCGAGGCCGGAGATCGACGCGGGCGCGACCACGGCGGCCGTCACCAGACCACCCAGGTTGGTGACGAGGCCCTCGACGCCGGCGTACCGCACGTGGTTCTCGATGACCTCCTTGATGGCGCGGTCGACGTCACCGTGCTGCTCGCGCAGCTGCGCGTCCGCGGCCGCCGCCGCCCCCGGCAGCGGGCCGACGCCCACGATCGCCCGGTGCAGCGCGTGCCGCACGAACGCCTCGGTCGCCCCCGGCGCCATCGTGGTCACCTTCGGGGCGAGCTGGCGCGCGACCTCGGCCGCGACTCCGCTCTTCACGCTCTTCCGCATGTCATCCATCCCATCACGAGGACCAACGGTCGGTGCCGGCCGCTAGTTTCGGTCCTGTGCCCATCGAACCGCCGCCGACACCCTGGGTGTTCCCGACGACGGCCGAGCTGAGCACCCTTCCGGCCGCGGCGTCCGGCACACCCGAGGACGAGCTGGACCCCAGCGACCTCGTCGCGATCGGCGCCGACCTCGCGCCGGGGACGCTGCTGGCGGCGTACCGCTGTGGGCTGTTCCCGATGCCCGAGGGCCCGCGCTCGATCGGCTGGTGGTGCCCCGCGCGCCGCGGCGTCCTCGAGCTCACCGACCTCCGTGTCTCGCGCAGCCTGCGCCGCAGCGTGCGCGACTTCGAGATCCGCATGGACACCGCCTTCGAGCAGGTCATCGCGGCGTGCGCGGATCCCGACCGCCCGCACGGGTGGATCGACCGCCGCATCCAGCAGGCGTACGTCGAGCTGCACCGGCTCGGCTGGGCCCACTCCGTCGAGGCATGGCGCGACGGGCGCCTGGCGGGTGGTCTGTACGGCGTCGCCCTCGGCGGCCTGTTCGCCGGCGAGTCGATGTTCCACCACGAGCGCGACGCCTCGAAGGTGGCCCTCGTCGGCCTGGTCGAGCACCTGCGCGCCGACCCGCACAGCGCCGGGCGGCTCATCGACGTCCAGTGGCCGACCCCGCACCTGCGCTCGCTGGGCGTGACGGAGCGGTCGCGCGCGGCGTACCTCTCCGGGCTGGGGATGCTCCTCGACGTGCCGGCCGCCGATTTCACGGGTCGGTGCGGTTAGAACACGAGGGCGTCGGGCATGGTGGCCGGCATGACGACGATCAAGCGATCCGCTCTCGCCCTCAGCGCCGCGGCCCTGCTGGGCCTCTCGCTCACCGCCTGTGGCAGCGGCGGCGGCTCCAGCGCTCCGACGAGCGCGTCCAAGGCCGACTTCTGCGCGGCGTACGGTAGCGGCGACCAGGCGTTCGCCAACGTCGGCGACTCGGACTACTCCGGCGCGGCCGACGCGATGCACACCATGGCCGACAAGCTCAAGAAGGTCGGTACGCCGTCCGACATCCCGGCTGACGCCCGCGCGGGCTTCGAGGCGCTCGTCGACGCCGCGGGCAAGGCCTCGGCGGACAAGCTCGAGTCCGGCGCCAAGGCCATCCAGTCCGCCGCGGCGAACGGCGACTCGGGCTCGGAGAGCGACCTCATCGGCAAGATGTTCGGCCTCAGCTCCGACCAGATGACCAAGGTCACGACGTTCACCACCTGGGCCAAGACCTACTGCTGAGACCCGACCCGATCCGGACGCCGGCCGGCCCTCTCGGGGGCCGGCCGGCGTTTGCTTGCATTTCCCGGGCGCGGCCAGTTGGCTGCACCCATGACCCTCACTCGTCCCGCCCTCGCGCTCGGTGTCGCGGCTCTGATGACTGCCACGCTCACCGGCTGCGGAGGTTCCGGAGGGGCCTCCGCGGGGGCGTCCAAGGAGGCGTTCTGCAACGCCTGGGGATCGGTGAAGGCGGCGAACGACGAGGGCAGCAGCAAGGCGGCGTTCACCGCGATCCAGACCGCGGTGAAGCAGCTGAAGGGGGTCGGCACCCCGAGCGACATCACCGCCGATGCCCACGCCGGCTTCGACGTCCTGGTCGACTCGGTCCTCAAGGCGACCTGGACGAACGTCAAGGGCTCGAACAGCGCGAAGGGCTTCCCGACGGAGTCGGGCGCGGACCGCGCGAAGGTGGCGGCGTTCGTCTCCTGGGTCGGCCAGGAGTGCCCCGCCTGAGCAGCCGCCTCAGCCGACGTACGCCGGCTGGCCGGTCTCGCTGACCATCGGCCGGCCCGCCGCGGCCCAGTCGAGCATGCCGCCGGCCAGGTTGACCACGTCGTACCCCTGCTGGGAGAGGTAGGCGACCGCCTGCGCCGACCGTCCTCCGACCTTGCAGACCACCAGGGTCTGGGCGGCGTCGAGCGCGGCGACCTCGTCCAGCCGGACCGGCAGCGTGCTGAGCGGGATGTGCAGCGCGCCCTCGATGTGGCCGGCCGCCCACTCGTCGGGCTCGCGGACGTCGAGGACGGCCACACCCTCGGGCAGCGGGTTCGGGACGTTCTCGATCGCGATGGTGGGGATCATGGCTCCTCGTTCTACTTCAACAGCTTCGACATCCGGCGGTCGGCGAGGGGCTTGCCGCCGGTCTGGCAGGTGGCGCAGTACTGCAGGCTGGAGTCGGCGAACGACACCTCGCGCACCACGTCGCCGCACACCGGGCACTGCTGACCGGTGCGGCCGTGCACGGCGAGGTTCGACTTCTTCTCCGACTTCAGCTCGCTCGCGGCGAGTCCGCGGGAGCGCTCGACCGCGGCGCCCAGGGTGTCGCGGATCGACAGGTACAGGGTGGCGAGGTCCTCGTCGACCACGCTCTTGGCCGGTTTGAAGGGCGACATCCGGGCCGCGTGCAGGATCTCGTCGGAGTAGGCGTTGCCGATCCCGGCGATGGTGCCCTGGTGCCGCAGCACGCCCTTGATCTGCTTGCCGCCCTCGGACTCGAGGATCTCGGCGAGGGCCTCGATCGTGAACTCCTCCGACAACGGGTCCGGGCCGAGCGAGGCGATGCCGGGGACGTCGAGCGGGTCGCGCACCAGGTAGCACGCGAGCGACTTCTTGGTGCCGGCCTCGGTGACGTCGAGGCCGGGGGTCACGTCGCTGCCGTCATCGGGGGAGAGCACGACCCGCACCGCGAGGGTGGACTTCATGCTCGGCTTCGGCGGCAGCGCGGGCACCTCGTCGCGCCACCGCACCCAGCCCGCCCGCGCCAGGTGGAAGATCAGGTGCAGCCCGCTCGCCTCGATGTCGAGGAACTTCCCGTGTCGTCGTACGCCGTCGACGAGCGTGCCCTCGATCGCCGTCAGCGGCGGGTCGTAGGTCTTCAGCGCGCTGAACTGGGGCACGTGGATCGTGGTGATCGCGCGCCCGGACAACCGGCCGGTCAGGTCCTGGGCCAGCGCCTCCACCTCGGGCAGCTCGGGCATGGGCCCCACTCTAGGCAGGTCGGACCCTGGCGCGGTGTCGGTGGTGCGGCGCATGATGCGGGTATGAGCACGATCCGCCCGGTGCCGAGCGTCGGCTCCGTCCACCTGGACGGCCGCGGTGACCGCGCGCTGCGGGTGAGCTGGCACGCGGAGGCCGGGGTGGTGGTGCTGTCGATCTGGCACCAGAACGTGTGCACGGGGACGGTGCGGTTGACTCCCGAGCAGGTCCCCGACCTGATCGAGACGCTGCGCCAGGCCACCGGTCCCACCCCGGTCGAGCAGCGGCCGCTGTTGGCGTGAGCAGCGCACGATCCGACACGCTAGCGATGTCTACGGCGCCTGCTAGAGACGCCGATACGGTCTGATCGTGGACCCGATCCGGAACCCCTACGCGCCCGGCGCGGGGCAGCGGCCGCCCGAGCTGGCGGGCCGTGACGAGCAGCTGGCGGCCTTCGACGTGGTGCTCGAGCGGGTGGCCCGTGGGCGTCCCGAGCGGAGCCTGGTGCTGACCGGGCTGCGCGGGGTCGGCAAGACGGTGCTGCTGAACGCGCTCCGGGGCGCGGCGGTGCGCAAGGGGTGGGGCACCGGCAAGCTGGAGGCGCGACCGGAGCAGAGCCTGCGCCGACCGCTCGCGGGCGCGCTGCACCAGGCGGTGCGCGAGCTCGGCCACCCCGAGCCCGACGAGACCGCCCAGGTCCTCGGCGTGGTGCGGGCGTTCGTCGAGCGCGACGCCGGTGCCGACGCGAAGCTGCGCGACCGCTGGAGCCCGGGGATCGACGCAGCTGTCGTGCGGGGTCGTGCCGACTCCGGCGACATCGAGATCGACCTGGTCGAGCTGCTCACCGACGTCGGCGGGCTCGCGGCCGACGTGGGCAAGGGCGTCGGCATCTTCATCGACGAGATGCAGGACCTCGGCGCCGACGACGTCTCGGCGCTCTGCGCCGCCTGCCACGAGCTCAGCCAGAACGGCCTGCCCGTCATCGTGGTCGGGGCGGGTCTCCCGCACCTGCCCGCCGTGCTGAGCGCGAGCAAGTCCTACTCCGAGCGGCTGTTCTCCTACCAGCGCATCGACCGGCTCTCCCGCGAGGCCGCGGACCGGGCGCTGGCCGCGCCGGCCGCGGAGGAGGACGCCGAGTACGAGCCCGCCGCCCTGGCCGCCATGTACGAGGCCACCGGTGGCTACCCCTACTTCATCCAGGCCTACGGGAAGGCTGCGTGGGACCTCGCCCCGCGCAGCCCGATCACCGCCGACGACATCGCGGTCGCCGCACCCGAGGCCGAGCGCGAGCTCGCCGTGGGCTTCTTCGGGTCGCGCTACGAGCGGGCGACACCGGGGGAGCGGGAGTACCTGCGGGCGATGGCCGACGCCGCCGGCACCGAGGCCGACGACCCGGTGGGCACCGTGGCGACGGCGGACGTCGCCGGCGTACTCAACAAGAAGCCGCAGTCCCTCTCGCCGGCCCGCGACGCACTGCTGAAGAAGGGGCTGATCTACTCGGGCGAACGCGGCAGGATTGCCTTCACGGTCCCGCACTTCGGCCGGTACCTGCGCACCCAGTCCTGAGGAGCAAACGATGAAGTACGCCGTCCTGGGCACCGGCATGGTCGGCAACGCCATCGCCGCACGACTCGCCGAGCTGGGCCACGAGGTCACGATGGGCACCCGCGACCCCGCCGCGACGCAGGCGCGCGAAGGCTACGACCCGATCGCGGGCGTCGCGCTCGCCACCTTCGCCGACGCGGCTGCCGGTGCGGAGGTGGTCGTCAACGCCACCAACGGCGACGCGACCCTCACCGTCCTGGAGCAGGCCGGTGCGGCCAACCTCGCGGGCAAGCCGCTCGTCGACATCTCCAACGGGCTCGACTTCTCCGGCGGGTTCCCGCCCCTGGTCACCGCGCCCCAGGACGACTCGATCGGCGAGCAGGTGCAGCGCGCCTTCCCCGACGCGTTGGTGGTGAAGACGCTGAACACCCTCAACGCCTCGGTCATGACGCACCCGGAGGCGCTGCCGGAGCCGACGTCGGTCTTCGTCTCCGGCGACGACGCGGGGGCGAAGGCGACGGTCACGGCGATGCTGCGGGAGTTCGGGCACACCGACGTCATCGACCTCGGCGACATCACCACCGCCCGCGGCACCGAGTGGATGATGCCGTTCTGGCTGCGGCTGATGCAGGCGCTCGGGACGCCTGCGTTCAACTACCGCATCGTCCGCGCCTGACGCGTCAGAGGGGCTCGACCCCGTGCCGGCGCGGGGTGACCGTGTCCATCAGCCGGTGGCGGGGCAGCTGTGCGAGCAGCTCGGCCAGCCAGGCCCGGGTCTCGCTGGGGCGGATGACGGCGTCGTACCCGAAGCCCTCGGCGCCCCGGACCGCACTGGCGCGGTCGTCGAAGGCGGCGGCGATCTCCCGCTTCTTCGCCGCCCGGTCCTCGTCGGCCACTGCCTCGAGCTCGCGCTTGAAGACCAGCTCGACCGCGGTCTCGGCCGCCATGACGGCCGTTTCCGCGTGCGGCCAGGCGACGACCAGCTCGGGGGAGAACGTGCGACCGCCCGACATCATCACGTAGCCGCCGCCGTACCCCTTGCGTGCGACGACGGTGAACAGCGGCACGGTGGCGTACCCGTACGCCGCCGACATCCGCAGGCTCGCGCGGCCCAGCCCGCTGCGCTCCGCCTCGATGCCGACCGCCAGGCCGGGCAGGTCGATCAGCGTCAGCACGGGGATGCCGAACGCGTCGCACAGCGACACCATCCGACTCGCCTTCGCGCACGCGGCGGTGTCGAGCATCCCGGCGCGGACGGCGGGCTGGTTGGCGACGATGCCGATCGGGTTGCCGTCGACGCGGGCCAGCAGGGTCACCATGTTGCGTGCGTACGCCGGCCGCAGCTCGACCTCGCTGTCCTCGTCGACGATGCCCGCGATGACGTCGTACATGTCGTAGGAGCGGCGGGCGTCCGCGGTGACGGTGTCGTCGAGGGCTCGCGCAGCGGCCGGGCGGGGCAGGGAGGACGCGCGGACCGGTAGCGGTGCCTCGGCGTTGCTGGGGAGCGTGTCGAGGTACATCCGGATCGCGTCGAAGGCCTCCTCCTCGCTGTCGACGGCGAGGTCGATGTTGCCGAACTCCGCCTGGGCATCGGGGCCGCTCACGTCGTCGCCGAGAACCTCGCCGGTCGCGGCCTTCACCAGGGGCGGCGGCGCCATGCCGAGGGTTGCGATGCCGCGTACGGCGATCACGTAGTCGCACAGCGAGGCGCTCAGGGTGGGGGCGCCGAACCCGGGGCCGAGGAGCGCCGCGACCAGCGGGACCCAGCCGCTCATCCGCGTGTGCAGGTGCTGGATGTCGACGCCGATCGCGAACTCCTTGGCGTCCAGGCCCTCGTGGATCCGGTGGCCGCCGCCGTCGAGCAGCATCACGACGGGGATGCCGCGGGTTCCGGCGAGTGAGTAGACGCGGCGGATCTTCTCGTTGCCGACCGCGCCGTTGCTGCCGCCCGCCGCGGTGAAGTCGCTCGCCACGACCACGACGGGACGCTCGTCGATCTCCGCCGTCCCGCACACGACGCCGTCGGCCGGGACCGGTCCGCCGTCCGGGCCGGTCCCGGTGACCAGCGCGCCGAACTCGCGGAAGGTGCCGGGATCGGTCAGCGCGGCGATCCGCTCTCGGGCGGTCAGCTTGCCGCGTCGGTGCTGCTTCTCGACCGCCTCGGGGCGGCCGGCGTCGAGGACTGCGGCGAGGGCGGTCTCGTGGGGCAGGGGTGCCGGGTGCGTCACGGGGCCAACTCTGCCGGGTGGAGGTGGCGGGCCGGCAACGGCTCAGGAAGTTTCCACGGCAACCAAGCGGTACCATGGGTCTGTGGGAACGCGTTGGTTGGACGACCGCGAGGAGGTCGCGTGGCGGGGATGGCTCGACGCGCACACCCTGCTGTCGGCGGCGCTCGGGCGTGAGCTGCAGCGGACCAGCGGGCTGTCGTTCGCCGACTACGAGGTGCTCGTCAACCTGACCGACGTCCCGGAGCGGACGCTGCGGATGTACGAGCTCGGCGAGCGGATGCAGTGGGAGAAGAGCCGGCTGTCCAAGCAGGTCTCACGGATGGCGGCGCGGGGGCTGGTGGCCCGTCGTGAGTGCGCCGACGACCGCCGCGGTGCGTTCGTCGACCTGACGCCGGCCGGAGCCGCGGCGATCGAGGCGGCCGCGCCGGCCCACGTCGAGCTCGTACGGGAGCTGTTCTTCGACCACCTCACGCCCGAGCAGGTGGACGCCTTGGCCGCGGTCACCGCGATCGTGCAGGAACGGCTCGCGACCACGACCTCCACCGTCGAGCAGCCCTAGCCTCGATCCCGGTGCAGACCCCGCCACTACCCTGCTCGTGTGGGTCACGGTCACGGGCACGGCCACCGAGCGGTACGCAGCGTCGACGCATCGGTACGGGTGGACACCCTGCCGCGGTGGCTGCTCCTCGGTGGTCTGGCGCTGGCGCTGCTCGGGACGATCGCCGGCCTGGTGGTGTGGTGGCCGAGCCACAGCGTCAAGGTCGACCAGGCGTCCGCAGGCCAGGCGGGCGTGCTCTTCGCCGCCCCCGGGGTCACGTTCCCGCACGCCACGGTGGAGACGGTCGGTCCGCTGTGCCCGACCGGCGGCACCCCTGCCCCGAAGACCACCCCGCCCTGCGGGACGCTGTCGGTCGACCTCGGCGCGGGGCAGGGACCGATCGACGTGACGGTGCCCCCGGAGGTCATCACGTCCGGGCTGGCCACGGGCGACCGCGTCGAGCTGATCCGCACACCCGGTGGCGACGGCTCGCCGCCGACGTACGCGTACTTCGCGACGCTGCGAGGCGGGACGTTGCTCTGGTTGGCGCTGGTCTTCGTGCTGGTGGTGCTCGCCGTGGCCCGGCTGCGTGGCCTGCTCGCCCTGGTCGGGCTCGCGTTCGGCGGTGCCGTGGTCTGGTGGTTCCTCCTCCCGGCCCTGTACGACGGCGCGCCCGGCGCCGGGGTTGCCCTCGTCGGCGCGGCCGCGATCA
The DNA here is from genome assembly GCF_054777115.1 of Nocardioides maradonensis. NCBI lineage: Bacteria > Bacillati > Actinomycetota > Actinomycetes > Propionibacteriales > Nocardioidaceae > Nocardioides > Nocardioides maradonensis. Next base: position 261,909 of record NZ_BAAHAZ010000003.1, on the reverse strand, counting down.
TGTTCGTGGTGCTCTACACGACCCACGGCCTCTCGCTGCGCACCAGCGCGGCGCTGGCCGGCACGCTGCTCGGGATCGCGCTGACCGCGGGCATCGGGGCGTGGGCGATGAGCAGCGCCCACCTCACCGGGATCGCCGACGAGGGCGGCTCGACCCTGCAGACGCTCAGCCCCTCGCTCGACTTCCGCGCGCTGCTATCGGCTGCGGTCGTCATCGCGGGCCTGGGCGTGCTCAACGACGTCACCATCACCCAGGCGTCGGCGGTGTGGGAGCTCCGCGCCGCCACCCCGAACGCCTCGCGGCGGACGATCTTCACCAGCGCGATGCGGATCGGTCGCGACCACATCGCCTCGACCATCTACACGATCGTGTTCGCCTACGTGGGGACCGCCGTGATCGGACTGCTCCTGCTGCAGGTCTACGGTCTGCCGATCACCCGCCTGCTCTCCCACGAGCAGCTCGCGGAGGAGGTCGTGCGCACGCTCGCCAGCGCGATCGGCCTGGTCCTGGCGGTGCCGGTCACGACGGCGCTCGCCGCCCTGCTGGTGTCGCCGGGGGTGCGGCAGCCGGCCGGCCGGCGGATCGCGGGCATGCCGGCCACTCACGACGAGGGCTCCGTCCAGCCCAGCTGAAGCCCGGTCGGCGGCCCGTCGCGGCTGACCAGCCGCGCCCGGCCCGGCACCGCCCGCACCGGCCGGAGCCCGCCGATCAACGGACCCTCCTCGGGGTCTCCGGACAGCAGCAGACCCGGGTGTCCCAGGTCCAGGAGCGTGCGTAGCACCGGGTCATAGAGCGCCCGGGCAGCGCCGCCCGTGCGTCGACTCAGCATCAGGTGCAGCCCGACGTCCGCGGCCTGGGCGAGCAGCGGCTGCAATGGTGCCAGCACGCCGTCGGCGACCAGGTCGTGGTCGTCGACGACCACGAACACCTCGGCGCCCTCCCACCACGACTTCGTGCGGAGCCGGGCCGCGTCGACCTCCGGCCCGGGCAGCCGCCGGGTGAGGTACACCGCCAGGTCGGCCAGCGCCCGCTCGGCTGCCACGCCTCCGGTGACGTGCCCGAGGAGGTGCTCGGGTGGCACCTCGCCGAGCAGCGACCGGCGGGGATCGACGAGCAGCAGGCGCGCCTGGTCGGGGCCGCGGCTGCGGACGACCTCGCGGCAGAGTGCGCGCAGCACGGCGGTCCGCCCCGATCCGCGATCGCCCAGGACGAGCAGGTGCGGGTCGGCGTCGAGGTCCAGCATCACCGGTGCGAGCGCGGCTTCGTCGACGCCGACGACGACCTCGCGTCCACGAGCGCGCGGGTCCCCGATCGCGTCCAGGGCGATCCGCCGGGGGAGCAGGCGCAGCTTCGGTCCGGGCGGCCCGGTCCAGGCCGCGGCGATGTCGGCGACGAGATCGCTCAGGCCGCCACCCTCGCGGCCGGGCAGGGCCGAGAGGAAGTGCAGCCCCTCGGTCGTGAGGCCGCGCCCCGGCCGCGCCGGAACCCGCGCGGCCGCCCGTCGGCCGATCTCGGAGTCCATCGGGTCGCCCAACCGCAGCTCCAGCCTGCTGCCGAACAGGTCGCGGCTCGCGGCCCGGAAGTCCGACCACCGCAGCGCGCTCGCGACCACGTGGATGCCATAGGCCAGCCCGCGTGCCTGCAGTTGAGCCAGCCCGGGCTCGAGGTCGTCGAAGTCGGCGCGCAGCGTGCCCCAGCCGTCGACCACGAGGAACGCCTCTCCGTGGTCGTCCCCGGTCGAACCGCCCGCGGCCTGGCGGTGGTCCAGGAGCGCGGTGAGCTCGGCGACGACCCGACGGACGACCTCGGGCTCCGTGCGTCCGGCCGCACCGGCGACGTGCGGCAGGCCGGTCAGTGGCGCGAGCCCGCCGCCGAGGTCGAGGAGGTAGACCTGCACCTCCTGTGGTGTGTGCGCGAGGGCCAGGGCGGTGACGAGCGTCTGCAGCAGCGTGCTCTTGCCGCTGCGCGGAGCACCCACCACCGCGACGTGCCCGCCGGCCTCGGTCAGGTCGAGGAGCAGCGGGTCGCGGCGCTGCTCGCGTGGCCGGTCGACCACGCCGACCGGCAGGACGAGACGCCCTGCCGCAGACTCGTCGACGAGCCGCCCCAGTCGCTCCGGCTCCTCCAGGGGCGGCAGCCACACCTGCCGGGCCCGCGGGCCGTGCCGGGCCAGGCGTCGTACGGCGACGTCGAGCTGGGTCTCGTCGGTGGTGGCCCGCGCCGGTTCGGAGGACACCGGCACCTCGCCCAGCGTGAAGGGCAGCACCCGGGGCGACCGGCCGGCCGGTGCGGCCGGCCTCGAGACGTACGCCGCCGTGAACCGCCGCAGGGTCGTCGGGTCGGACCGCAGGTAGCCGACGCCCGGCACGGCCGGCAACTCGTGCGCGTCCGGTACGCCGAGGACGGCACGTGACTCCTGCGCGCTGAACGTGCGCAGGCCGATCCGGTACGACAGGTGCGAGTCGAGCCCGCGCAGCCGCCCCTCCTCGAGCCGCTGCGAGGCGAGGAGCAGGTGGATGCCGAGGGACCGGCCCAAGCGGCCGATCGACACGAACAGGTCGATCAGCTCGGGCTCGGCGGCGAGCAGCTCGGAGAACTCGTCGATCACGACGAGCAGCGAGGGGAGCGGGTCGAGGTCGGCGCCGGCGAGCCGGGCCTGCTCGTGCTCGTGCCGCGACGCGAACCCGCCGCCGTCGCGGAGCAGCTGCTGGCGGCGTACCAGCTCACCGGTCAGGGCGTCCCGCATCCGCTCGACCAGGGCGAGGTCATCGTCGAGGTTGGTGATCACGCCGGACACGTGCGGCAGGGCCGCCAGGCCGGCGAAGGTCGCGCCGCCCTTGAAGTCGACGAGCACGAGGGTGAGCCGATCGGGCGGGTGCGCGGTGGCCAGCCCGAGCACGAGGGTCCGCAACAGCTCCGACTTGCCGGAGCCCGTCGCGCCGATGACCAGGCCGTGCGGACCCATGCCGCCGCGCGCGGACTCCTCGAGATCCAGCAGGACCGGGCCGTCGTCGCCGACGCCGATCGGCACGCACAGCCGGTCCTCCGAGGCCCGCGCCGTCAGCAGGGTCGCCAGATCGGGAACCGCGCCGGGAGCATCCGCCCGGTCCGGCGCGATCGCGGCCAAGCGCCGCGCGAGTGCCTCCGCCGACGCGATCGAGCACCGGTCGGCACCTTCCTCGACAGCCGCGGAGGCAGCGCGCCCGACGGACAGGACCGTCATCCCCTCGCGGGGAGACGTCTCGGCGTCGCCGTCGACCACGACCAGCAGGTGCGGACCACCCGGCGGCGGCAGCAGCGACTCGAGCGCGCCGGGATCGTGGTGCACCAGCCGCACCGGACCGACCGCGTCCCCGCGCAGCGGGCTGCCGGCGTGCGGCAGCCACTTCACCCAGTCCCACCGGGCCAGGGCGGAGGGAGCGGCGAGGACGGCGATCGCGAGGTGGTCGGGAGGATGGGCCGCGACCGCCGAGCACACCACCGCGCGGGCCCGCGCCCGGGCGTCGTCGCCCGGGCCGGGGACGTCGATGCGCGCCTCCTCGCGCAGGTCGAGCGTGAGCGGCAGATCCGGCCCGGTCCGGTGCGCCAGGGCTAGCCGCCGCGCCAGGGCGGCCGCCGCCGGGTCCGCCTCGGGGTGCTCGTCGGGCGCCACGGGCTCGAGCGCGACCGGCTGCTCGCCGACGCCCCACCGCACCCGGAGGAACCAGGGATGGTCGGGGTCGCGCTGCTCCACCCGCCCGAGCGTCACGAGCGTCGCCAGGTCGTCGGGTGGCGGGTGGTGGCGCAGCAGCTCCTCCCGCTGCTGATCGGCCGCGTCCCGGACCTGGCCCCGCGCCTGCGCGAGGTGGCGCAGGTAGTCGGTCCGTGCCGCATCGGTACGCCGGGCGCGGGTCACCCGCTGCCGGTCGAGCTGGAGCGCCACGACCACCGCCGTGGTGAGCAGGAGGAACCCTGCGGCGACGTACCGCAGCAGGCTGTGGCCGCCGGCCCCGGCGAACAGCGCGACCGACCCGATGCTCGCCAGCATCGGAAGCACGGTCATCGCGGCCCCGCCCGCCGACTCGCGCTCGGGCAGGCGCGGGGGAGCGTCCAGCTGCAGCTGGTCGGACGTGCTGGCGGCGGTCATCGACGGTCCCAATCCCCAAGAGAACGCCCACCCTGGCACCGCCCGCCGACAACGGCGAGCGTTCTCCACAGGGCCCACCGGTGGCCGCCTGTGGACAACCGGCAGCGCCCGTTTCCGCGCCGCCGCGAGCCGGGTAGCCGACGTACCCCGGCACCCACCGCGTGCCCCGACCGGAAGGATGAACCATGGGATCCACCGCACCCGTCCTCGGCCAGGCCCACGGCGCGCTCAGCCGCGCCGCCGGCCTCGTCACCGAGGCGAAGATCGACTTCGAGAGGCAGAGCCAGCGGCTCGACGGGCAGATCGCCGCGATCCGCGGCCGATGGGGAGGAGACGGCGCGAGCGCCTTCTTCGCGCTGCACCGGGCCTGGCAGGAGCAGCACCGGGTCGTCGTCGGCGCGCTCGACCGCTTCCACGCGGCCCTCCTCGCCACCGAGCACGACAACACGCGCGTCGACCAGCAGACCGGTGACGCGATGCACCGCCTCGCCGGCCAGCTCGGCACGGTCTGAGGAGGCGGCGATGACCGACCTCGACGGCCTGCGGGTCGAGCACGCCGCGCTCGACGGTGCCGCGGCGGACATGGACGACACGGTGGGGCGGATGGACGACCGGCTGGACCGGCTGGAGTCCGACCTCGCGCCGCTGCGCTCCGAGTGGGCCGGTGCCCAGCAGGAGGCCTACCGCACGGCGAAGGCGCAGTGGGACGGCGCGATGCGGCAGATGCGCAACCTGCTCGACCAGAGCCACCGCACGGTCTACTCCGCCAACCTGGACTACGTCGCCGCCGACAACCGCGGCGCGTCCCGGTTCGAGTTCTGAGCGGCGCCGATGGGCGCGGCGGTGCGGGTGAGTGTCGCGGCGGGCACCCGCCGGGTCGACGTCGCGCTGCCTGCGGCCGTCCCCGTCGCCGAGCTCGTACCCGAGCTCGCGGCGGTGCTCGGGATGACCGGCGCGGCCACGATCGCGACGGTCACCGGCCGTCGGCTCGCGACCGACCAGAGCCTCGCCGTGCAGGACGTCGTCGACGGCAGCGTCCTCGTGCTCACGACCGGTCGCCTCCCGCCGCCGCGGATCCACGACGACCCCGCCGAGGCGATGGCCGAGGCGGTCGAGGAGTACGTCGCTCCCTGGCCGTCCGGCGCCCGACGCCCGGCCGCGCTCGTGGCGAGTGCGCTGCTGCTCGCGACCGCACTCGGCGCCGCGCTCCACCCGCTCGCCGCCGTCGCGCCCGTCCCCGCCCGTTGCCTGCTCGCCGCGGCCGCGCTGCTGGTGCTGGCCGGCGACACCTTCCCTCGCTGGGCGGTGACCACCGTCGTCCGTACCGCCGGCGAGGGCCCGGTCGACCTCGACCGCACCCGCGCCGATGCCGGCAGGGCCCACCGGTTGTTGCTGGGGATGGTCGCCGGCACCGGCCTGCTGCTCGTCGCCATCGCCCCGCTCGCCGCCGAGCTCGGCCCCTGGGCGATGGTGCTCGTGGTCGACGCCGCCGTCGTGCTGGCGCTGCGGGCACGGCGTCACCACAGCGGAGCCGAGGTCCTCGCGGCCCTCGTCACCGCCCTCGCCGCCGTGCTGGTCACGGCGACGCTCGCCACCGACCAGCCCCGCTCCCTCGCGGCAGCGACGGCCGGGACGGCGGCCACCGGTGCGCTCCTCCTCACCGGACTGGCCGTACCCGCCTCCGCCCGCCGCGCCAGGGCCGCGGAGCTCCTCGAGGCGCTCGCGGTCGTGGCGCTCCTCCCGCTGGTCGTCGCCGCGACCGGGCTCCTCCCCTGGCTGCGTACGGCGGTCGCGCGATGAGCAGCCGCGACCTGGTCGACGCGGCGGTCTTCCACCGGCGCCGCCTGGTGGCCGCCTTCCTGACCGCGCGTGCCGACGCCCAGGCCCCGCCACGCCCCGGCCGTCGCGTGCTGGTCGGTGCGGTCATCGCCGGTCTGTTGCTGGTGGGTGCGGCACTCAGCGGGCTCGCGGCGGTGGCGGCGTACCTACCCGGCAGGTGAGGGGGTCAGCACCGCCGCCACGTCCGGGAGCGGGGCCCGGCACACGGCAGCGGCGTCGTCGGGCGACAGGCCGAGCATCCGCAGGATCCCGTCGGTGACCTGGTCCGTGAGCCCGGCGTCGTCCCGATCCGGGTCGTCGTGGATCGCCTGTCCGAGGGCGAGGGCGGCTCCGGCCGCGACGAGGTAGGCGGCGTACGGGTCGGACACGGTGAACCTGCCGCTCTCGCAACCTCGCCGGATGTCGCGCAGCGCGCGCGGACCCAGCCCCTGCTCGGAGGTGATCAGCGCGGTCCCGCAGGACAGCAGGACCCGGCTGAGCTGCGGCTCGACCCGGTGAAGACGCCCGGTCAGGCGGTAGCTGCGGGCGAACACCTCGGCGGGGTCGTCCAGGTCCTCGGTCCAGGCGTCCAGAACGGCGCCATGGACCTCGAGCGCGGCCTCGACGGCGGCCTGGAAGAGCGCCTCCTTCGTCTCGAAGTGGTTGTAGAAGGAGCCCATCCCGACATCCGCGAGCTCGGTGATCTCGAGGATGGGGATGTCGGTGCGGTTCTCGGCGAGCAGCTGCTGGGCCGCGCGCACGAGCGCCGCCCGGGTCTGCGCCTTGCGGCGCTCTCCCCGCTTCCGGGCCGCTGCGGCAACCGCTTCGGACATGGGACACCTCCTGATCGCCGCGACTCTAACCCAGCGACTCCCAATTCTGACGAATTCGTCAAGAAGTCTTGACTGACGGTCCGTTCGTGGTTGACGATTCCATCAAGAACGATTGAGCGAGGGCAGATGACCACCCACCACACCCACAACGACCTGCACAGCGAGCAGGGCGCCCTGCCCGGAGAGCACCCCGGGCGCGCCAAGAACCCGGTCATCAAGGTCACGGACCTCGCCTGGCTGGAGTTCGAGAAGCCCGACCTGGACCGCGCCGAGCAGTTCGCCCATGCCTTCGGCTTCGCGACCGTCGCCCGGACCGGCGACGAGCTGCAGCTGCGCGGAGCGCTCGAAGGCTCTCCCTGCGTGATCATCCGCAAGGGACAGCGGTCACGCTTCGCCGGGGCCGCGTTCCAGGCAGCAGATGCCAAGGACCTCGTGCGCCTGGCCGACGCCACCGGGACTCGGGTGACCAACCTCCCCGACAGCATCGGGGGCCTGGTCGTCGACCTGGAGGACCCGAGCGGGGCCGGCGTCCGCGTCACGGCCGACAACCATCGCCTGCCGGAGCTCGGGCTCCAGGACGCGCACCGCTACAACATGGGTGGCACCGTGCAGCGCACCAACGCCACGCAGCGTCCGCCGCGGGCGCCCGCCGTCGTCGAGCGCCTCGGCCACGTCGTGCTGCAGTCGACGCGCTACCGCGAGACCCTCGACTGGTACCTGGAGCACCTGGGCCTGATCGTCAGCGACTTCAAGTACTTCGACGGCCAGCGTGAAGCCGGCCCGACCATGAGCTTCATCCGCTGCGACCAGGGGTCGAGGGCTGTCGACCACCACACGCTGGCGCTCACCCTGGGTCCGCGGAACCGGTACGTGCACTCGGCGTACCAGGTGAGCGACCTCGACGCCCTCGCCGCCGGTGGAGAGTTCCTCCTCGACCAGGGATACGACCGGTCGTGGGGGATCGGGCGTCACATCGAGGGGAGCCAGATCTTCGACTACTGGCGCGATCCCGACGGTTTACTCGTCGAGCACTTCACCGACGGCGACCTGTTCGACTCCAGCCTGGAGCCCGGTTGGTCGCCCATGACCGCCTCGGGCCTGGCCCAGTGGGGCCCGCCCGCCTCCGCCGACTTCCTCGGCGTCAAGCCCAACCGCCTGGACACCTTCCTCGAGCTCGGCTCGATGGTGTCCGCCCTGCGGGACGACAACGAGTTCACTCCCCGGCGCCTCGCCGGCCTGCTGAAGGTGGCCCGCTCATGAGCACGACCGTCCTCCGCACCGCTGACGCCTGGTGGGTGCAGACGCCCGCCGGCGCGATCCGCATCGACACCGCAGCCGCCACGACGGCCGACCTCCTGGCCGATCGCGCGAGCATCGACGCGGCTGCGACGAGTGGCGCCGACGCTACGCCGATCGCCGACCTCACGTTGGTCTCCCCGGTCACGGCACCGTGTCGCGTGGTCGCGCAGATGACCAACTTCCGCTCCCACGTCGCCGACGCCGGGATGAACCCCGACACCATCCCGATGACCTTCTTCCGCAAGGCATCGGGCTCGATCTGCGGTCCCTTCGACGACATCGTCAAGCCGGCGCACGTGAAGCTGCTCGACTACGAGGTCGAGATCGGGCTCGTCTTCGGCAAGGCCGTGCCGGTCGGGACCGAGATCACCGAGGACAACCTCGCCGACTTCGTGGCCGGTCTCGTCGTCACCAACGACGTCAGCGCGCGCGACCTCCAGCTGCCGAAGATGCAGTTCTTCGAGTCCAAGTCGTACCCGACGTTCACGCCCGTCGGTCCGGCTCTGGTGCTCCTCGACGCGGACGAGCTCGCACGGTTCGGCGATCTGCGACTGACGCTGCGCGTGAACGGTGAGGTACGCCAGGAGAGCATCGTCGAGGGCGACATGGTCTACCGCCCGCTCGAGGTCGTGCGGTACCTCACCGGCTTCCAGCGCCTGGACGCCGGCGACCTCCTGCTGACCGGCACCCCGGTCGGGACAGCGCTGAGCGCGCCGCCCAAGCCGATCGAGATCATCGGCAGCCTGCTGCCCGCGGAGGTGAAGTGGAAGGCGTTCTTCAAGCGTCAGGCCGCCAACCCCAAGTACCTCAAGGACGGTGACGTCGTCGAGGCGACGGTGGCGACCGCCGACCGCTCGATCGACCTGGGCGTCCAGCGCACCCGCGTCCGCTTCGCGACCCCGGGTGCCCAGTGACCGCGAGCGCCGCGCCCGAAGTGGTCGTGGTCGGAGCCGGACCGACCGGCGTCACCGCGGCCATCCTCCTGGCTCGAGCGGGTGTCCGCACCCAGGTCCTCGACCGCTGGTCGGAGGTGTTCCCCCAGCCCCGTGCTGTCCACCTCGACGACGAGGTCTACCGGATCCTGGCCGGCCTCGGGGTCGCCGAGGAGTTCGCGGGCATCTCCGTCCCGGGCGCCGGCCTCCGGCTGTTGTCACCCGGGCACCGCATCCTGGCGCAGTTCGTCCGCACCGAGACCGAGACCGCGAACGGCTACCCGCAGGCCAACATGTTCGACCAGCCGGCCCTCGAGGCGGTGCTCCGCGCCCGGATGCGCGACCTCGACCTGATCAGCTTCCGCGGGCAGGTCGACGTGACCGACGTACGGGAGGAGGCGGGCCGGGTGGAGGTCGAGTACGTCGACCGCACCACCGGCCGGAGTGACGTCGTACGGCCCCGGTTCGTGCTCGGGTGCGACGGCGCCAACAGCGTGACGCGTCGGTGCATCGGTGCGTCGATGGCGGACCTCGGGTTCCCCGAGCAACGTTGGCTCGTCGTCGACATCGCGACCCCGCGCGACCTCGGCCACTGGGACGGCGTCCACCAGGTGTGCGACAGCCGGCGCGCCGCCACCTACATGCGGATCGGCGAGACCCGGCACCGGTGGGAGTTCCAGCTCCTCGACGACGAGAGCGCATCGGGATTCCAGACTCGCGAGGCGCTCGCCCCGCTCCTCGCCCCGTGGGAGACCCGTACCGACGACCTCGACATCATCCGGGTCGCCGAGTACACCTTCCGCGCGCAGCTGGCGGACACCTGGCGACGAGGCAGCGTCTTCCTCCTCGGGGACGCTGCTCATCTGACGCCGCCGTTCATCGGCCAGGGCATGGGCGCCGGTGTCCGGGACGCGGCCAACCTGGCGTGGAAGATCGCCGCGGTCGTCGACGGCACGCTCGACGCCAGCGTGCTCGACTCCTACGAGACCGAGCGGAAGCCACATGCTCGGGCGATGATCAGGCTCGCGGTCACCGTGGGTCGATGCATGACCAGCGGTGGCCGCGTCGGTGACCGGCTCCGTGGGTTCCTCGTGCCCCTCCTCGAGTACCTGCCCGGCGTACGCGGCCGGGTCATGGACAGCGCCACGCCGGCGCTCGTCGCGTCGTCCGTCAACAGCCGCTCCGGGCGTCGAGGTCTCGCCGGCACCTTGTGCCCGAACGTGGTGCTCAGCTCCGGCGATCGCTTCGACGCCGCCGTCGTTCACCGGTTCGCACTGGTGGTGCGCACCGCGCCGGACCGCTCGACCGGCGAGCGGCTCCGCACGCTCGGGATCGCGGTGATCACGACCGAGGAGGTGCCCGATCTCGCCGACTGGCTCGGCCGGCACCGGGCCGCACTGGTCCGCCCCGACCGGACCGTGCTCGCCGCAGGAGCGGTTGACGACGTGCTGCGGCGGGCGCCGTTCCTGACGAGGGCGGTCCGCGCGGAGAGAGAAGCGGCGGAGCCCCGCTGACCCGACGTCGAACCGAAAGACCTCTCGGCCAGGTCCGGAGATGCCACACCCCTCGCGGCGAGTCAGCCACGAGGGGTGCATCGGCGGATCTGGGGGGATTCGAACCGACCATATGAGGTGTCTGAGCGTGACCACACCTGTCCAGGTATGTCAGTTCGAATAATCGCTTTGACGTGCTAATACGCTGTAATTTGGCGCGCGCTCGGGTGGTCGCGAGCGGACGGAGTTACCCTGTCATCTGGCACGTATCTGGCACGAAATCTGCACTTGTGCCAGATACGTGCCAGATGGAGGGAGGGGTCTCGGTGGCCCACCGTTTCGAGAAGTCCGGGTTCGGCAGCATCCGCCGGCTGCCGTCCGGCCGCCACCAGGCGCGGTACACCGGGCCGACCGGAGAAATCGTCGCCGCGCCGACGACCTTCGATGCGAAGATCGACGCTCTTGCCTGGCTCGCCGCGGAGCGCAAGCACGTCGAGGACCCCGGGAGCTGGCTGGCGCCGAAGGCTCGCCTCGCGGCGGAGCGCGCAGCGGCCGAGGAGGCTGAGCGCAACCGGCCGCCACTGTTCGCCGACTATGCCGAGATCTGGCTGCGCGAGCGGCGGGTCAAGGGTCGACCACTGGCCTCGGAGACGATCCGCAAGCACAGGACCCAGCTGGACCTGAGGCTGCTTCCGGTGTTCGGCGCGCTGCGCCTCGACGAGATCACGCCGCAGATGGTGAACGTATTCTTCGACGACCTGTTCACCGCCGGACACTCCGAGAAGGTACGCCGCGAGACGTACTCGACCGGCAGCGCGATCCTGTCGACGGCCGTGAGCGCTCACGGACCGCTCGTCGGACGCGTCTCCCCGTTCGCGATCCGCGGCGCCGGGAGCGGATCGACTCCGAAGAGGCACACCTTCGCGACGGCAGCCGAGGTCGCACAACTCGCCGATCTCGTTCCGTCCGAGATGCGGATCGTCGTCCTGCTGGCCGCGTGGTGCGGTCTGCGAGCCGGCGAGATCCAGGCGCTCCGTCGATCGGACCTCGACCTGGCCGCGAAGCCGCCTGTCATCCGGATCCGGCGCTCGTACGACCCGCACGCCCAGGCTTTCAAGACGCCGAAGAGCGACGCCGGTGTTCGTGACCAGCACGTTCCAGAGCACCTTCTGGAGCCCCTGCGGGCGCACCTGAAGTCGGTGATGACGGGCCCCGAAGGGCTGCTGGTCCCGTCGTACATGAACACAGGGCACCCGATCTCACGCGACACCTGGAACGGCCGGCTCAAGTGCGTGACCTGCGGCAAGAAGTCCTCGGACTGCGCGAGCGCTCAGCGATCGAATAAGCAGTCGCCGGACAGAGGTGAGAGGCATGAGTTCCAGCCGCAGATGAACGGCTGGTACGCCGCCCGCTCGGTGATCGGACGCGACGACCTTCACCTGCATGACCTCCGCGCGGCCGGCGCGACACAGCTCGCTCGGCTGGGCTACCAGGTCAGCGAGATTCAGGCTTGGCTCGGCGACTCGACGCCGGAGGCGGCCCTGCGGTACATCCGTGCGACGGACGATCGGAAGGCGCGGATGGCCGCCGATCTGTCTCGGATCGCCTCGGCCGTCACCTCGAGGGCTCCCGGTCTTCCGTGATCGACCCCGTTTCGGATCATGCTGATGGTCTCGTTCCCAGTCCGGTGCAGCATCGATCGCGTGTCACGTCGTTACACCGCGGACTACATGAGGATCGGCGAGATAGCGCAGACTTTAGGCGTCAGCGTCGACACGCTGCGTCGCTGGGAGGTCGAGGGGCACGTCACCTTCGAGAGGCGAGGAACGTGGCGTGTGCTTCACGTTGACAGTCTCGCGCAGCTCCTCGCGTGGGCTGACCAGCGATCGAGCCGGTCGAGTTCACAGAACCGCCTCGATGGCGTCGTGGTGCAGGTCGACCGCGACGCGGTCACGGCACGGGTCGAGTTGATCTGTGGTGACTTCCGCCTTGTCTCGCTGATGAGTCGCCATACGGCCGATGAGCTAGGGCTTGAGCCCGGAGTGCGTGCCACCGCCGTCGTCAAGTCCGCCAATGTCGTCGTCGATCGCACGATGCGCGCTGATTCGACGGCATCACACGGCTCGCCATGCACGTTCGCGGAGCTTGACGGGAGGGCCACGGTCGTGACGAGGTAGGGACGCCGACCGTCGTTCGTTGCGTCAGGTTTGCTCTGCACTTTCCGCCAATCCGGCCACCGGTCTTTTGCATGACACCAGCAAGGTCATCCGCTTTGAACCGCCGATACTTGCCACTTCCAATGGAGGAGGACGCAGGTGAGCGGAGCCATCAGTACCCCCGGTGCCTCGGGGGGCCTCGGCAGCGGAGCCAAACGCTTCATCGGGCAGCCGGTGAAGCGGCGGGAGGACCGACGTCTCCTGCGGGGCGACGCGCACTTCGTCCACGACGTCGACCTTCACAACCAGCTGCACCTGGCAGTGGTGCGCTCGAGCGCGGCCCATGCCCGCGTCCTCAGCGTCGACGTGGAGGAGGCGCGCCGGATGCCGGGCGTGCGACTCGTCATCACGGCCGAGGAGCTGTCGGCCGTCGTACCGCTCGAGCAGATCGGGTACCACGATGCGTATCCGTGGATCGAGGACTTCGCGCACCCGGTCCTGGCGGGGGAGAAGGTCACCTACGTCGGCCAGCCCGTCGCGGCGGTCGTCGCCGACAGCCCGTACCTGGCCGAGGACGCTGCCGCCGCCGTGAAGGTCTCGTACGACCTGCTCCCTCCTGTTCTCGACCCGCAGGCCGCGCTCATGCCCGATGCTCCGCAGCTGTTCGAAGGGCGGCGGAACGAGGCGGTGCGCATCGACAAGGAGTACGGCGACGTCGAGGGCGCCTTCGCCGGTGCTGCCCATGTCATCTCGGGTCGGTACGCCGTCGGACGCCACTCAGGGGTCCCGATGGAGCCGCGCGGCTGCGTTGCTCAACCCGACCCGGGCCGCAACCAGCTGTTCGTGTGGGGCCCCGTCCACGTGCACGACTGTCAGCGGATCCTCGCCCAGGTGCTGGGTCTGTCGGTCACCGACGTACGGCTCAAGCACGCCGACATCGGTGGCAACTTCGGTGTCAAGGGCGGGGTCTTCCCGGAGTACGTCATGGTGGGCTGGGCCGCGCTGAGACTGGGACGTCCGGTCAAGTGGAGCGAGGACCGGCTCGAGCACATGGTTGCCACCGCGCACGCCCGTGAGCAGGTGCACGAGATGTCGGCAGCCTTCGACGAGGCAGGCCGCTTGCTGGCGCTCAAGGACGAGATCTGGCACAACCACGGCGCCTTCCTCCGCCAGGCGGAACCGCTGGTCAGCGACATCACCGTGGGTATGGTTCCCGGGCCCTACCGGGTCCCGGCGTACGCCGGAACGCTGCACGCCGTGCTGTCCAACAAGACCCCGCTCTCGGCGTACCGTGGCCCGGGGCGCTACGAGGGCACCTTCGCGCGCGAGCGACTGCTCGACGAAGCCGCTGACGCGATGGGAATGTCCCGTGTCGAGATCCGGCGCCGCAACCTGCTGTCGACGGCGGACCTGCCGTTCGTACCGGGCATGGACATCTGCTTCGAGCCGTACCACTTCGACTCCGGCGACGTGGTGAACCACTTCGACGCCGCTCTTGCCAACGCCGACTTCGAGCAGTGGGAGAAGGATGCGGCCGAGCTCCGCAGCCAGGGACGCCTGGTCGGCAACGGCATCGGCGTCCTGATGGACAAGGCCGGACTCGGCCTCTACGAGACCGGTGCGGTCGACGTCGACGCGAGCGGCAGGGTCCGAGTTCGCACGGGTGGTTCCTCGGTGGGGCAGGGCATCGAGACGGTCCTGGCCCAGATCGTGGCCGAGGAGCTGCAGATCGCCCCCGAGCTGATCGACGTCATCCACGGTGACACCGAGCTCGTCCCGGATGGCGTCGGCTCGTGGTCGAGCCGATCCACCGTCCTTGCAGGAGGGGCCGCGCGTCAGGCTGCGCTCGAGACGATCGACAAGGCCAAGCGGCTCGCCGCCGACATGCTCGAGGCGAGCATCGAGGACCTTGAGGTCCGCGACGGCTCGATCGCGGTCGTGGGCAGCGACGTCGCGCTGAGCCTGGGAGAGATCGCAGGACGTTGGGATGGCTGGTCGGCACGGCTGGCCGGCGACGAGCCAGGCCTCGGCGCACAGTCGGTGTACGTCGACAACCACATGAACTACCCGTACGGAGTCACGTTGGTGCAGATCGAGATCGATCCGACCACGGGAGGTCACACGTTGCGGCGGTTCTACACGACCACCGAGGCCGGGCGGGCGATCAACCCGATGACGACTCGTGGTCAGGTGATCGGGGCGGCGGTGCAGGGCATCGGGGGAGCGCTGTACGAGGAGTTCCTCTACGACGACAACGGCCAGCCGATGGCGACGTCGTTCATGGACTACCTGCTTCCCGGCGCCGAGGAGATGCCCGACGTGGAGTTCTTCATGACCGAGGACGCTCCCACGCCCAACAACCCATTCGGCGCGAAGGGTCTGGGCGAGGTCGGACTGATCGCTGCAGGCGCTGCGATCGCCGGCGCGATCGATGACGCGATGGCAGACGGCGTGGTCGTGGCCAAGCTTCCCGTCACTCCCGAGACGATGTGGCGCAGGGCGCACTCGCGCGCACTCGTTCATGTCGGCGACCGGGGCGAACGATGAACGCACCGGCAGATCCGTTCGACGACGAGCGGCTGGTCAGCCAGGAGCAGGGCGTGCTCACCGTGTGGTCCGACATCGGCTGCCCGTGGGCGACGCTCGCGTTGCACACGCTGCGCACGGTGGCTGCGGACAAGGACGCCGACCTGGTGATCGACCATCGCGCCTTCCCGCTGGAGCTGTTCAACAAGAGGGGCACCCCGCGGTGGATCCTCGACCCGGAGATCGCCGCCATTGCGGCGCTGGCCCGCTCGCTGGGGTGGCGCACGTGGTCGTCGGACCTGTCGGCGTACCCGGTCACCACGCTGCCCGCGATGGCGGCCGTCCAAGCGGCCAAGCACCCGACCGTGGGAGGCCTGCGTGCCAGCGCCGAGCTCGACACCGCCCTGCGGCGCGCCTTCTACGAGGACGGCCGGTGCATCTCGATCCACGCCGAGATCCTCGATGCCGCCAGCGGCTGCAGCTCCGTGAACGTCACCGCCCTCGACGACGCGCTCCAGCGCGGCGGGGGAATCGGCGAGGTCTTCAGCCAGTGGCACACCGCGAAAGAGTTCCCCATCCAGGGCAGCCCCCAGCTCATGCTGGGCGACCGGTACTCCGAGCACAACCCCGGCGTGCTCTACCACTGGACGGCTCCGCCGGGCGAAGGGTTCCTGCGGTTCGACGCGTACGACGAGGCGTGGGCCGAGCGTCTCCTCGAGCTGGTGGTTGTGTCCTGACCGAGCAGCCAGCAGCGGGACGGAACTCGGAATACAGTGGCTTCGTGTCGATCGAGCAGGACCTCAGAGCGGTCGCTGAAGGCGTCCGCCGCCGTATCCCGGACCTGGTCCGCGAGATCGAGCGCGAGGTCGGCGAGCAGGTGCCCGAGTCGCACGGCAAGGACGATCCCGTCCTTTCCGAGTCCGAGCGCCCCAGCATCGTCTCGGCACTCACCAGCATCGTGGACGGTCTGGCCGAGGGCCGACGTCTTCCTGACCGTGCCTCGGACGCCGCACTGCAGGAGGCGCGCGTGGTCGCACAGGCGGGTATCGATCTGCACGCGCTGCTGAAGACCTATCGCATCGGCCAGGCGATCGTGTGGAACGCGATCCTCGAGGAGGCCATGCGCCTCGTCCCGGACGACACCCGCCGGATCGCCGTCCTCCGCCAGGCCTCCGACTTCCACTACGCGTGGAACGACAGGGTGACCGAAGGAGTGGTCAGCACCTACCAGGCCGAGCACAACGCCTACTTCTTCCGCAGCCAGGACCGCCGCCGGCGCGCCATCGTGAGCGACCTCCTACGCGGCGTCCCGACCGACGCTGATCAGCTCGGCTACAACCTGCGCACCGAGCACCTCGCCGTCGTCGCCTGGGGCCGGTCTCCGGAGGCGAACATTCGCACGATCGCACAGGCGCTCGAGGCACGGCACCTCACGGTCAGCGGCACGTCCGGCACGGTCCTCGGCTGGCTGGGTGGATCGAACCTCGCGCGACGCGTCGAGGAGGGCGGTGCGAGCTTCAAGGCGCTGCCCGAGACGTACCTGTCGTTGGGCGAGGTGGCTCCGGGGCTCGAAGGCTTCCGGCTCAGCCATCGCGAGGCATGGCAGGCCTACCGGGTCAATCGCATCCGGCCGCGCGAGGTGGTGCGGTACGACGAGGTCTCGCTCGAGGCACTCGTGCTGCGGGACCGTCAGGCGATGCAGGACTTCGTGGCTCGCGAGCTCCGTGGCATCGACGAGGAGGACGCGCGCAACGATCGTCTCCGGGAGACATTGCGGGCCTACTTCAAGACGGGGCAGAACGCGGCCGCGGCGGCGAACGAGATCCACGTGCACGAGCGCACGATCGCTTACCGGTTGCGCTCGATCGAGCAGCGCCTGGGAGTGTCGATCAACGCTCGACGCGACGAGATCGCCGTGGCGCTGCGCCTCGCCGACATCCTGTCGGCGCTCAGCGGGGGCGAGGATCACGCTGAGGATCCGATCATCTCGCTCGACCTGAGCAACGACGCCATCTGATCCTCACCGGCGTTCGGCTCGATCCTGTCGTGCTCGAGCCTCGGTCGTCGTGTTGTGGATTGACGCGCATCCGGCTCGCGACTTTTGTCGTATTGCGCATAAGCAGCCGAGTGGCCGCAGACTTAGTGTCCCGTCTCACATCGCCATCCGAAGCGTCGTCGAGATGCCGGGATGGAAGGGCACAGAGCGAAATGGAGCTGGCGTGAGCACCACCGACAAGGCGGAAGAACAGCTGAAGGCGGGCGCCCTCGGCGTACCGGGACTCGTGGCCATCGCTGCGGGTGGAGTCGCCCCGGAGTACTCCATCCTGCTGACGGGGTCGGTGGTGGCGGGCATCGCCGGCGGGGCCACCCCTGCGGCGTTCGTGATCGCGGCGGTGGGGATGTTCGCCTTCGGTCTGGTGATGGCGGGACTGTCCCGGCACGTATCCGCGGCCGGCGGCCTCTACAGCTTCGCGCGCAAGGGCCTCGGTCGCGATGTCGGCTACCTGGTGGGTTGGCTGTACCTGGGCATCGGCATGGTCGTCGCGCCGGCCACCTTCATCTCGTCGGCGTTCCTCACCCAGAACTTCTTCGCCTCGGTCGCGCCGAGCCAGCACTGGCTGTCCTCGTCGTGGGTGCCGTGGGCGATCGTGCTCACCCCTCTCGTCATGATGGCGGCCTACTTCGGAGTGCAGATCTCGGCGCGGCTGCTGCTCGTCCTCACCGCGCTCGGCATCGCGTCGATCGTGCTGCTCGACCTGGTCGTCCTCGCGCAGGGTGGCAAGGACGGCATCGCGTGGTCCTCGCTCAACCCGTTCTCGCTGCACGGCGTCTCGGTCCAGACGTTGCTGCTCGCCGTCGGTCTCGCGGTCACCTGCCTCGCCGGCTCGGAGGGCGCGGTGTTCATGGCCGAAGAGGCACACGACGCCCGTCGTACGGTCCCGCGGGCCATCATGGGCACGATGGCGCTGGTCGTCGCCTTCTACCTGCTGACCTCGCTGGCCGTGACGAGCGGCCTCGGCACCGCTGGGACGTCGGGCTGGGGACTGCTGGGTGCCGACGTCGTGGGCGAGCTCTCCGACACCTACTTCGTTTCCTGGTACGGCTCGTTCCTGCTGGCGATCGTCGCGATCGCCGGCATCACGGGTGCTCTCGCGTTCACCAACTACCTCGCCCGGCTCATCTTCGAGTGGGGGCGCGACGGCCACCTGCCGGCCTTCGTGGGTCGCACGCATCGGGAGCACAAGACGCCGCACATCGCGCTCGGTGCGATCGCCGTCATCTGCGTGCTCGGCTATGTCGCTAGCTACCTCTGGAAGGGTGGCAGCGCGGAGGGCGGTCTCACCTCGTTCAGCTGGATGTACACGGTCGATGCCGTGCTCATCGCGCTCGTGTACCCGATCGTCGCGCTGGCCGGTGTGGTGGTCGGCCTGCGGACGAAGGCCAGCTACGTGACGAGCATCGTCGCGCCCGTCCTGGTGTTCTTGATCATCGGCATCTCCATCAAGGCCCAGTTCTTCCCGCTCCCGCCGAGCCCCTACCGGGCCGCGGTCCTCGTCGGCCTGTTCTGGCTGGTCGCGGGCGTCGTCGTGCGCGCGACGACCCGTGGGCGTTTCGCGGGGGACGAGCCGCTCGATGAGGAGCGTCTGGCACTCGACGCGACCGGCGGGCCGCGCAAGCTGCCCGTCTGATCCAAGGCCTCCTCTCGGCCCTGCCATCGCCTGTCCCGGGCGGTGGCAGGGCCGTCGTCGTGCCGGGCGGCGGTCGGCTGCGCGGAGGCACTGAACATTCCGTTGAACAAGCGGCCAATTTGGTCGGATTCGTCTAAAGACGTTGGGGAGCGTCGTTCCTAGCCTCGTCCCATCACAACCTGATGGAGGTAGGCACATGTCGTTGCCCGAGCAGCGCCGCATCCTGGCGACGGCCATTCCCGGCCCAGCGTCGCAGAAGCTCCAGGAGCAGCGACGTACCGAGCTGGCCAACGGGCTCGGCACCACGATGCCGGTCTTCATCGAGCGCGCTGGCGGTGGCGTGCTCGTCGACGTCGACGGCAACCACATCATCGACATGGCGTCCGGCATTGCCGTCACCAGCGTGGGCGCTGCGCACCCTGCGGTCACGCGTCGGATCACCGAGCAGGCGGAGCGGTTCACGCACACCTGCTTCCTGGTCACCGAGTACGACGGCTTCGTCGACGTCGCCGCGGCCCTGAACCGGTTGACGCCGGGCGACCACGCCAAGAAGACGGCGCTGTTCAGCACCGGGTCGGAGGCGGTCGAGAACGCCATCAAGATCGCTCGCACGGCCACCGGTCGTCCGGCCGTGGTGGTGCTCGGTCACGCGTACCACGGCCGCACGCTGCTGACGATGTCAATGACGGCGAAGAACGTTCCGTACAAGGAGGGCTTCGGGCCGTTCGCGCCGGAGGTCTACCGCGTGCCGTCGCCGTACCCCTACCGCTGGCCGACCGGCCCGGAGAACGCAGGTGCTGAGGCGTTCGCCGCGTTGAAGGAGATCATCACGACCCAGATCGGGGTCACCAACGTCGCCGCGATCGTGGCCGAGCCGATCCAGGGCGAGGGTGGCTTCATCGTCCCGCCGGCCGGCTATCTCAAGGCCGTGCAGGAGTTCGCGAACGACAGCGGCATCGTCTTCGTCGCCGACGAGATCCAGACCGGCCTGGCTCGAACGGGCGCCATGTTCGCGTGCGAGCACGAGGGCGTCGTACCAGATCTGATCACGACTGCCAAGGCACTCGCGGGCGGCATGCCACTCGCGGCCGTCACCGGTCGCGCCGAGATCATGGACGCGGTCGCGCCCGGCGGGCTCGGCGGGACCTACGCCGGCAACCCCGTGGCCTGTGCCGCTGCCCTCGGCGCCATCGAGGCCATCGAGACCGAGGGCCTGGTCGACCGCGCCCGAGAGATCGAGGAGCGGGTGCTCCCGCGTCTGCAGGCGCTCCTCGGCCCGGACTCGGTGGTGGGAGACGTCCGTGGTCGGGGCGCGATGCTCGCCCTGGAGTTCGTACGCCCAGGCACCACGGACCCGGCCCCGGAGATCGCGAAGGCGGTCGTCGAGCACTGCCACCGCGAGGGCGTCCTGACCCTGGTGTGCGGCACTTTCGGCAACGTCATCCGGTTGCTGCCGCCGCTGGTCATCCCGATGGATCTGCTCGACGAGGCTGTCGGAGTGCTCGAGGACGCCGTGAGGAGCGCCGGGTGAGTGCCACGTCCTTCGACCCGCGCACGGGCGCGGTCGTCGCCACGGTGGCGGACACGAGCACTACCCAGCTGACGTCCGTGCTCGCGGCGGCCGCCGAGGCGGCCGGTCCGCTCGCTGCGACCAGCCCCGCCGTACGTCGTACCTGGTGGTACGCCGTCGCCGACGCGCTCGAGCTGCACCGTGACGAGCTCGCTCGACTTGCCGATCGGGAGACCGCGCTCGGTCTCGAGCGGTTGACCGGCGAGGTGACGCGGGCCGCCGGGCAGCTGCGCTTCTACGCCGATGTCGCGGCGGAGGGTTCCTACCTCGACGTCACCGTCGATGAGCCCACGGCGACGTCGCCCGGCCTGGTCCGAGTCAACCGGCCGCTCGGCCCGGTCGCGGTCTTCGGCGCGAGCAATTTCCCCTTCGCGTTCAGCGTGCTCGGCAAC
Organism: Nocardioides maradonensis; assembly: GCF_054777115.1. NCBI lineage: Bacteria > Bacillati > Actinomycetota > Actinomycetes > Propionibacteriales > Nocardioidaceae > Nocardioides > Nocardioides maradonensis. Next base: position 241,075 of record NZ_BAAHAZ010000003.1, on the reverse strand, counting down.
GACACCGCTGCCGCTCTCGCCGCTGGGTGCCCCGTCGTCGCGAAGGCCCATCCCGCCCACGTGGGTCTCTCGATGCGTCAGGCCGAGATCGCCGGCGAGGCGCTCGCCGCAGCCGGGGCGCCGCGCGGCACCTACGCCGTCGTCAGCGGTCGCCAGACCGGCGTGGACCTGGTGAAGGCGCCGCAGGTCACCGCCGTCGGGTTCACCGGGTCGCAGGCCGGGGGCCTGGCGCTGTGGCGGATCGCCAACGAGCGCGAGCTCGTCATCCCGGTCTACGCCGAGATGGGAACAGTCAACCCCGTCGTCGTGACCAGCGCCGGAGCCGACGACATGGAGGCTGTCGCGAAGGGCCTCGTCGGCTCCTTCACGCTGGGCAGCGGACAGTTCTGCACCAAGCCCGGCCTGATGCTCGCGCCGGCCGGATCCGGTGCCGCCGAGGCGGTCGCCCGCGCATTGCATGACGCCGCCCCGGCACCCGTCATGCTCACCGAGGCGATCGCGAAGGGAGTCTCCGGCGGCATCGCGGCCATGGTCGCTGCTGGCGCCGAGCTCGTGGGCGAGATGCCTGCCGGGCCCGAGGGGTGGACGGCGCCGGCGGCGGTCCTCGCCGCACCCGTGTCTGCGCTTGTTTCCGGTAGCCGGCTCCTGGAGGAGACCTTCGGGGCTGTGGTCCTGGTGTGTGAGTACGACGGTGAGGCGGAGCTCGCCCACGCGGTGGGCCGCCTCCAGTCCTCGCTCGCCGCCAGCGTCTTCACCGGCGGCGCCGAGGACGACCAGGGCGCACGGGTCGTCGGCCTGCTCAGCGGCAAGGTCGGTCGGGTCGCGGTCGACGAGTGGCCGACCGGCGTCGCGTTCACCTGGGCGCAGCAGCACGGCGGGCCCTGGCCTTCGACATCCGCCCCGGCGACCACGTCGGTCGGGGCGGCCGCTCTGGGCCGCTTCGTCCGGCCGGTGGCCTACCAGTCCACTCACGACGGCTGGCTGCCGCCAGAGGCGCAGGCCGCCAACCCGTGGTCTGTGCGACGCCGGGTGAACGGCCGACGGCAATGAGCCTCCCGCTCGAGGGCCTGCTGGTCGCGGACTTCAGCCGGGTGCTGGCCGGTCCGCTCGCTGCCGCGACGCTGGCCGACCTCGGAGCCGAGGTGATCAAGGTCGAACGTCCGGGTGTCGGGGACGACACCCGGCACTGGGGTCCGCCGTGGACCGAGACGCCGACGGGCGGCTCCAGCTCGTACTTCGAGTGCGCGAACCGGTCCAAGAAGTCGATTGAGCTCGATCTCTCCGATCCCGATGATCTCGCGGTGGCCCACGAGCTCGCGACCCGGTGCGACATCCTGATCGAGAACTTCAAGACAGGCGCGCTTGACCGGCACGGCCTCGGGTACGACGCCGTCGCGGCCCGCAACCCCGCCGTCGTCTACGCCTCCATCACAGGCTTCGGCAGCCGGCAGGGCGCCGACCTGGCCGGCTACGACTTCCTGGTGCAGGCCGTCGGCGGCCTCATGAGCATCACCGGTCAACCGTACGAGCCGACCAAGGCCGGCGTTGCGCTCGTAGACGTGCTCACCTCCAAGGACGCCGCAGTCGCGATCCTCGCCGCCCTGCGGGCCCGGACCGAGGACCCCCAGGGCATCGGACAGCACGTCGAGGTCAACCTGCTCTCGAGCCTGCTCGGATCCCTGGCCAACCAGGCATCGGCGTACCTCTCGACCGGCGTGACGCCCACCGCGATGGGCAACCGGCACCCCTCGATCGCGCCTTACGAGACGTTGCGCGCCAAGGACGGTCACCTGGCCGTGTGCTGCGGCAACGACGGGCAGTTCGCCCGGCTCGCCTCGGCGGTCGGTCACCCGGAGCTCGCCGACGATCCGCGGTTCGCCACGAACAGCGACCGGGTCGCGCATCGCGCTGCACTCGTCAGGCTGCTCGAGGACGTGCTCGCCGCCGACACGGTCGACACCTGGGTCGAGCGGCTCGCGGGCACCGGCCTCCCGGTCGGCCGGGTCGGCACTGTCGCGGACGGCTTCGCACTCGCCGAACAGCTCGGTCTCGAGCCCACGATCGATGTCGGCGAGGGCCGGGCGCGGCAGGTCCGCAGCCCTCTGACCTTCTCGGCCACCCCGGTGACCGCCTACGCCGCGCCGCCCGGTCTGGGCGAGCACAACGACGTCGTACGAACCATGTTGAGCAGCCCTCAGGACGACCAGGAGAACCTACGATGAGCCACCCGACCACCCTCCCGCCCTTCGAGCCGCTCGACCCGATCGGGATCGACGACCTGCTCAGCGAGGACGAGAAGGCAGTACGAGCCACGGTCCGCCAGCTGTGTGCGGACCGGATCGACCCTTACGTCGCTGACTGGTTCGAGCGCGGCACCATCGACGACATCCGCGGACTGGCCAAGGAGCTCGGCTCGATCGGGCTGCTGGGCATGCACCTGGAGGGCTACGGCTGCGCGGGTATGTCGGCTACCGACTACGGCCTCGCCTGCCTCGAGCTCGAGGCCAGCGACTCCGGCATCCGTTCGCTGGTGTCGGTGCAGGGCTCACTCGCGATGTTCGCTATCCACCGCTGGGGGAGTGAGGAACAGAAGAGCGAGTGGCTGCCGCGGATGGCAACGGGGGATGCCATCGGCTGCTTCGGCCTGACCGAGCCCGACGCCGGTTCTGACCCCGGCAGCATGCGGACCCGGGCCCGCCGCGACGGATCCGACTGGGTGCTCGACGGGCGGAAGATGTGGATCACCAACTCCTCGGTCGCCGATGTCGCCGTCGTGTGGGCGCAGACCGATGAGGGCGTGCGGGGCTTCGTCGTGCCGACCGCGACCCCCGGTTTCAGCGCCCCGGAGATCAAGCACAAGCAGTCGTTGCGCGCCTCGGTCACCGGTGAGATCGTTCTCGACGGCGTCCGGCTGCCCTCCTCGGTGGCCTTCCCCGAGGTGCGCGGCCTCAAGGGCCCGCTGTCCTGCCTCAACGAGGCCCGCTACGGCATCGTCTGGGGGGCGATGGGCGCTGCTCGTTCCTCGTTGGAGGTGGCGCTCGACTACGCCAACAACCGCGTCCAGTTCGGCAAGCCGATCTCCGCCTTCCAACTGACCCAGCAGAAGCTGGTCGAGATGAACCTGGAGTACACCAAGGGTGTTCTCCTCGCGCTGCACCTCGGTCGCCGCAAGGACGCCGGCCGGCTGCGGCCCGAGCAGGTCTCGCTCGGCAAGCTCAACAACGTCCGCACGGCGATCGAAATCTGCCGCACCGCCCGCACCGTCCTCGGAGCCAACGGCATCTCGTTGGAGTACCCGGTCATCCGGCACGCCAACAACCTCGAGTCGGTCCTCACCTATGAGGGGACCGTCGAGATGCACACCCTCGTGGTCGGTCAGGCCATGACCGGTCAGCCCGCCTTCCGCTGACCGCCCCTTCGCTCCGCCGGCCGCGGCGCACTCGTTGGCAAACTCCCGCCGCGGCCGGCGGATCTCCACCTCCACCACCAGGACAGGACCATGAACTCCCTCCGCAAGATCGCCGTCGTCGGTGCCGGCCAGATGGGATCAGGCATCGCCGAGGTGTGTGCCCGCGCGAGCCTCGACGTGCTCGTGTGCGAGACCGACGACGCGCGGGTCGACCAGGCGCGGGCGAGGATCACCGGCTCCCTGGCGCGTGCGTTGCGCAAGGGCAAGCTGACCGACGAGGTGCACGAACGGGCCTTGGGACACCTCCGGTTCACCAGCAACCTGGCCGACCTGCACGACCGCGACCTCGTCGTCGAGGCGGTCGTCGAGGACCCGGCCGCGAAGAGCGCGCTGTTCTCGCAGCTGGACTCGATCGTCGGTCCGGACGCGATCCTCGCCTCCAACACCTCCTCGATCCCGATCATCAACCTCGCCATGTCGACCGGCCGGGCTGACAAGGTGGTCGGGATCCACTTCTTCAACCCGGTGCCTGTCCTGCCGTTGGTCGAGATCGTCACCTCTCTCAAGACCTCGCCGCAGACGGTCGAGATCGCGACCGACTTCGTGACCTCGGCGCTCGGCAAGCAGGTGATCACCTCGCAGGATCGCGCTGGTTTCGTGGTCAACGCGCTGCTGATCCCGTACCTGCTGTCGGCGGTCCGGATGCTCGAGTCCGGCTTCGCCTCCGCCAACGACATCGACGCGGGCATGCGGCTGGGCTGTGCCCACCCGATGGGCCCGTTGGAGCTCGCGGACCTGATCGGGCTCGACACGACGGCCGCCATCGCGGAGTCGATGTACGAGGAGTTCAAGGAGCTGCACTTCGCGCCGCCGGCGCTGTTGTTGCGGATGGTCAAGGCACAGCAGCTCGGACGCAAGACCGGACGCGGGTTCTTCGACTACACGACCCCGGGAGCCTGACGATGACGCTGGCGGTGGAGCGCGGCGAGGCCACGACGGCGACGCCCCTGCACAATGCCCGGCTACAGCTACGGGCAGCGGTCGATCTGCTCGGGTACGACGACAGCGTCTACCAGATGCTTGCCGTCGCGCGCCGCGAGATGACGGTCAGCATCCCGCTGCGCCGTGACGACGGTTCGATCGAGGTGCTCACCGGTCACCGGGTCCAGCACAACCTGTCGCGTGGGCCGGCCAAGGGCGGCCTCAGGTTCAGCCCGTCGGTCGACCTCGACGAGGTGCGTGCTCTCGCGATCTGGATGACATGGAAGTGCGCGCTTCTCGACGTGCCCTACGGCGGTGCCAAGGGCGGCGTCGCGATCGATCCGAGGCGCTACAGCCTCGCCGAGCTCGAGCGGGTCACACGTCGCTACACGAGCGAGATCGCCACGTTCATCGGCCCGGAGATCGACATCCCGGCCCCTGACATCGGGACCGACGAGCAGACGATGGCGTGGCTGATGGACACCTACTCGGTGGCGCGGGGACAGACGGTGCTCGGTGTGGTGACGGGTAAGCCGCTGAGCCTCGGCGGATCCCTCGGCAGGGCGATGGCGACGTCGCTGGGGGTCGTCCACGTCGCGGTGTGCGCGCTCGCGGACCAGTCCTTGGTCGTGGCGGACGCGTCGGTCGCGGTCCAGGGCTTCGGCAAGGTCGGTCGTGGCGTCGCACACATCCTCCACGAGAGGGGGGTCAGGGTCGTCGCAGTCAGCGACCAGTACGCCGCGGTCCACGCCGCCGGCGGGCTCGACGTCCCCGGGCTCGAGCGGTACGTCGACGAGACCGGCTCGGTCGCCGGGTTCCCCGGCGCCGACCAGCTCGCCTGCAAGGAGGAGCTCCTCGAGCTCGAGGTCACGGTGCTGGTACCGGCCGCTGTCGAGAGCGTGATCCACGCCGACAACGCGCGGCGCGTTCGGGCCGGGATCGTCGTCGAGGGCGCGAACGGACCTGTCACCGCGGCCGCCGACGAGATCCTGGCCGCGTCGGGTGTCGTCGTCGTTCCGGACATCCTCGCCAACGCGGGTGGGGTCGTCGTTTCCTATTTCGAGTGGGCGCAGGCCAACCAGACGTACTGGTGGTCGGTCCGGGAGGTCGAGCAGCGACTCGAGGAGCGGATGGTGCTGGCGTGGCACCGGGTCCGGGACCACGCCGTCCAGCACGGCCTGACCCTGCGAACGGCAGCGACGTCGATCGCCGTCGAGACCGTGGCCGAAGCACACCGAGCGAGAGGGCTGTACCCGTGACCACCACGACCGCACCGACGTCCACAGGGGTGACCACCACCCTCGTCCGCGCCTCGGCAGCCCCGCTGACCGGTGCCGACGTGCTGCGCGCCTTCGACCGCCTCCGGAACGAGGTCGTCGAGTCCGAGGTCGGCACCGCCGGCGCAGCCATCGGGTACGACGACCTCGAGATCGCGTGGAACGCGCTGCGCACCGCACCCGAGGACGCCGCTGTCGCGCTGTCGGCGGTGGTCGTCGATCGACGTCCGTGGGCCGTCCAGGTCGAGTACCTCGCCACTCTCTGCGCCGATCACGCGCTGACCGATCCACGCACCCCAGTCCTGGCACGCGCCCGTGGCTGGACCCTCACCCCCGGAGCGGGATCCGCTCGCTCCGTCGACAAGGAGCTGTCATGACCCTGCCCGTTCTCCAGATCATCGTCGCCAGCACCCGCCCCGGCCGCCGCGGGGACGCTGTCGCGCATTGGATCGCCGACGTTGCCCAGGCCCATGCCGGGTTCGAGGTCGAGCTCGTCGATCTCGCGGAGGTCGGTCTCCCCCTCCTCGACGAGCCCCACCACCCCAGCATGCAGCGCTACACCCAGGACCACACCCGGGCCTGGAGCAGCACGGTGGCCCGTGCCGACGCCTTCGTGATCGTGACTCCCGAGTACAACCACTCGTTCCCTGCCTCGCTGAAGAACGCCCTCGACTTCCTGTTCGTCGAGTGGGCCGACAAGCCGGTCGGGCTGGTGTCCTACGGCGGCGTGTCGGGGGGCCTGCGGTCCGTCGCATCGCTGAAGCCGGTGCTCGCGGCACTACGCATGGTTCCTGCGGTCGAGGCCGTGTCGATCCCGAGCTTCGCGTCCCGGATCGAGCACGACGCGTTCGTCCCGGACGCCGGACTGGACGGTGCCGCCAAGGCCATGCTGGACGAGATGTCGCGCCTCACCGCCGCGCTCGCCCCGCTTCGCGACCGGGACTGACCGCCTCACACCTCGGCGACGAGGTCGAGAAGGTCGGCAAAAGCCGCGACGGAGTGTCCTGCGACGAAGTGGTCGACGTGGGGACGGATCGCCAGAACCCCTCGCTGCACGGGCCGATAGCCGACCTTGCCGCGGTGCGGGTTGACCCACACGGTCCGGTGGGCGAGCAGGTGGAGCCGACGGACCTGGTCGCCGAGCAGCGTCACGTCTCCCGCCTCCCATCCGTCGCTGAAGATCACGACGACGGAGCCACGGACCGCCTGACGAACGACACGATCGCGCAGGAGTGCCCGCAGGTTGTCGCCGAGACGGGTCCCGCCGGACCAGTCCGGGATGGCGCTCGCCACGGCGCTCAGCGCCCGATCGGTCGACCGCGTGCGCAGCTGCCGGGTCAGCGATGTCGCCCGCGTGCCGACCGCGAACGTCTCGACCGGCCCGGGGAGTGCCTGCGTCATCCGGTGGGCCAGGCGCAGGGTCGCGTCGGCGTACGGGGTCATCGAGCCGGAGATGTCCAAGACCAGGACGATCCGACGCGGTCGTCGGGTCGCGCGGCGGTGCTCGATCGCGCTCGGCTCGCCGAACCGGCGGAGCATGGCTCTCAGCGTCCGGACGGCGTCCAGCTCGCCGTGGCGATGCCGCTCCCGCCGGGCGGTACGCCGAAGGGCGGAACGCGGCACGAGTCGGCTGATCAGCTCGTCGACCCGGTGCTTCTCCGAGGCGGCCAGCTCGCCGAGGTCGCGGGTGCGGAGGACCTCGGTCGGACTGGCGGTGACGGTGACGGGCGAGCCGGGCGCGTCGTCGGCGTGGACGTCAGGGGTGTCCGACGCGGCGAACGGCGAGGGCTCGACCTCGGTCGGAGGTAGGTGCGGGCCGGGGTGCAGGGTCAGGTCGCCGTTGAAGTACAGGTCGAAGACAGCGTCGTGGATCTCGAGGTCGCCGGGACCGGAGCACAGGGTCGCGCGACCGGCTCCGCGCAGCCCGTCGGCTGTCGGTCCCAGCATCTCGGCGGCCTCGAGGAACACCCGCGAGCGGGCGGAGCCGACCGCGAGCCCCGCGGCCCTGAGCGCGTGGGTGAACCCGACCAGGATCTCGTCGGCATCACGGTCCGGGGCCACCACGGTCAGTCGCTCAACAGGCCGGCGAGCCTCGCGCGGACCTCGTCGGTGTCCTCCCGGTGCTTGACCAGGGCTCCGATCGCGGCGGTCGCCGACACCAGGTCCAGCTCCACTGCGCCCAGGCGGTGCAGGGCGCGAGCCCAGTCCAGCGACTCGGCGACGCCCGGCGGCTTGAGCAGGTTGGCCTCCCGCCGCAGCGCGTGCACGACCTCGGCCACCGCGCGTGCGAGCCGCTCGGAGACCTCGGGTGCCCGTGATCGCAGGATCGCGACCTCCTGATCCAGGCTGGGGTGGTCGATCCAGTGGTAGAGACAGCGGCGCTTCAGGGCGTCGTGGAGTTCACGGGTCCGGTTCGAGGTGAGGACCACGAGGGGAGGCGTCGTCGCTCGGATGGTGCCCAGCTCCGGGATGGTGATCCGCTCAGTCGCGAGGACCTCGAGCAGGAAGGCCTCGAACTCGTCGTCGGCCCGGTCGATCTCGTCGATGAGGAGCACGGCGGGCTCGCCGCGCAACGCCTGCAGCACCGGACGGTCGAGCAGGAAGCGCTCGTCGTACAGGCTGTGCTCGAGCTGCTCCGGCGAGCCCGTGTCGCCGATGCGGGATCCGGCGGCCTCCAACGCCCTGAGGTGCAGGATTTGGCGAGGGAAGTTCCAGTCGTAGAGGGCCTGGCTCGCATCGATGCCCTCGTAGCACTGCAGCCTGACCACCCGGCGGCCCAGGGCGACGCCCAGCGCTTCGGCCAGGGCCGTCTTCCCGGTACCCGGCTCGCCCTCCAGCAGGAGCGGCCGCCCCATCCGGATCGCCAGGAACGTGGTGGTCGCCAGGTTGGTGTCACAGAGGTAGCCGGTGCCGGCGAGGCGTTCGACGAGGGAGGGCACGTCCTCGGTCATGACACGACCGCGCGGTGACCGGCCGGCTGGTGGATCGCACCGCGCGTCCGGTTCAGAGAGCTGCCGGACCCGCCCCAGCGGTGGGCGGTGATCTCCGCGGCGATGCTGAGGGCCGTCTCCTCGGGGGTCCGGCCGCCGAGATCGAGCCCGATGGGGCTGTGCATGCGCGCGATCTCGTCCGGGGTGACGCCGACCGCCGCGAGGCGGGACAGCCGGTCCTCGTGGGTACGGCGTGACCCCATCGCGCCGATGTACGCGACTGGGAGACGCAGGGCGACCTCGAGCAGCGGCACGTCGAATTTCGCGTCGTGGGTGAGGACCACGATCGCGGTCCTCTCGTCGATGCGTCCGGCGTCGCGTTCGGCCGCCAGGTAGCGGTGGGGCCACTCGACCACCAGGTGGTCCGCGGTCGGGAAACGCCGTCGGGTCGCGAAGACGGGCCGAGCGTCGCACAGGGTGACCTCATAGCCGAGGAAGCTCCCGAGTGAGCACACGGCCGACGCGAAGTCGATCGCTCCGAAGACCAGCATCCGCGCCCTCGGTGCGTGCGAGTCGACGAAGACCTGCATGCCCGAACCGAGTCGTTCGCCGTCAGTGCCGTAGGTGAGCACGGCGCTCTCACCGGCGGCGAGGAGGCCGAGCGCGTCGTCGTACGCCGCCCGGTCGGTGTGGTCGCTCCCTAGTGTTCCGCGCTCGCCCAGTGCCGGATCGCCCGGGCGCACCAGCATCCGCATCCCGACGCGCGCCGGGTCGGGGTGGGCGATGACCGTGGCGACCGCGACGGGTCGATCGGCAGCGATGTCGTCGAGGAAGAGGCCGAACTGGGGGAACGAGCGTGCGTCGACACGCTCGACGAAGATGTCGAGCTCGCCGCCGCAGGTCAACCCGACCGCGAACGCGTCGTCGTCGGAGAAGCCGTAGCTCTCCAGGACGGGGGTGCCGTCGGCGATGACCTCCTGCGTGAGCTCGTACACCGCACCCTCCACGCAGCCGCCGGAGACCGAGCCGAGCGCCGCGCCGTCGCGGTCGACGGTCATCCGCGCGCCCAGCGGGCGTGGGGCCGAACCGCGAGTCCCGACCACGGTCGCCATGCCGAACGCCTCGCCGGCCAGCCAGGTGCGGCGTGCGGCGGCGAGGACCTCGTCGTTGGTGATCACCCCGGTGCTCATGTGCCCTCCGGTCCTCCTCAGCCGACGAACGAGGTCGGGTCGATCCGGCTCACCAGCCGGGTGAGCGGGTCGATCGGGCGGGCCGCATCCGCCAGCCGGTCGCCCCGGAGCAGGGCGGCCTTGACGGCCTGGCCGCCCAGGAATCGGAACGGCTCCGGCGGGAGCCCACGCCCAGCCGGCTCCCTGGTCAGGAACGACGTCGACAGCTCGTCGCGCACGCCCATCACCAGGCTTGCCAGCACGCGCCCTCCGAGCACCGACGGTCCGATCCCGTCGCCGGAGTAGCCGGTGCCGCAGAACACGCGCGGATGCCCGGCGAGCGGGACGAAGAACGGCAGCGACGACACGGAGTACTCGACCGGCGCACGCCACGCCGACACGGTCCGTGCGCCGGAGAGCTCCGGCAGCGCAGTGAGGAGCTGCCTCCGCAGCCGACCTGCCCGCGGCGCCCGCTGGTACAGGGTGCTCGCGCCGCGTCCGCCGAAGCCGAGGCCCAGCCCGGCCTTTCCGAACAACAGCTTGCCGTCCGCGAGCGGCCGCCAGTAGTCGAGCAACCGACCCGCGTCCGACACGCTGGCCAGGCCGCGGTCCACCAGCGGCCTGTCAGGCTCCAGGACAAGATTGTCGGAGGCGGTCATGACCAGGTGCCGACGGAACTGCCGGTAGCTCGCCGCCCACGCGTTCACAGCGAGGACAACGCTTGACGAGCGGACCGAGCCGGTCGGGGTGGTGACGACGGGATCGCCCGTGGAGTACCGGATGCCGGTCACCGGGGTGCGCTCGTGGATCCGGACGCCGAGCCCCTCGGCCACCCGCGCGAGCCCGCGCGCCAGGAGTCCCGGGTGCAGGTGTGCGCAGGTGCTGTCCAGCACACCGCCGCGGACCTGCGTGCCTGCGAGTTCTGAGGCCGCGGTCGCATCGAGGACCGTGAACGGCGAGCCGTCGTACGACGAGGCGGTCCGGACCACGTCGTCCCACGCGCCGTCCTGGGTGCGGTTCGTCGAGGCCCAGAGCCAACCTGTCTGCCGCACCTGCGCGTCGATGCCGTTGGTCTCGCAGAAGTCGATGAGGAAGTCGACGGCGCGCGTCGAGGCGTGCGCGAGGGCGACGGCCTCGTCGGTCCCGCCCGCAGCCATCATGGCGCCGAGCTTGGGCCACAGGTTCATCGCGATCCCGGCATTCGCCCCACTCGCACCGGCGCCGCAGATGTTGGCCTCGATCAGCACGACATCGATGCCGGGGTCGCGTCGCTTCAGCTCGATGGCCGTCCACAGGCCGGTGAAGCCGCCGCCGACGACGCACACGTCAGCACTGAGATCCCTGTTCAGGGTCGGCCGCGTGAGGACCTCGTCCTCGGATGCCACGGCATCGACCATCCAGTACGACAGGTGCTCGGCGTGCGTGCCGGTCAGCCGGCGCACGTCGGTGAGACGAACGGCCGTCGCACGTGGGTCGGCGGCCATGGTCAACGTGCCGGCTGCGTGGCGGAAGTGCGCGAGACCGGAGTCAAGGGCAGGTGCCGGTGGATCAGCTCGGCGTCGTAGTCGTCCTCGCGCCAGCCGAGGATCCGCTGCTCGCGGATGAAGGGGAGCGGGACGGCCGGGTCGGGTGCATCGATCTCGCGTGCCAGCCGATGTCCCTCGAACACCGACTCCGCGATCACCCGCGGCTCGACGCAGTCGCCGATGCGGAAGACCTGCTCGATGTCGTTGGCGGCGAGGCGCGCAGGGTCGCTCGTCAGGTCGGCGTACAGGTCGTTGCGAGAGCGGCGCTGCGTGACCATCACGACGGAGTCGGCGGCCCACGTCGTCGTACGACCGGAGTGGTAGCTGTGATGACCGTTGACCCTGCCCGGTTCGATCGACGTGACCAGGTGGCTGGGCACGATGTCGACGCCGAGCTGCAGCAGGCTGTGCATGTTGTGCCCGCCCTCGTCGGTGAAGAAGAGGTAGGACCCGACCTGGTCCGCCGGGCACACCAGCGTGACCGACTTGCCGTCGTTGGCGAGCTTCTCCGCGATGCTCGACCCCATGTAGTAGCCATCGCAGTCGTAGACGACGACCGTGTCGCCGGGCAACTGCACGCGCTCGACCATGACCTGCTCGGGGGTGAAGACCATCCCCGGGTTCTCGGCGACGCCGTCGATCGGAACGTGCGTGATGGGGTTCGTCCCCGTGGGATCCCAAGCGGAGCCCGTCGCCAGGACGACCGTCTGAGCGCCGTACTCGAGGATGTCATCGACGCCCATCGGGTGGTTGGTCAGCACGGTGACCTTCGACAGCTTCGCGAGCTGTGCCTCGCGGTACTCCACGACGCGGCGCCAGGTGCGGAATCCGGGCAGCTGGGAGACCCAGTTGACGTGGCCGCCGACCTCCGCCTCACGTTCGACGAGGTGGACGTTCTCGAAGCCGCGCTCGCCCAGCACGCGGGCGCACTCCATGCCGGCCGGGCCGGCACCGACGATCAGGATGGGCCGCTCGGCCGCCTCGGACGCGTTGAACCTCTCCGGGTGCCAGCCGCGGCGGTACTCCTCGCCGACGGTCGCGTTCTGGGTGCACACGATGCGGCCGCCTCCGTTGTTGAAGCGGGAGACGCAGATGTTGCATCCGATGCACTCGCGGATGTCGTCGCCGCGTCCCTCCTTGATCTTGAGGGGGATGAAGGGATCGGCGATCGCCGGGCGAGCGGCACCGATGATGTCGATCACCCCGTCCTTGACGGCGCGGGCCATCAGCTCCGGGTCGGTGAAGCGACCGACGGCGGCGATCGGCTTCTTGGCGTACGGACGGACCTGCTCGATGTAGCTGCGCTGCCAGAAGGGCTCGAAGAACCGCGAGGAGCTGACGTCGTCCTCAAGGTGACCGACCTGCATGTCCCACAGGTCCACCAGGTCGTCGAGCAGCTCGACGACGGCGATGCCGTCCTCGTTGACCTTGAACGCACGCTCGGACTCGTCGTTGAAGGAGTCGAGGCAGAACCCGGCCACGATCGCGCAGTCGTCCCCGACCGCGTCGCGGACCTGCTCGATCGTCTCGCGCCAGAAGCGGACGCGGTTCTCGATGGAACCGCCGTACTCGTCCGTGCGGTGGTTCCAGTAACGCCACAGGAACTGCAGCGGCAGGGAGAAGCCCTCGCGGGCCGCGACCTGGACGAGGTCGAAGCCGATGTCGCGCGCCCGGATCGCCGCGTCGACGTACGACTTCTGGATGCGGCGGATGTCGCGCTTGTCGAGCTCGTAGCAGGAGTGCCCGGACATGGGGCTGGTGACCTGTGACGGGCCGCCGGCGGGGAGGCGGGTCACGAACCCGGTGTGGTCGGGTCCCATGTAGACCAGCTGTACGCCGGCGAGCGCGTCGAACTCGTGCACGCGCTCGACCATGAGCCGAAGGTTGGCCGCGTCGCGCTGGTCGATGAGCCGGGCCTGGACCCACGGCGCGTCGTCGCTCTCGGCGTCCACGGCGCAGTACTCGGTGTTGACCGCAGCCCAGCCGCCCTCGGCCCGCATCCCGCGCAGGTAGGCCTGCGCTCCCGGGTACTCGACGCCGAGCCCCGAGCAGTGCGGGGCAACGTAGAAGCGGTTGCGGAACGTCTTCGGGCCGACCTGGAGGGGCTCGAACAGCGGAGCGTGGCGCGGATCAGTGGTCACCATCACAACGTAGACGCGCCGGAGGAGCGCCTGACCCTCACCAATCCGACAAACCGCGTCGCGATCTTGTCAGAGCATGAAGAGGCACCTCATGTCCAGCGCTCCGAGACTGACGCCACACGAAATCCCGTGAGTCGTCCAGCGTTCTTGAAGGAGAAGCCCATGATCCGACACGTGTTTTCCTGGCGGGTGGCCGAGGGCCACAGCAACGATGACGTCATCGAGCTGCTGAACACGCTGCGCGAGCCGTACCCGTACATCAAGTACTGGGAGCTCGGCGCGCACGAGGGCGACCCGGGCGACAACGGCGCCCCCTTCAGCGGCGTCCTCATCAACGACTTCGCTTCGTGGGAGGACCTGCAGCGCTACTCGATCGACCCCTTCCACCTCGAGGTCGTCGCGAAGCTCAAGCCGCAGCTCGCCGAGCGAGCTGTCGTCGACTTCGTGCGCGAGGGCGAGTGATGGGGGCGCAGGCCGGGATCAAGGTCGCGACGAGCCCCTGGGGGCCCGACGACGAGCTCGGCGCGCTCAACCACCTCACCCCTGAGAAGTCGGCGGCGGTGCTGGCCCGGGTCGACGGCTCGCGCTCGTACGACCTGAGCATCGACTACTTCGTCGGCATGCCCAGCTTCCAGGCGGCGGGCGACCCGAGCTACCAGATCTACATGAGCCACACCCCGGCGGGCACGGTGGTCGACAACCTCAACGGCGTCGGCGATGCGGTGAACCGCCACGTCTGCTACTCGGGCGACGTGATCTTCATGTACACCCACACCGGGACCCACATCGATTCGCTGAACCACTTCGGTGTGGACGGACAGATCTACAACAACTTCAAGGCCGAGGAGAACCTCGGTAGCCGCGGCTGGGTCAAGGGTGGCGCCGAGGTCATCCCGCCGATCATCACCCGCGGGGTGCTGCTCGACGTCGCGAAGGTGATCGGTGTCGACTGCCTCCCGGACAGCTACGCGATCACCGTGGAGGACTGCCAGAAGGCCCTCGCCGCGGCGGGACTGACCCTGGAGCCGGGCGACGTCGCCTTCGTGCGGACCGGACGGATGCGCTACTGGCCCGACGGTTCCAAGGTGCTCGGCAACCCTCCGGGACTCAGCCTCGAGGCCGCGAACTGGCTGACCGGTCAAGGCATCTCAGCCATCGCCGCCGACCAGGAGTGCGTCGAGGTCGGTCCGTCGCAGCACGAGGACAACTGGCTGCCCGGCCACTGCCACTTCCTGGCCGAAGCGGGCGTTCCGATGATCGAGCTGGCCAACCTCGAGGAGCTGTCGCGCGACGGTGTCGAGGAGTTCTGCCTGATCGCCGCGCCCATCCGGCTGCGCGGCGCCAGCGGCGCCCCGCTACGCCCCATCGCCCTGCCGCTCCGAGCCAACTGACCGACACACGACGAGGGGAAGCACCACGACCATGAGCATGCCGAAGGTAGCCATCATCGGCGGGTCGATCGGCGGACTCACCGCAGCCAACCTGCTGCGCGACATCGGCTGCGACGTCGACGTCTACGAGCGCACGCCACAGCTGTTGTCCGGGTTCGGGACCGGGATCGTGGTCCAACCCGAGCTGGTCCGCTATGTCGTCGAGCGTGCCGGAGCAACACTGGACGACGTCAGCGTGCCGAGCTCGTCGATGCGGTACTACGGCGCGTCGACCAGCGTGTTGACCGGTGAGGTCGACGCGGAGTGGCGCTTCACGGCGTACAACGCGATGTACCGGCAGCTGCTGGATGCGTTCGGCACCGAGCGCTACCACCTCGGCAAGGCGCTTTCGGGCCTTCGTCGGGAGCACGGCCGGACGGTCGCCGAGCTCGCAGACGGAGAGGTCGTCGAGGCCGACCTGTTCGTGTGCTCGGACGGTGGCGGCTCTGTCGCGCGTGCTGCCCTCCTCGGCGTGATGCCGACGTACGCCGGCTACGTCACCTGGCGGGGCATGGTCGACCGTGCCGACGTGTCGGCTGAGACGTGGGAGTTCTTCCAGGACGCCTTCAGCTACGGGCTCCTCGACGACAGCCACATCATCGCCTACCCGATCCCCCAGGTCTCTGCCGAAGGCCGGCTCACCGGGGACGCCCGTCTCAACTTCCAGTGGTATTGGAACGTCGCGGAGGGCCCTGCCCTGGACGACCTCATGACCGCGGCCGACGGCGTGCGCCGCCCGGTCTCGGTCCACCACGAGGCACTCGCCCCGCACAACCTCGACGAGTTCCGTGCACGGGCGGCGCGGGAACTCGACGGCCCGTTCGCCGAGCTGATCGGGTCGGCGTCGAAGCCGTTCGTGACCATCGTCTCGGACGCCTCGATCGACCGGATGGTCTTCGACGACGTGGTCCTCATGGGTGACGCTGCGATCACGCCGCGCCCCCACGCCGCGGCCGGTGCGGCGAAGGCGTGCTCCGACGCGTGGGGCCTGGCGGACAACCTGGCGGCGACCGGCGGCGACGTCACCGCGGCACTCGCGTCCTGGGAGCCCCGTCAGCTCCAGATCGGCCACGCCTACCTCAACAAGGTGCGGGCGATGGCGGCCGTGCTCCAGCACGGCGGAGCCTTCCCGCCGGGTGCGCCGGAGTACCGGTTCGGGCTGCCTCAGCCACAGCTGCAGTAGCGCCTCCTGCGCGGCGTGATCGGCCGAGTCGCGGGCCTTCCGCCGGCGTCCGGCAGTGCCAGGATTCCCATACGAGCAGATAGAAGGAGACACAACGATGCAGTTGCTTAACGAGTTCGAGGTGGCACTGCCGCCGGAGCAGACCTGGACCCTCCTGACCGATCTGGAGAAGGTCGCGCCCTGCCTACCCGGCGCGTCGATCACCTCGCGCGAGGGCGATGACTTCCTGGGCCAGGCCAAGATCAAGGTGGGTCCGATCACGGCGCAGTACAAGGGGGTTGCACAGTTCACCGAGCTGGACATCGACAACCGCCGGGCCGTCCTACTGGCCCGCGGCAAGGATGCCCGCGGACAGGGCGACGCCACAGCCACCGTGACCGCCACGCTGCACCCCAACGGCAGCGGCACCCGGGTGAGCGTCGAGACCGAGCTGGCCCTCACCGGCAAGGTCGCCCAGTTCGGGCGCGGGGTCCTGGCTGACGTCAGCGGCGCGCTGATGGGTCTGTTCGCCCAGCGTCTGCAGGAGATGGTCGCCGCCGAGGGACTCGCGCCCGCCGCGGCCGGCACCGTCCACCCGTCGGCACCTGCCTCTGCTGCTGTGGTAGCCGCGGCTGCTCCGGCGATCACCCCCGCCGCGGCACCGCGCCCGGCCGACGACGAGGTGCTCGACGTCCTCGCCCTCGCGGGCGGCATGTCGTGGGCCAAGGCGATCCCCGCGGGCGGCACGCTAGTGGCCGTCGGCGCGGCCCTGATCAGCGTGTTCGCCGCTGGATACGCATCGGCCAAGGCGCGATCCGTAGGACGCTAGCCGGGCGTGCCCGAGCTGGCGGACGCAGGAGAGGAAGATCGTGAAACCACCGAAGTTCAGGTACGTCGCTCCGACGAGTGTCGAGGGTGTGGTGAGTGTCCTTGCTGCCGAGCCGGACGCGAAGGTGATCGCAGGCGGCCAGAGCCTCATGCCGCTGCTGGCCATGCGGCTCGCCGGACCCAGCGTGCTGGTCGACCTCAAGGATGTTCCCGGGCTCGGGCGGATCCAGGTCGCCGGCGACGAGGTGCGGATCGGCGCGCGGGTGACACACCGGGTGATCGAGGAGTCGGAGGCCCTTGCTGGGGCGTTGCCGCTGCTGCCGTACGCCGCCCGGTACATCGCCCATCCGCAGATCCGGTCGCGCGGTACCTTCGGCGGCAGCACGGCCCATGCCGATCCGTCCGCCGAGTGGCCGACCGTGCTGCTCGCCACGGAGGCCACGGTCGACGTGGTGGGCTCCAACGGTCATCGGGCGATCGCCATCGACGACTTCTTCACCGGTCCGTTCACCTCATCGATGCAAGCGGATGAGGTCCTCGTCGGCGTACGGATCCGACGCGAGGAGCGCCGGTGGTCCTTCCAGGAGGCGGCCCGCAAGGCCGGCGATTACGGCCTTGCCATCGTGGTCATGACCGCTGACGTGGCGGGCGGCGCCGTCAGCCGGCCCCGGGTCAGCGTGGGTGGCGCGGTCGGCACCGTGACCCGGTTGCCCGAGGTCGAGGCGGTCCTCGAGGGGGCCGAGCTGGGGGAGGAGCTGGCCCGCTCCGCAGAAGCAGCAGCCGCCTCGAGCCTCGAGCCGATCTCGGACATCCACGGCAGCGCAGCGTTCCGGCGTGCGCTCGTCGGAACGCTCACGCGCCGCGCAGTACTCGATCTCAGCGAAGGAGCCTGACGTGTCCACGACCCCCGACGACCTCCACTCGATCGCAGTGTCCATCAATGGTCGCACCTACCGCAGCACGGTCGAGGCCCGCCGAACGCTCGCCGACTTCATCCGGGAGGACGCCGCTCTCACCGGCACCAAGCTCGGTTGCGAACACGGCGTGTGCGGTGCGTGCACGGTGCTCGTCGACGACCTGCCCGCCCGCTCGTGCCTGATGCTCGCGGTGCAGGCCGAGGGTCGGCTGGTCCGGACCGTCGAGAGCCTGTCGGACGGTGCCGAGCTGAACGCCCTCCAGCAAGCCTTCCGCAACAACCACGGTTTGCAGTGCGGGTTCTGCACGGCCGGCTTCCTGATGTCGGCCACCTCGCTGCTCGAGACCAACCCGACCCCGTCGCGCGACGAGATCGTCGAGACCGTGTCGGGATCGCTCTGCCGCTGCACCGGCTACCAGACCATCATCGAAGCCGTCGAAGAGGCAGCTGCCGCCGGGCAGGAAGGGACCGAGCGATGAAGGAGTCCTACGACCACCTCCGGACGCCGAAGGTCGCCGCGCGGTCGATCGGGACCCGGGTCCTGCGCTCGGAGGATCCCCGGCTGCTGAGCGGCCGCGGCCAGTTCCTCGCCGACGTGACCCTGCCCGGCGAGCTGCACGTCGCCTTCGTCCGCTCGCCCGTGGCACATGCGCGGATCACCAGCATCGATGTCTCCGGCGCGCTTGACCTACCGGGGGTCTTCCTCGCGTGGACCGGAGCCGATGCGCTGCAGCACAGCGAGGGCCTCGTCGGCGAGTTCGCCGTCGAGGGGTGCAACCCGACGACGATGCCGCTGCTCGCGCACGACGAGCTGTGCTATGTCGGAGAGCCCGTCGCGGTCGTCGTCGCCGAGTCGAGGTACGTCGCCGAGGACGCCGCCGAGCGGGTCGAGTGGGACTTCGAGGAGCTGCCGGCCGTCGTCGGGGCTGACGCCGCAGTCGCGGTCGAGGCGGTCGCCAACGGCCAGCTCCCCGACAACGTCGGCCTGTCCGGAGGCGACACCCACGGCGATGTCGTCGGGGCCTTCGACGCCGCCGAGACCGTGGTGCAGGGCCGTTTCTACACCTGCCGGGTGTCGGCGGCCCCGATGGAGACCCGCGGCGTGATCGCGACCTACGACTGGGCGTCGCGGCAGCTGAAGGTCTGGACCGGGACCCAGATGCCGCACTACCTGCGGTACTGCCTGACGGCGTACCTCGGCTTTCCGGAGCAGGGCATCGAGGTCATCACGCCGGACACCGGCGGTGGCTTCGGCCAGAAGGCGCACGTGTACGTCGAGGAGATGCTTCTGCCGCTGCTCGCGCGCGAGGTCGATCGGCCCGTGAAGTGGGTCGAGGACCGTCGGGAGAACCTCATGGCCGGGACCCACGCGCACGAGCAGTACGTCGACATCTCCTACGCGCTCGACGGCGGAGGACGGATCACCGCGGTGCGCACGCATGCCCTCGGTGACGGTGGTGCGTACCACCAGCCGCCGTGGTCGATGGCCGTGGAGCCCTGGTGTGCCGCCGTCATGACACCGAGCGGCATGTACGACGTACCGGCCGCCGAGTACTCCTACAAGGCGGTCGCGACCAACAAGACCCCGGTCGGTGCCTACCGCGGCGTCGGCTACATGGCGGGCACGCTCGCTCGGGAGTGCCTCGCGGACGACGCGGCGCGTGCCCTGGGAATGTCCCCGTTCGACTTCCGCCGGCTCAACGTGGTGCGCGACTTCCCGTGGACCAACGCGCAGGGCATCGTGTACGACGAGGGCAGCTGGCTGGAGACGATCGACAGCCTCGAACGGATGGTCGACTACCCCGCCTTCCTCGAGCGCCAGGCGAAGGCGCGTGCGGAGGGACGCTACCTGGGCCTCGGCCTCAGCTGCTTCGTCGAGAGCAGCGGCGAGTCCACCGCGACCAGCCAGAAGCACGGCCTGGGCGATGTCTACCACGACACCGCGACCGTGCGGATGGACCCGAACGGTACCGCGACGGTCACGATCGGGCTCACGGCGCAGGGCCAGGGTCTTGCCACGACGATGGCTCAGATGGCCGCGGACACGCTCGGCATCGCCGTGGAGGACGTCACGGTCCACACGGCCACCTCGACCTCGCACGCCTACGGATCGGGAACGGTCGGCAGCCGTGGTGCGGTGATCGCGGGTGGCGCGGTAGCGCGGGCTGCAGGTGTGATCCGCGAGAAGGTGCGGATCGTCGCTGCCAACCTGCTCGAAGCCGCCGTGGACGACATCGAGCTCGCCGACGGCAAGGCGTCCGTGGTCGGTGCGCCCGACTCCGCTCTTCCCATCTCCGACGTGGCCACCTCGATCTACTTCGACATGTCCTCGTGGCCCGATGACTTCGACCCGACGTTGGAGGCGACGCTGGCTTACGACGCCGCGCGGCCGATGTTCAGCAACGGCGGTCACGCGATGATCGTCGAGATCGATCCCGACACCGGCTTCATCCGGTTCGAGAAGGTCTTCTCCGTCGAGGACTGCGGCACCGTGATCAACCCGAACATTGTCGAAGGTCAGATCCGTGGCGGGGTGGTGCAGGGCATCGGTGCCGCGGTCTTCGAGGAGCTCGCGTACGACGAGTCGGGCCAGCTGCTCGCCACGACCTTCCTCGACTACGGCCTGCCGACCATGGACGTCTCGCCTCCCTTCGAGATCCACCACCTGGAGACCCCGTCCTCGCACACCGCCTCCGGCGTCAAGGGCATGGGGGAGTCGGGGCTGATCGCCTCACCCGCGGCCGTGCTCAATGCCGTCAACGACGCGCTGGTCCCCTTCGGCGTCGTGCTGCGCGACCTTCCGCTGACGCCCGAGAAGATCCACCGGGCGATCCACTCGCACCGATCGGAGACCACTGCATGACCTCCCTCGTCCGGCTCGCCCTGGTGCAGGTCGGGTACGGCGACGACGAGACCCTCGAGTCGCGCGTCGACCGTGTCACGGCACAGCTCGATGAGCTCGCCGACGTCGACCTCGTCGTGCTGCCCGAGCTGTGGGCCCACGGCGGCTTCGCGTCCGACCGGTGGGCCGCCCAGGCACAACCGATCGACGGCGCGCTCGTGCGACGCCTCCGCGAGGTGGCTGCCCGTCGCGGCTTCTGGTTGCACGGAGGCTCGATCATCGAGAGCGCTCCGCCCGGCGCCGATCGCGGGCGAGAGGGCCGGGGGCTGTGGAACACCTCCGTCCTCATCGGGCTGGACGGCGAGCTGCACGCCACCTACCGCAAGATCCACCGGTTCGGGTTCGGCGACGGAGAACCCCGCTTGCTCGAGGCCGGGACCGAGCTCGCTGTCGCCGACCTTGAGATCGGGCACGGCGACGTACGTGCCGGACTCGCTACCTGCTACGACCTCCGCTTCCCCGAGCTGTTCCGGGCCTTGCTCGATCGCGGTGTCGGACTCGTCCTCGTCCCCGCTGCCTGGCCGCTTCCGCGCGTCGAGCACTGGCGGCTGCTCGGGCGCGCCCGCGCGGTCGAGGACCAGGTGTGGATCGTGCAGTGCAACACCGCCGGACGACACGCAGGCCTCACCATGGGCGGCCACAGCCAGGTGGTGTCGCCGACCGGCGAGGTGGTCGCGGAGCTCGACACCGACGAAGGGGTCCTCCTGGTCGACATCGACCTGGACCTGATCGGCGAGACCCGAGCGGGGTTCCCCGTGCACGAGGACCGCCGACTGCGTTCGTCCTGACAGTTCGCTTCCTGCGGAAGACGCCAAGGCGCACGGGCGGATCTGTCCGGATCCGCATAGGCGTTCACCGGCGATGAGGACGACTGTTCGGTGACCTGAATCACTCCTCTCGCATTGAAGGCGGACAGATATACTACTCAGTCCTCGGCACGGGCCTCATGGGCTCCGCGGTCGCCCGTGCCCTCGCGGCAGCGCCCGCGTCGACCGGTGCCTGGAACCGCACGACCGCTCGGGCAGAGGTGCTCGCCGACGCCGGCGTGACCGTGCACGACGACGTCGCATCCGCCCTCGCGGACAGCGACGCCGTGATCCTCATGCTCGTCGACCTGGACGCGGCGCTGGAGGTTCTGGACGGTCATCTCCCCGTGCTGCGTGGCAAGTCCGTGATCAACCTGATGTCAGGAACCCCGACGTTGGCCACGCGGGCGGCCGAGCTCATCGAGAGCCACGGCGGGCGCTACCTCGACGGCACGATCCAGTGCTACCCCTCCGACATCGGGGGAGCCGCCTCGCTCGTCAACTACTCCGGCGACCGGACGGTCTGGGACGAGCACGAGTCGGCGCTGAGGGCCATCGCCGGCGGAAGCGTGTACGTCGGCGAGGACCCGGGTGCGGCGAGCGTCCTCGACGCCGCGCTCGCGGGCACCTTCTACACCGCCGGCTTAGCGGCCTTCTGCGAGGCGTTGGCCTTCCTGCGCGGGAGCGGCATCGACCCGTCGCGCCCCGAGGTCTCGCTCGACTACTGGTTCGACCTCTTCCGCGCCCAGGCGACCCAGCTCGTGTCCGAGCTCGCCAAGGAGGAGTTCGCCAGCAGCGAGGCGACCATCGACATCTACCTCGGCGCGATGCGTCAGTGGCAGTCGACCATGCAGGCCGCAGGCCAGCGGGGAACCATCATGGCCGCCGCTGTCAGCAACCTTCAGACCGCCGTGGATCGGGGCCACGGTGCTGACGGATTCATCGCCCAGGTGCTCACGGCATCCGACCCGGCCTGACGGCCACCCCTCCCAGGAGTACCCACATGACTTCATCGAAAGCCCCCGCCATCACCGAGACGGCCGGTGAGCTCAAGGGCGAGCTGACCGCTCCGAAGATCGCCGTCATGGTCGTCGCGGCAGCCGCCCCGATGTCCTGCGTCGTCGGCATCATCCCGCTCAGCTTCGCCCTCGGCAGCGGCGCCTCGACGCCCGCCGCCTTCCTCATCGCCGGACTCGTCCTGCTGCTCTTCTCGGTCGGCTACGCGGCGATGAGCCGCCGGATGAGCAGCGCGAGCGGCTTCTACCAGTACATCGCGAAGGGCCTGGGCAAGCCGCCCGCGGTCGGGGCTGCGCTGGTCGCGGTCGTTGCCTACAACGCCGTCGCGATGACCTGCGTCGCGGGTGTCGGCTATTTCGGCTCGATCCTGTTCGACCAGTGGTTCGGCTGGAACGTCAACTGGTCGATCATCTCGTTGGTGTGCGTCGTCCTGGTGGGAGCACTTGGCTACCGCGAGATCGACGTGGCCGCCCGGGTGCTGGTCGTCCTGCTGGCAATCGAGGTCTCGATCATCCTCATCCTCGACGTGGCGATCGTGGCCCACAAGGGCCTGCACGCCTTCCCGATGACGATCCTCGCTCCGCAGCACGTGTTCAGTACCGGGTCCTTCGCGCTCGGCATGATGTTCGCCCTGCTGTCCTACATCGGCTTCGAGTCGGCGGCGCTGTACGGCGAGGAATCGCCCGACCCGCGTCGCACGGTGCCGCGCGCGACGTACCTCTCGGTCATCGCAATCACGGTGTTCTACTTCCTCTCCACCTGGATCGCGGTCGGCGCGATCGGGCCGGACCAGGTCCAGACAGTTGCCAACACCCAGCTCGTGGACACCTTCTTCAACCTCAGCGACACCTACGCCAACTCTGCGGTCACCAAGGCCATGGACGTCACCTACATGACGAGCATGCTGGCCGCGACCCTCGCGCTGCACAACGCGGCCAACCGGTACCTGTTCACCGCCGGCCGGGAGCGCCTCCTGCCGTCGTGGGTCGGCGCATCGCACCCGCGCTTCGGCACGCCCTCGCGGGCGCGCCTCGTGCACTCCGTCGTCGCTCTCGTGGTGGTCGTCATCGCCGTCTCCTCCGGGCTGGACCCGTATCTCGACGTCGTGACCACCATGACGGGTCTCGGTGTGCTCGGTGTGGTCCTGCTCCAGGTGGCGGCCGCGGCGGCGATCGGCCTGTACTTCTGGCGGACCGGTGAGCGGCTGGTGTGGACGCTGGCCTCGACGGCTGCGGCGTTCGTGTGCCTGTCGGCGTTCGTGTACCTGATCCTCAAGAACTTCAGCACCCTCACCGGCCTGTCGTCCACCTTCATCAACTCGCTGCCCTGGGTGCTGCTCTCCATCGCAGTCGGCGGCACGATCTACGGCGTGTGGCTGCGCCGCAGTCGCCCCGACGTGTACGCCGGGATCGCCACCTCCGAGGTGAGCGGGGAGCCCGTCGATGCGTGATGACCTGTTGGTGGGCTCGCTCGCCGGCACCGTCGTGATCGTGACCGGGGGCGCGTCCGAGCATGGCATCGGACGCGCCACCGCGCGGTTGCTGGTCGCGCGTGGGGCGAACGTCCTCGTCGGTGACCTCCTCGACGCGAAGGCGAGCGTCGAGGACGACCTCGGACCGTCGGCGTCGTACCACCGCCTCGACGTGAGCTCGCCCGAGCAGTGGTCATCGATCGTGGACACCGCGGTGCAGCGGTACGGCGCGGTGAACGCGCTCGTGTCCTGCGCGGGTATCGCCACCGACGGCTCCATCGAGTCCACCACGCTGGAGGACTACGCCAAGGTCGTCGCCGTGGACCAGACCGGGGTATGGCTCGGGATTCGCGCCGTCGCGGCCGCCATGCGTGCGGCGGGCGGCGGATCGATCGTCAACGTCTCCTCGGTCTCCGGAGCCGTCGGGCAGCCCTTGCTCGGCGCCTACAGCGCAGCGAAGTGGGCGGTACGCGGCATCACCCGGCAGGCGGCCAGCGAGCTGGCCGACGACGGGATCCGCGTCAACACCGTCATGCCGGGCTTCATCGACACGATGATGGGCGGCCAAGGCTCGGGCCAGCGGGAGAGCATCCGGGCGAACAAAGGGCACTCCGGCGCCTCCGTGCTCCTGGGCCGGATCGGCGAGCCAGAGGAGGTCGCTCGTCTCATCGGCTTCCTCGTCTCCGACGAGAGCAGCTACTGCACCGGAGCCGACTTCGTCATCGACGGCGGTCTGCTCGCCGGACCGCTCGCCGAGGCCGCGGACTGGGCCTGACGATGGGAAGGATGGACGGGCGCACCGTCATCGTCACCGGGGCCGCTCAGGGAATCGGCCGCGGTATCGCCGAGGTCCTCGCTCGCGAGGGCGCGCACGTCGTCGTCGCCGACGTGTGCGCCGACACCGATACGGCAGCAGCGATCGCGGCGGCTGGCGGGCAGGCGTCGTACGTCGAGCTCGACGTCACCGACGAGTCCTGTTGGCAACGCGTCGTGGATGATGTCCAACGGCGCCTCGGCGGTCCGCATGTGCTGGTCAACAACGCCGGCCTCGCTCTGCAGCGGAATGTCGTGGACACGACCCTCGAGGAGTGGCGACGGGTACAAGCCGTCAACCTCGAAGGGGTCTTCCTCGGGCTCAAGCACGGCATCCCGGCGATCGCCGCGGCCGGAGGAGGGTCGATCGTCAACATCTCCTCCGTCGAGGGGATCGTGGCCGATCCCGACATGGCGGCGTACGACGCCAGCAAGGGCGGCGTACGGCTGCTCACCAAGTCGGCCGCGCTGCACTGCGGCCGTGAACGCAACCGGGTGCGGGTGAACTCCGTCCATCCCTCCTTCGTGCGGGGACCGCTGACTGATGCCTACCTCGCGCAGCAGCCCGACCCCCAGGCGGCGTACGACGCGCTGGTCGCCGCGCACCCGATCGGCTTCCTGGGCGAGCCCGAGGACATCGGTTACGGCGTGTTGTATCTCGCCTCGGACGAGTCGCGTTGGGTGACCGGGACCGAGCTCGTGATCGATGGCGGCTGGACGGCGACGTGAGGATCGCCAACGTTGACGGGCGCCTGACGATCCGGCTGACCGACGGCGACGTCGATGTCGAGTCGGCCAGTGTCGGACGCTTCGGTGCCGATCCGCAGTCGGTGTTCGCACGCTGGGAGGAGTTCTGCGACTGGGCGCGCGGACCTGCCGTCGGCGCCGAGGTCACTCCGCCTGCCGCCCCCGAGCGGCTCGGGCCGCCGGTCCCCGCGCCCGGCCAGGTCTTCGCGATCGGCCTCAACTATCGCGATCACGCGGCCGAGTCGGGACTCCCGGTGCCAGAGGCGCCGCCGACGTTCACGAAGTTCCGGTCCTCGTTGAACGGGCCGACCGGGGAGATCGCCCTGCCTGGCGGGAACGTCGACTGGGAGGTCGAGCTGGTCGCCGTCATCGGGCGCGAGGCTCGCAACGTCCCCGTCGACCGCGGGTGGGACTACGTCGCCGGCCTCACCGTCGGTCAGGATCTGTCCGAACGCGTCGTCCAGATGGCGGGTGCACTCCCGCAGTTCAGCCTCGCCAAGTCCCACCCCGGCTTCGGTCCGATGGGGCCGGTGCTGGTCACGACCGACGAGCTGGCCGACCCCGACGACCTCGAGCTGGGCTGCTCGCTCAACGGCGAGCCGGTCCAGCAGAGTCGCACGAGCGAGCTCGTCTTCTCGGTACCCGAGCTGGTCGCGTACCTGTCCGCCACTGTCACCCTGCAGCCGGGCGACGTCATCTTCACGGGCACGCCGGCGGGTGTCGGCCAGGGCCGGTCTCCGCAACAGTTCCTGCGCCCAGGGGACGAGCTGGTGACCTGGGTCGCCGGCATCGGTCGGATGCGGCACGTCTTCGTCAGTCACTGACCCACGACGCACGACGAGGCCTCCCGGGCAGCGCCCGGGAGGCCTCGTGTCGTCGGCGGAGTGTCAGTCGGCGAGGACCCAGAACTCCCGGAACCTGGTGTGGAACGTCCACGTCGAGAGGTGCCCGGCAGGAAGGAAGGCCACATCGCCGGCCTTCAGGTCGGCCCGCGAGCCGTTGTCGAGCTCGATCGTCGCCTCACCCTCGAGGACATAGATGATCTCGTTGGTCTCGAGCTCGTACGTCGTTTTCGAGGCCTCGCACTCGAAGATGCCGGCGCCACGCGCGCCGTTCTCGAAGTCCTCGTGAAGCGTGAAGCCACGGCCGGCAGGATCGCCGGCGAGGATTGTGACGCCCTCGGGCTGCCAGGACTCCAGGTTGACGTCGGCCGCGGTGGCGGACTTGATCTCGTTCAGCATCGGTCTCTCCGTTCGGGTAGTGGTCTCGTCGCTCAGGCGCCGAGCTGGTCGGCCAGCCAGTCGGCCATCCGTAGCCGCGGCGCTGGGCCGAGGTTGTGGCAGCAGTGATCGCCGGTCGGCTCGATGTCCAGGACGAGGGGGGCGTTGGCGAGGAGCCGTCGGGTCTCGTCGATCTCGGTGATCGGGATCTCGTCCAGGGCTCCGTGCTGGACGTAGGTCGGGCAGGTGATGTCGCCGAGGATTGGGCGCACGTCCAGGGCGTCACGCACTCGGATCCGGGCCTCCTCCAGGTCGGCCGCCTTGGTGACGTACTTCCAGCTCTGCTTGGTCATCGGGGTCTCGAAGTCCCACTCGTCCATCTGGATGAAGCCACCCCACGAGACACACGCCCGGAACCGCTGGTCGCAGGCCGCGGCCCGCAAGGCGTAGTGCCCCCCGAGGCTGCGGCCGAGGACACCGACGCGATCGGAGTCGATGGTGTCCAGCGTGATCAGGTGGTCGAGCACCCGGCTCGTGTAGCGGTCGTAGTCACCGGACAGGGCCACGTCCTCGAACATCTCCCCCTGACCGGGCCCGTCGAAGGTGAACGTTGCCATGCCGCGTTCGAGGAGCAGGTTCTCGAACAGGTAGCTCTCCTCCTTCGTCGACTCCAGGCCGCCGAGCAGCACCGCGCAGGGGACCGCCGCACCTGGTGCAGTGCCCCGGGGGAGCCGCAGGTACCCGACGATGGTGGTCGCGTCGATGGGCAGGTCGACCCGCTCGGCCGGCGGGTCGAGGAGGGGCGCGGCGCGGTGGTAGAGCTCGGCCTTGCGCTTCTGGCCACGCGGGCGCCGTTCGTCGAACCACAGGAACTGCGCGTACTGGGCGGACATCGACCCGACCCACAGCCAGTACCCGGCGGTCATGTCGTGACCGGCGGCCAGCGCCGCGTCGGCGAGCTTCTCGTAGTGGTCGGCCCGCCCCATCCAGAAGTCGAACCAGTTGACCTCGGGATCGCGGTCGCGGGCGGCCAGCAGGTCGGCGTACGGAAGGCCGTCCATCAGCAGGCGGCCCCAGTTGAGCATCTCCTGCTCGGCGGTCGGGGTGGTGGGTGCGGTCGCTGTCATCTCTACTCCATCGATGGGCTTTGAGCTGCGTCACATCCTGCTCACCGCGGCCTCCGACCCGGTCTACATGATCCGCGAACAATCGGCTCGGCTTGTGCACGAGCGCAGCAATTGAGCTCCCCCGACGGTGGGTGAGCACCCGGCGACTCATCAGGAAGCTGCAAACTCCGCGAGCGCATTGTCGGGATCGGTGTAACGCGACACGTGTGACCCAGCCCATATTTCCCGATCAAGCCGTCCTCGTGCTTCGGGGACCCGGGAGAGAAGAGTCTCGAATGACGATCCTGAACAAGCGCGGACGACGGTGGGGCGCGGCTGCTGCGGCCCTCCTCCTCTCGACGGCACTCGCTGCCTGCAGCACCGAGACCTCGAGCAGCGGAGGTACCGGCGGCCCCGCGACGAGCCAGGAGAAGGCGAACGCGGAAGCCGCCCAGAAGAAGCTCGACGCCCTGTACGCCGGCGCGTCGTACAAGGAGCCGCCGTCGACCGGACCCGCGGCGCAGCGAGGCAAGAACGTGTTCATGGTCAACGTCGGCGTCCAGGCACCCACGGGATCGGCTGTCGCCCAGGCGGCGCGTCAGGCTGCGGCGATCCTCGGCTGGCACCTGACCATCTTCGACGGCAAGTTCCAGCCGAACCTGTACCAGGAAGGCATCCGACAGGCCATCGCCGCCCATGCAGACGTGATCTGGAACTTCGCCATCGACTGCCCCGTCGCGCGCACCGCGTTCCAGGAGGCAAAGAACGCCGGCATCCCTGTCGTCTCCGAGGAAGCCGCGGATTGCAGCGATGTCGACCCGAGTGCGCCGAGTCTGTTCACCGAGAACCTCAAGTACTCCGAGGGAAGCTTCATCGACTGGTCGAAGGCTCTGGGAGCGGCTCAGGCCGATTGGATCATCGCCAAGACCGAGGGCAAGGCCAAGGTCATCGAGATCGCGGTACCGGACCTGATCACCACCAAGGCCCTGCACGAAGGCTTCGTCGCGGAGATGAATACGTGCGACACCTGCCAGATCGTCCAGACGGTCCAGACCTCGGCCGCTGTGCTCGGGCCGGACCTTCAGACGAAGGTCGAGCAGACGCTGCTGCGGAACCCGACCGCCAACGCTGTGGAGTTCTCGTACGACGACCTGCTCACCGGTGGAGGCGCGGCCGCGATCCGCGGCTCGGGTCGGTCCAAGGATCTCTTGGTCATCGGCGGCACCGGTTTCAAGGCCAACAACGACCTGATCCGCGAGGGCCAGGGCCAGGACGCCGGCTACGGGATCGACTACACCTACGAGGCCTGGGCGGCTGCCGACCTGCTCAACCGCTACCTCGCCGGCGAGCCCGGAGTGCCTGGTGGCGTCGGCATCCAGGTCTACGACCGCGATCATGGCTTGCCCGCCGACACCTTCGCCGCGCCGATCACAGACTTCAAGACCGTCTACACGAAGATCTGGCAGGCGGGCTCGTGAACGATCTGGCCGTGGCGACCGGCGGCGCGGGTTCCTTCGACCTCGCGCCGCCGGCGCTCGCCACGGACGGCATCTGCAAGACCTATGGCGCCACCAAGGCGCTGGACGATGTCTCGCTCACGGTGTCGACGGGGGCCATCCACGGACTCATGGGCGGCAACGGGTCGGGCAAGTCCACCTTCATCAAGATGCTGGCCGGAGTCGTCGTACCCGAGGCCGGCCGGTTGGCGATCGGTGGGGACTGGGCCGACGCCCGCACCCACACGACGGCCAAGGCCAAGGCCGCGGGTCTGCACTTCGTGCACCAGCAGAACTCCACCTTCCCCGATCTGACTGTGGCCGAGAACCTCGCCCTCGGGCGTGGATTCGAGCGGACCCGGGCCGGGTCCATCGCCTGGCGCGCCCAGCGGGCTCGCGCCCGCGCCGTCCTGCAGCGGTTCGAGGTCGACGTCGATCCGGACACGCCGATGGTCCGGCTCAGTGCCGCCGCGCAGATGATGGTGGCCATCGTCCGTGCACTCCAGGACCAGGACGACACCCAGGAGCGCGGCATCCTCGTCCTCGACGAGCCGACGGCGAGCCTGCCGAAGCACGAGGTCGACATCCTGCTCTCCGGTCTGCGTCGCTATGCGGCGGCCGGCCAGACGATCGTCTACGTGTCGCACCGGCTGGAGGAGGTCATCGCGATCGCCGACGAGGTGACGGTGCTGCGCAACGGTCGCGTCGCGTCGCGTCTGGTGGGCGGGCGGATCAACCACGAGTCGCTGGTCGCCGGGATCACCGGCAGCGCGACGAGCGCGACAGACCGTGCCGACGTCCCTGACGGTGCGGCACCGACGACCACCGGTGCTCCGGTCGTCACCTTCGGCAGGCCGGGCCTGCGGGCGGGCCAGGTCGCCGTGCGGCCGGGCGAGATCGTCGCCGTCGCGGGGCTGCTCGGGTCGGGCCGGTCGCGCCTGCTGAAGCAGCTGTTCGGGGTGACCGCGCGTGACGGGCTCGAAGCGCAGCTGGCCGGCACCGAGCTGCCGGGCGGATCGGTGCGCCACGCCATGGCGCGCGGGGTCGCGTTCGTGCCCGAGAATCGGCTGGCGGAAGCGGCCTTCCCCGAGCTCAGCATCGCCGAGAACCTCTCGATCACCTGTCTCTCGGAGCACGCGACCGTGGGCTGGATCAGGCCCTCTCGAGAGCACGGTGCGGCTCGCCGGCTCATCGGCGAGTTCGGCGTACGTGCGCCGAGCGAGTCAGCTCCGCTGACTGCGCTGTCCGGCGGCAACCAGCAGAAGGTCATCCTCGCGCGATGGTTGCAGAGACGTCCGGAGCTGTTGTTGCTCGACGAGCCCACGCAAGGCGTGGACGTCGGCGCTCGCACCGAGATCCACCAGCTCGTCCGCGCTGCCGCGGCGGCCGGTACTGCCGTCCTCGTGGTGTCCTCGGACTTCGCCGAGCTGGCGGCCCTCTGTCATCGCGCCGTCGTCGTCAGCAAGGGATCGGTCGTCAACCAGATCGCCGGACCTCTCGACGAGGACGCCCTCAACGATGTCGTGTACGCACAGGAGAAGTCAGCATGAACCAGACCATCGAATCCACCGTGGCGTCCGGCACCGAGGGCGGACAGCCCGCCGCTGACGCCCGCCACGTCGGACGCCGCCTCCAGCGGCGACTTGTCGCCTTTCTCGAGTCCTACGCGCTGCTGCTGGTTCTCGGCGTCATCGCGCTCTTCTTCTGTTTCTGGTCGCGCACGTCGTCGACCTTCCCGACTGTGGAGAACATCCGCATCCTGGTTGCGAGCCAGGCGGTGATCGGCGTGATCTCGCTCGGCGCGCTGCTGCCACTGCTCTGCACCGAGTTCGACCTCTCGGTGGGCAACGTCGCTGCCCTTTCGGCGGTGCTCGTAGCCGACTTCGTTTCCGGTGGAGGCAACATCGTGCTCGGGGTCGGACTCGCCGTCCTCGTCGGAGGGGTCGTCGGCACGGTCAACGCGCTGATCGTCACACGCGGCCATGTCAGCGGGGTCATCACCACACTCGGTATGTCGACGATCATCGCCGGTGTCATCCTCCAGCAGACCGGCGGCTTGGCACCCGCCAGCGAGATCCCGACCGCCATGACGAACTTCGGCACCGGGTTGGTCGCTGGGATCCCGGTCATCTTCATCACGCTGATCGTGATCGCCGGCATCGTGTACTTCGTGCTGTCGCACACCTCCTTCGGTCGTCAGATGTACGCCGTGGGCTCCAACGTGGAGGCGGCAAAGCTGGTCGGTCTCAGCGTGGACCGGATCCGCGGGATCGCGTTCGTCGCGAGCAGCGTGCTGTGTGCGATCGGTGGACTCCTCTACGTCTCCCGTGCCGGTGGGGCGTCACCGAACGTTGGAGCCACCTTCACGCTTCCCGCGCTGGCAGCTGCGTTCCTCAGCGCGGCCGCGGTTCGGCCCGGACGGTTCAACGTCTGGGGCACGGTCATCGCGATCTTCTTCCTCGCCGTGCTCAACAACGGGCTGAACCTGGCCGGCGTGGCGCCGTACGTCAACGACTACGTCAACGGCGGTGCGCTCATCGTGGGCGTCGCGATGGCGGCGATCCTGTACCGCCGGCGCACGACATGAGCGCGCGCGGCCGCCGCGGCGGCGGACGATTGTCGGCATGTGTCGATCCGGACGGTCGAATTGACGGTTCGGGTAGAGGTCGGCGGTCGACTCGGCGGACAGACTGACGCCGTGAAGCCACCTGCTTTCGACTACCTGCGGGCCTCGACCCTCGACGAGGTCTGGGGCGCGATGGAGCGCGATGACGACGCCAAGATCATCGCCGGCGGGCAGAGCCTGATCCCGCTACTGAGCCTGCGGTTCGCCTCTCCGTCCCTCCTGGTCGACATCACCGGCCTGAGCGAGCTACGCGGCATCCGGGTGGAGGGTGGGACGCTCCGCATCGGGGCGCTGACCCGCCACGCAGAGGTCGAGAAGGACGAGCGCATCGGCACCGAGGTACCTCTCCTGGCGCGGGCGGCGTCCTGGGTCGCCCACCCACAGATCCGCAACCGGGGCACGCTCGGTGGGTCCGTCGCCCACAGCGACTCGGCTGCGGAGTTCCCCGCCGCCCTCCTCGCGCTCGGTGCGACGATGCTGGTTTGGTCCCGGTCCGGTGAGCGGCGGATCGCTGCGGCTGACTTCTTCGATTCCTACTTCACGACAGCACTCGAGCAGGGCGAGCTGCTGGCGGCGGTGGAGATCCCGATCGGGGCCGCAAGCAGCTGGGGTTTCGAGGAGTTCGCGCGACGTCGCGGGGACTACGCCATCGGCGGTGCCGCGGTGTACGCCGAGCGGGCGGCCGACGGCACCTGCAGCGTCGTACGCGCCGGGCTGATCGCGGCGAGCTCGGGCCCGACCCTCGCGCCGGGCCTCGACCGGATCCTGGTCGGCCAAGTCGTCGACCGGCGCCTGATCGAGCAGGCCGCTGCCCAGGTGATGGAGCGGATTACGCCCGGCGAGAACGTCCACGGCACGGCTGAGTACCGGCGTGAGGTGATCGGCGAGATGCTCCGCCGCGCGCTTTCGGCCGCATTCGATCCAGAAGGAGAGGTCGCGGCATGAAGACGCGAACCGTCGTCAACGGCGAGGCCTACGAGAGAGACGTCGAGCCGCGGGTCCTGCTGTCCGACTTCATCCGACACGACCTGGGTCTGACCGGAACCAACGTGGGGTGCGAGCACGGGGTGTGCGGCAGCTGCACGATCCTGCTCGACGGTGAACCGGTCCGCTCCTGCACCACGCTCGCGGTCCAGGCCGACGGTCGCCGGATCACGACGGTGGAGGGCCTCGCCAATGGCGAGGAGCTGCACGGACTCCAGAAGGCGTTCACGGCGTGCCACGGTCTGCAGTGCGGGTTCTGCACGCCCGGCTTCCTGATGACGCTGCTGCCGGTCTACAACGAGGCCAAGCGGCTCTCTGCTGAGGAGATCCGCGAAGTCATCTCGGGCAACCTGTGCCGCTGCACCGGCTACCAGCAGATCGTCGAGTCGGTCCAGATGGCACTCGACGAGGCCGCTTCGCTGGCCGAGGAGAGCCCTGACGGCGAAGGCGAGGCGACCTGAGATGGACGGAGACGCGGCTGTCCGACTGCGGCGTCGGCAGCTATTCCTTGCCGAACCGCACGTAGCCGCCCTTTCCGTCGCGAACGATGGTCGCGGACCACTGATGCTGCCGATCTGGTACGGGTACGAGCCGGGTGGCCGGCCCTGGATCGTCACGTCGCCGGCCTCACGCAAGATGGCCGCGATCCGGGCTGCGGGCCGCTTCTCCCTGCTCGTCGACACGGTCGGCGCCACGTTGCGCTATGTATCGGTCGAGGGCCCGGTCACCTCGATCGAGCCATCGACCCCTGCACAGGTCGAAGAGCTCGCCGCGCGCTATCTCGACGGCCCCAGCCTTGCCCGCTACCTCGACGCGGCCTCGGCGTACGGCGATCAGGTGACAGTGTGGCTCGAGCCCGAACACTGGCTTGGAGCGGAGGTCTCGCTGGCCCCTTAGCTTTTTCTGGGCCAGCCGGGTGATGGCTGCGGCACCACGAGCGCGGTTCGCGGACAGGGATGCAGCAAACGGACCTACGACCGCGACCAGGCGTGACGAGAAGTGATGAGTGATTGCGGTTGCTTCACGGACTTCCTGGACCTCCTCAAGCCATGACTCGCTGTATCGGGCGCGCGATGCGCTCGGAGCGAGTGAGTCGAAACCGCTACACGGGCGGGCGTGGGCACCTACTGTCTCGGCATGCCAACGAGTCGGTGCCCACGCCCTGCACGCCTTGTCGCTTCGCTCGTCGTGGCCATCGTCGCCGTTGGTGTCCTCGCTGTCGGCGCCCTCGGCGCGCAGCCCGCTGCGGCTCCACGGATCACAGCGCCGTCGCTGAGCGCGCCGTCAACGGCGATCGAAGGGACACGGTTCGCGGTCACTGCCAGGATTCCGGCCGCGTCGCGGGCCCGCCGAGTCACGCTCCAGTTCCACAGCAAGGGGCAGTACGACTACCAATCGATCACCACGTGGACGACCAAGACGTCGGCAGCCGTCAACGGTCGGAGCAAGATCGTGTTCCATTTGCTCGCGGACACCGCCCGTGAGGTGTGGTTCCGGGTAGTCGCCTCCTATCGCGGATCGGGATCCCTGCGGTCGACCGGGGTACGGGTGAACTACCGGCACTGGTACCCGCTCTCGGCCTTCTCCAGCTACTACCACGCAGGTTCGGCTGTGGACTACGTCGGATTCCAGATGGCCGGGCAGTCCTGGAACGGCTGGTACGTCCTGTCCACCTCGGGCGAGTCGCGCTACACCCTCGGCAGCGGCTGCAACCGACTCCGGGCGACGATCGGTGTCCTCGACAACTCCAGCGACGGAGCGACAGCGCGAGTGACCCTGGCAACGATCGCACCAGGCGGTGCCGCCACGACCATCTACACATCGCCCGATCTCGCCGCCGGTCAGACCGCGACGGTCGACCAGTCCCTGGCCAATCCCTACCGGTTCTCGATCAGCGGTCAAGACACGACACCGCCCGTGGCCGAGGGAACGCAGCCCGTCGCTCACTCTGCTGTCGGTGACCCCGAGTTCCTCTGCCACTTCGACTGAGCTGGCGTGTGTGAGCCGCATTGAACGCGGCGGTATGCAGCACCTCGAGATCGCGCGGAACGCGGCAGCTGAGTGCGCTTCTGGTGAGAAGATCCGACACGTGACGGATCTGGCGCGTGTCATCCCGCTGAGACCCAAGAAGGAAACCCCAACGAGCCTGAATGCAGGGCAGGAGTGCTCCGAACCGGTCTGTTCGAACCCCGCGGCATTTAAGACCCGCACGAAGCCGACTTGGTGCGACGGCCACATCACCGCGATCCTCCGTCGCGGTGGCCTGGAGCCGCTGGAGCCCTTCAAGGGGCCGACGGCGTGGCGGCTGACGAGGTGCACGTCGTGTGGGTGCGAGGCGCACTACCGCTTCGAGTACACCCTCGACCAGAACGCCATCAACCAGAAGACGTGCCGCGCCTGTCACTGGCGTTCGTGGGCAGCGGGAGCGCGCGGACTGCAGGGCATCTATGCGAAGACGCAGCACGTGTCGGAAGAGGTCGCCAGGGACCACGCACCGAAGAACGGCTATGAGTACTTGGAGCCGCTGACACGCCCCTCTCTGCCGGACGACCCTCACCGTGTGCGTTGCCTGCGGTGCGGCCGGATCAGCGCACAGCGGCTCGGGGACATCGGGTTCGGATGCCAGTGCCTGACCAACCCTCGGCGGGAGCGCCAGACCACCAAGCACCCGGGGTCGAAGAAGAAGGACCTGCTCAAGGACTCCGGGCTGCCGGTCCTGGACTGGTGGGACCACGACCGGAACGATCAGGTCGCCTGGAACACGGTCACTGTGAGGGCTCGGCGCGAGACGCACTGGAAGTGTCCCGAGTGCGAGCTGGGGTTCGTCGAGAAGATCTACGAGATGGCGGCGAGCCCGTCATGTCCCGACTGCAGGGCGGTGCGTCAAGCCGCATGGCAGGCAGAACACGACCGGTACAAGCGGACGCCGGTGTCCGAGGTTCCGGAGTTGCTCGCCGCATGGGCAGACGAGGCGCACCCGGCGACGGTCATGGTGGCCGGGTCCATGGCTCTGCGGCGGTTCCGCTGCCCAGAAGGACATCACCCGAGGATCACGCCGCTGTCGTTCCTCCGGTCGGGTTGTCCCTCGTGCCGAGGCAACGCAACGAGGACGCAGCGACTGGATGCCGTGGCCGCCGATCCGGAGGCGCACGCGATGAACCGGGAGATTGCTGCGCAGTTTCATCCGACGCGCAACGGGAAGGTCCGGCTGGAGACGATTTCGCCGGAGTCGAAGCGGGTCCTGTGGTGGATCGATGCGGAGTGCGGCCACGTCTGGCGCGCATCTCCCCGAGAGCGCGAGAAGGGGCAGCGCCCCAGGTGTCCAGAGTGCCGCTCAATCCTCGACTCGCTGGCCTACCACTTCCCGGAGATCGGGGCGGAGTGGTCTGGGTCCAACCCGCTCACAGCCTGGCAGGTCCGGCCGAGTGGGCAGACCGCCTTCGTGCCCGAGTGGATCTGCGCCAACAATCCGGCCCATGTGTGGCAGGCGCCGCTGGGGTCGCGCACTGCCGGCGCGGGGTGTCCGGAGTGCCGGGAGGCGGGGAAGTCGAAGGTGGAACTTGACCACCATGCCGCGGCCGAGACCATCTTCGGGTCCGCAGCTTCTGGGCGGCCGGTTACCAGTGAGGCGTTCAAACGCCGGGCACGGTGGCTCGTCGACATCGTCGTCGATCTACCGGACGGGCGAAAGATCGCCATCGAGTACGACGGCGCCTACTGGCACGCCGGCAAGTCCGAGATCGACATCGCGAAGTCGGTCGATCTGCTCGCGGCCGGGTATCTCGTCGCCAGGCTCCGTGAGCACCCGTTGCCGCCGCTTGGCGTAGCGGACCCTAGGTATGCCGAGTTCGTCGTGCACGCGACCGCCCCCGATGCGCACGAAGTGATCGCGAAGGTGAAGGACTGGGCGGATGCCTGACAATGCCGAGTGCCGTGAGATGTTCGCGGAGATGGTCGAGCGGTTCCGTGAGGCACCCGTGCCCAGTCCTCTGCCGAACTCGGAGGCGTCAGGCGCGTTCCTGGCCGCGGAAGAGGCCGTCGCCGTGATGTACGGCTGGACGAACCGAGTCATGCGCACCGGAGAGGCTGTCTTGCGCATGGACGCCGACGGATTCGCCGCGGAGGCGTCCCCACTGCTGCGCTCGAAGCTGGAGCACGTTATCGCTCTGAATTGGATCAAGGAGCAGCCCGACGATGCGTTACGGCAGATCCGGCAACCCAGCTACGCCGGCAGGCGGCGGTATGACGCTGCTCGTGCCTCGGTGGCGGCTGTACGCGTGCAGCCGGTTTGATCATCGACAGTTGCTGCAGACCCCGTCTTCGAGGTCGCCCGTAGGAGCGTTGCAGAAGCAGTTGCTGCACGGCTGCTGCGCGCTTGCCCGTCGGGCGCAGTCGCAGTCGCCGCACCTGGGGCAGTACTGCCGCTTGCACGTGTCACACGGCCAACCGAACGCTTTGCCGAAGTAGCCGCAGGCACAGCGGATGGTCAGCCGCGGCGCGTTCGACTTCTCGGGAGGTTCCTGACCTCCGTGAAATCGGTCGACGTTCCACAGGTCGGTGACGCTGAAGATGGCGTAGATGCGCTTCTCCGTGGCGACTGCGTTGACGTAGTACTCCTGGCGCCGCCCCCACGTGTCGACCCAGTACTGCCGGCTGGTCTTGCCTGAGCCAGGCTCGAGCTTGAGCAGTGGGTGTCCGTCAGGCACGTGTGTTCCGTTCCACGGATACACCTTGAGGTCTTCACCGCGAAGCGCCGATTGGATGACGGTCCCGGCAACCCGGTCGATGAGTACGACTGCACCCGAAGAGAGCCGCGAGCTCAGGGCGATGGCGCAGGCGGGACCGCTGGCGGCCGAGCGCGTGACGAGGGTCTTCAGGTTCTCCCCGGTCGGCGGGCCCGTTCCGACGACCTCGTCGATGAGGGCTTCCGGTACGACAAGTGCGGCGGCGATCTGCTCGCACAGCCGCTCGAGTTCGACCTCGTAGTTGTCACAGTCAGCAAGCCAGATGAGGGCCTCGTCGTCGTTCTCGACCAGGATGTGCGCAACCTCGTGGAGAAGGGTGAAGTTCTCCTTCTTCGACTCTGGGGTCGGCGCGTACATGACGGTGTTCTGATCCGCGAACGACATGCCGTCGCACCAGCCGCCGGCACCGCGCTGGGAGGTCAGGGCAGGCTCGGCGACAACTTCGTAGTCGAGGTCCTTGATGCCGGCGATCGGGTCCAACGCGATGTTGGCGCGTTGGTCGGCCGGGAGTGCGGCGACGATGCGCAGCGCGTGGACGTGCCGAGTGGTCATTCGGTGACCTCGAAGGCCGAGGAGGTTCGGAAGTGCCTGAGGACGGCCAGCAGGGTCTGCGGTGTCACCGAGGTGGCGTTCCGCTTGCCTGCGGAAGCGAGCAGGCGCTTCGAGCGTTCGGTGATGGCTTCGACCGGAAGGTTCGCCTCGGTCGCCCATTCGTCGAAGAACGCGGCGATCGTGGCGTCTGTGAACAGGCCGTCGAGGGTCTGTGCGGCAGGTGCTGGAGCAGTCGAAAGGATGGCATCTGAGGTAACGGCCAGCTCCTCTGCGATGGCGTTGATGGTTGCCGGTGGCGGGTTGAGCAGGTTTCGTTCCCAAGCCGAGACGGTCTTCACCGAGACGTCCCAGCCGCGGGTCGTGAGTCGTCGCGCAAGGTCGCCGATGTTGAAGCCGGCGGCTTTCCGCAACGAGGCGAGGCGACGGCCGTCGAGGGTGACGGCCGGGTCCTCCACCAGGCCGAGCATCAGCGCAATCGGATCGTCGGGCCGTACGGGTGCCACAGGGGGTGCGTGGTCGCCGGTCACGACTAGGACGGCAATCGCGTCAGAGAGGCCCGGGAGCCAGTCTTGGATTGCGGTGAGCAGCTCGTGCTCGTTGTCGGTGAGTCCTTCCATGGCGCTCGTTCGTCCGGCTGCGAAGTCGAGCAGCGCCTGCTCGAAGGCGCCTGTGGGTTGATCATCCATCCTCGGTCACCTCCTTCCTCAGCTTCTTCAGAATCGTCTTGAGCCTCTCACCGACTGCTTGGCCAGTAGTTCCGACGGCTTCGCCGATCTGCCTGTTGGTCCACTCGTCCCAGAACTTGAGTTTGATGATCAGGAGCTGCTTCTCATCGAGCTTCGCTAGCGCCGGCTTCAACTTTGTCAGGTGCCGCCGTTCTTGGAGGTCGGTGACCACGGCGTCGCCGAGCGGGTCCGCGTCGGTGGAGCGGTCGGCGTCGGTCGAGGGTTCGCGCAGGTCGCGGTTCCTCACCTCCTTGCGCGCAACGTCGGTGCAACTGTTGCGAACGGCCCGGCGCAGGTAGGGCCCCCAGTCTTCGCCCTTGTCCCGCAGCTTCCCGGCGTCGGCTTGCTTGGAGAGGCGGAGGAACACGTCCATGACCGCGTTCTCGGCGAGGTCGTCGTGCTTGCCGGAGAAGTACCGCTTCGCGACCCGGTCGAGGCCCTCGTGATGCCGCGCGTACTGGGCAGCAACGTCTGACCGAGTGCAGATGCGCGCATCTGCGGCGGGACCCTCGGGGTCCTCCTCAGCGAGCTCGTTGGTCATAGGACAAGTATCTGCGACTACCCCATCAGAACCGTGACACTTTCGGCCCCGCGGGTGCTGCTCCGGGATCGGCGGGAGACGCGTGGGCGTACAGAGCCCTGTGCCAGCGTCGCCGCACGCCGGACTGGCAGACGCACGTCCCTGTGCTATCGGCAGGGACGACGCGCACGGCGCCGGCGGGCAGACCGCCGACGTCGAGGTCGACCCGTCGATGGAGGGTGGGAAGGCCGAGCATGGCCTTCACCAGCTCCGCGGTGATCAGGACGCCGGCGAACCAGGAGACCTGCGGGGACGCAACCGCGACGACCTCGGTGCCCTGCTCGGACCCCTGTGGACGGACCTCGGCTTCGGCGTACGCCTGGCGTACAAGATCGCTCAGCGGAGCGCCGACAAGGCTGTCGCTGCGGTGCGCACAAACCTTCCCTGCGGCGACGGCAACCGCGACGTCGGAGGCGTCGAGCACCGCGCCCTCCTGGAGCAGGGCCAGGATGCGGGAGACCGCGATGCCGGTGACCTGGGCGTAGACGCCTGCCTGGGTCAGAGGCGGGTCTGCGCGGACGAAGTCGCAGAACGGGCAGGCGTACCCGTCGCCGAACATCTCCCACTGCACGTGCAGCGCGGTGCCGGAGACTCCGGCGGACAGGGTCCGCTGACCGAGCACGTCGGCAACGTCGAGGCGTCCGGTGATCGTGTCGACCGAGGAGACCACGATTCCATGCCAGCCCGGGGAGTCCTTCGTCATGTTCCAGGTGGCGACGTCCTGGTCGACCGCAGTGGCGGCAAGTCCGAGGGACTGGAGCCGTGAGGTCATCCCGGTGGCCTTGGCTCCCGTCTCACCTCCCAGCAGGGCCGGGTAGCGGTACGGGTTTCGGTTCGGGTCGAACACGTCCTTGTCGACGGTCGTGATGGTGGCCTCGGGCATTGTCTCCCCGGGCTGGTGGAGCTGGGGCGAGCAGACGGTGGCCAGCAGCGCCAGCGCACTGGTGCCGACCGATCCCACGCCAAGGAACGCCACGTCCAGCGCGGTCGACGGGGCCGCCAGAGAGGTTTGCACCTGCTCAGGGTCAACGGTGTGCAGACCGTGGTCGATCAGGTTGGTCTCGATGCGCTCCTCGACCGGGACGCCGGGGAACCCGAGGTTTCCGAGAACCTTGAAGAGCACCTGGCTGACGGCCAAGCAGGCAGCGGCGTGAACGCCGAGAGCGTGACTGCTGACGCTTTCAAGGGCGGCTGGGGAGTTGCTGATGACCACGTTCCAGTCGCCACCTCCGACGTACAGCTCGAGGCCCGGCGTGGAGGTCCCGAAGCCGACGGCGACCTGTCGCCTCGGCGTGTTGGAGGCGGTGGGACGCACGGCGGAGAGCCGTTCCAGGAGGTCGTTCCAGGAGTTGGCCTGCCACCAGTTGGGCGGCAGCTCGCCGTCGGACTCGATGGTGAGGGTCGGGACCAGCCTGGCGATCATGGTCACGAAGGCGGCTACTGCGATGCGGGCGGCCGGACTGGCCGCGGCGTCGACCGTGATCATGACTTCGGTCTCGTCGAGCCGCTGGAGTACTGCTGCGGCCACGCCGTTGCTGTCCGTGTCGGCTGCGGGTGCCCCGAGGAGCCGCAGACGCGGGTCTTCGTGCATCACTGGTCCTCCGCGATGATCCAGCGGTCGCGCTCGGGTCCCGCCGGGAGCTCGGTCCACGCGCCGCCGGTGAACAGGTAGACGGCGCACGTGTCGAGGCCGCGGCGCAGCCCGAGGCCGAAGAACGGGACGACGATCGAGATGCCGCCCTCGAAGGTGATGACCGGGTTGGCGTCGTCGGCAGCCGAGTGGAACGCGTCGCCCGGGTGGGAGTGGATGCGGGCCAGGTAGATCTCGTCCGGGCCGAGCGCCAGAGCCAGGTCCATCTGTCCTTCGCGGGGCACCTCGACGTTGACGTGGCCGTAGGCGTCGCGACGAGCGTTCTGCCGCGGGATGACCAGGCTGAGCTGGTTCCCGGACTTGATCATCGCCGTGCCCTCGAGCCCGTGGGTGCCGCGGTCCTCGAAGAAGGTGCGGGCTTCCTCGAGGAGGGCGGCAGGCAGCGTAAGTGGCGTCGCCGGCGGGATGGCCGTGGGGCGAGCCTTGTGCTGGGACGTGAGGTTGTTACGCATGTACGCCTGCCTTTCGGAGAAGGAAATCGAGCAAGGTGTCGAGCCGCATGCTGTAGCGGTGGCTGTCCCACCGTTCGGCGAAGTGGCTCTCGTGGGAGTAGTAGCCGCGCGTGCCGCTGACGCAGACGAACGGGACGTTCAGGCTCGGGTGGATGCCGAGCGCGAACCCTGGGATCCACTTCTCCAGCGGCAAGATGGCACCCTCGTCGTCGACGAGGGTGACGTCGAAGGGCTCGGAGTCGTACCGGGACCCGTCGAGCCGCATCGTCCAGGCTCCGTCGCCGCGCACGATCTTCATCACGACATCGGTGCCGACCCGGCGGAGGTCGCCTGCGGCGGGGCCGAGCTTGGCGCGCGCCTGGCGGACCTCCTCGTCGAGGAGGTCCGCCAGGACAGCCGGGTGCAGTGCCACGGGACTACAGGCCGAGGTCGCTGGAGCCGTCGACCTGGGGCTTGCGGTTGATCAACACCAGAACGTCGCCGTCGACGATCCCGAGGTCTCCGAAGGTCGCGGTCGGATCGAGCTCGTTACCCGAGATGCGGGGCAGGGTCAGCGAGTAGTCGCCAGCGGTCAGCCACTGCTTGGAGACGAAGAGCCTGACCGCGTTGTCCCGGACCTTGGCGATCGTGTCGGACGGCTTGACCGTGACGTCGTCGGACTGGCCGGCCAGCGACCGGACCGTGACCTTGAAGGGGTGGTCGTTGCCGGGGTGCGGCTTGGACTGCGCGGTGCTCTCGGTGTGAGTACTCACGATGGGCTCCTTTCTGTTCGTGCCCGTTTGACCTGTAGACGACGGTCGAGAGCACCGTGAAAGGGTCCGCGGCAAGAATCCTTTTGCGTTCCGCCCGGGGCGTCGGCGAACGATGCTGGACGCCGGTTTGGAAGGACGTGGATTCGACGGTCCGACCGAAATTTGAATGCGCCGCTCTGGGAGCCGCGTCACTCTGGGCTACTAGAGGATTCCCGTAGGACCGGCGTCCGGCCAGACTCGGTCCAGGTGTCCGGTGGGTTCGCTCTCTTTTGGGCTGCCCACCCGCCCGTGCGGGTGTGGCTCGAATCCGGTTTGCAGCCCCCCGGGCACCGCTGACGAGGCGTGGCTCAAGAGGGGACTGCCCAGCTCGTAGTAGCAATGCCCACCTCGCCGTCCCAACCGGAACGAGCGCAGGGAGCAGCACATGGAACAGGTCGTCATCGGGGTCGATCCCCACAAGCTGTCCGCGACGATCGAAGTCGTCGACCAGCAGGAGCAACTCCTGGGATCTGGCCGATTCACCACCGATCAGTCCGGCTACGCAGCGATGCGTGCCTACGCCAAGGCCTGGCCGGATCGCGTCTGGGCAGTCGAGGGAGCCAACGGTGCCGGGCGTCCACTCGCTCAGCGCCTCCTCGAAGCCGGCGAGCACGTCGTGGACGTACCAGCCAAGCTCGCCGCCCGGGCCCGGCTCTTCGACACCGGCCACAACCGCAAGACCGACGCCCACGACGCGCACGCGGTCGCCGTCGTAGCGGTGCGCACGACGAACCTGCGGGTACTGAAGGTCGACGGCGAACTCGAGGCAATGCGGATGCTGGCCGACCGACGCGAAGCGCTCACACGACGTCGGGTTCAGACCGTGTGCCGGCTCCAGGCGTTGCTCGCAGAACTCCTGCCTGGGCAGGCGAAACGCGACATCACCACCGGTCAGGCCAAGGCCATGCTGGCCACCGTCCGTCCGAGAGACATCGCCGGAAAGACCCGCCGACGCATCGCCGCAGAAGAGCTCACCGAGCTGATCGCGGTCGAAACGAAGATCAAGAAGGCCACCGCCGAACTCAAGGCGATGGTCCTGACCCGCGAGTCGCGGCTGATGGACATCCACGGCATCGGCGCCGTCGTGGCCGCCAGGATCCTGGCCGACGTCGGCGACGTTGCCCGGTTCGCTGACCGCAACCGCTTCGCGTCCTGGACCGGGACCGCGCCGCTGGACGCCTCCTCGGGTGAGCAGAACCGCCACCGCCTCTCGCGAGCCGGGAACAGGCGGGTCAACCACATGATCCACATCGCTGCGGTCACCCAGCTGCGTCTCGACACCGAGGGCCGTGCCTACTACCGGCGCAAGCGAGCAGCCGGCAAGA
This sequence comes from Nocardioides maradonensis, assembly GCF_054777115.1. NCBI lineage: Bacteria > Bacillati > Actinomycetota > Actinomycetes > Propionibacteriales > Nocardioidaceae > Nocardioides > Nocardioides maradonensis. Next base: position 197,297 of record NZ_BAAHAZ010000003.1, on the reverse strand, counting down.
AGCCGCAAGAGGCGCTGCGCTGCCTCAAACGACGCATCTCCGACGTCATCTACAAACAGCTCGTCGCCGACGCGGCACGAATCGATGGGGCGGACCCGGGAGGGCAATGCGGGGCGTCTCAAGAATCCAGCGCGGTCGACCTGCCCCCGCACATCGACACTTCGGATCAGCCACTCCCGGACCCGCGAGACCGACGCTACGCCGCCCTGTCGCGACCTCGAAAGGGCCAACCGGCTCGGGCCCTTCGAAGCGCCGGTTGACAACAGAGGGGAGCCGGAAAGCTCTGCCCCCATCGGTGCACCTGCGGTCAGTAGTGACGCCAGGTATTGACGGGGTGGGCGTCGATCAGTCGGTCCAGAGACTCGGCCTTGATCCGGATGACACGGCGCCCGAGTCGGACGGCGTCGAGATCGCCGGCGGCGATGTAGCGGCGGACCGTTTTGACCGAGAGTCCGAGGATCTCGGCGGCCTCAGTCAGGGACACGAGTCGGCGTACGACGGTCTGCTGGGTCGTTGTGGTGACGGGCATGTGGACGCTCCTGGGTAGGCGGCGGCCCTCGTGGTCGCCCTCATCCATTCATGGCCGAGATCTGTCCGCGAGTGGCCACCCATCTTTCGAGTCCCTTCTCTTCTCCTCACCTCCCCGTCAGCCCTGGCCACCACCGCCTTCACAAGCCTCACTGTCCACCTTCTCCTCGCGACTCATCCCTCACTTCCACAGACACACCTCTTTCACGGGCCAACTTGGGTGGCCACTCGGGGCGAGTTCTCGGCCCTGAGGGATGTGACGATGTCGTTGAAGAAACTCGCCGCGGGGTCGGGCTATGCGTACCTGACCGAGCAGGTGGCGGCCCACGACTCCACCGAACTCGGGAACCTCCCGCTCGCGGACTACTACGCGCTCAAGGGCGAGGCCCCCGGGCGCTGGACCGGTGCCGGTCTGGCAGGGATCAAGGGCATCGAGGCCGGTCATTTCGTGACTGCGGAGCAGATGAAGAACCTGTTCGGCGACGGCTGCGACCCGATCACCGGTGCAGCGCTCGGACGGCCGTACGGCAAGAAATCGGTCGCCGGTTTCGACCTGACCTTCTCCCCGGTGAAGTCGGTCTCAGCCTTGTGGGCGGTAGCGCCGCCGGAGGTCGCGGCGGTGATCCTGGCGTCGCACGACGCCGCCGTCGCCGATGCGCTCGTGTTCTTGGAGAGCCACGGCCTGTTCACGCGGGAGGGCAGCGGTGGCGGGCGGCAGGTCGAGACCCGTGGCCTGATCGCTGCCGCGTTCACCCACCGTGACTCCCGGGCCGGCGACCCCGATCTGCACACCCACGTCGCGGTGGCGAACAAGGTCCAGACCCATCAGGGCAGGTGGCTGTCGATTTACGGCACGGTCCTGCACCGCCATGTTGTGGCGACCTCCGAGGCCTACAACTCCGCTCTGGAGAAGCACCTCCAGGACAAGCTCGGCGTCCGGTTCATCGACGTCCCCCGCGCTGAAGGGAAGCGGCCGGTCAGGGAGGTCGACGGCGTCGACCCTGCCTTGATCAGGCTGTGGTCGCGACGGCGCGGCGACATCGAGGTCCGGCTGGCCGACCTGGCCGAGGTATTCACTCACGAGCACGGGCGACCGCCCACCAGCAAGGAGTCGATGGCGCTCGCGCAGCGCGCCAACCTGGAGACGCGAGAGGCCAAGCACGAGCCGCGATCCGAGCACGAGCAGCGCTCGGCCTGGCGGGCCCAGGCCGAGCAGGAGCTCGGCGTGCGCGGCCTGGAGCTGATGGTCTTCGACGCTACCCACCCGATTCTCCAGCGCACGCCGTTGCCGCGGCCGACCGCCGAGTGGATCGATGAGACAGCGACCGGGGTGATCGCCGAACTCGAGTCGCACCGTGCGACCTGGCAGTCCTGGCACCTGTACGCAGAGGTGCAGCGCGAGGTCCGGCGCGTCGAGGTCTCGCCTGAGCACGTCCCAGTGCTGGTGAGGCTGCTCGCCGACGAGGTCACGGCCCGGACGATCAACCTGACCCCCGAGTTCGACTCCATCGCCGAACCAGCAGTGTTGCGGCGCAGCGACGGCACCAGCGTGTTCCGCCATACCGGCGCGGACCACTTCACCACCGAAGCCATCCTCGCCGCCGAGCAGCGCATCGTCGCCGCCGCTGGTCGCGAGGCCAATCTCGGCCTGGACCGCATCGATGTCGAGCTGGCCGTCATGGGCGCCGAAGCCACCACCGACATCACCCTCAACGACGGTCAGCATGACCTGGTGTCGGCGCTGGCCACCGACCCTCGCCAGGTCACCCTCGCCCTAGCGCCAGCCGGGTCAGGAAAGACGACCGCCACCAAGGTTCTCAAGGAGACCTGGACCAGCCTGGGTCACGACGTGGTCGGGTTCGCCCCTTCCGCCGCGGCCGCCGCGGTCCTGCGTGAGGCGACCGGGATGCCGACCGAGACGCTGGCCAAGCTCGACCACCTCATCAGCACCGGCCACCCGCCCGCAAGCATCCGTGCGGGGACGATGGTCGTGATCGACGAGGCGGGGATGGCCGACACACCCAGGCTGGACCGGATCGTCGTCTTCTGTGTCGAGCAGGGAGCGCTGGTGCGGTTGATCGGTGACGACCAGCAACTCGCCTCAGTCGGCGCGGGCGGCGTACTCCGCGACATCGCCACCACCCATGGCGCCCAGCGGCTGGACGAGGTCGTCCGGTTCACCGACTTCGCCGAAGCGAAGGCGACGATGGACCTGCGCGCAGGTGACACGGCGCCGCTCGGGTTCTACCTGGACCACGACCGCATCCACCCCGGCGACGAGGCCGCCTGCCTGGTCGATGTCCTGGCTGCCTGGCAGGCCGAGCGAGCAGCCGGCAGGGACTGCCTGATGCTGGCACCGACCCGCGACCTCGTCGGTCGGCTCAACCGCGCAGCCCGTCAAGCAAGACTGGACGGCACGGCGGATGGCCTTGACGTCACGCTCTCTGACGGCAACCGTGCGTCGGCCGGCGACATCATCCTGACCCGACGCAACGACCGCCGCCTCGGCGTCAGTCCCACAGACTGGGTCAAGAACGGGGACCGCTGGATCATCACCCGGGTTGGCTCTGACGGAAGTCTTCGGGCTCGCCACGCCCGTTCAGGTCTGAGGGTCTTGCTTCCCGGTGAGTACGTCGCAGCCCATGTCGAGCTCGGCTACGCCAGCACTGTTCACACCGCCCAAGGCCATACGGCCGACGTCATGCACGGCATCCTGACGGGCGCAGAGGACCGACAACTTCTGTACACGATGCTCACCCGGGGCCGCGCCGAGAACCATCTGCACCTCATCACCGACCCAGCCGAGACCAAGGACGAGGAGCAGTTTCTCCCGGGCATCGCCGAGCAGCTCACCGCCATCGAGACCCTCGAGCGGATCATTCACCGCGACGGCGCCGCCGTCTCCGCCACCACGGAACGTGACAACCACACCGACCCCGCGGTCCAACTGCACGACGCCGTCCGCAGATACTCGGGCTCGTTGGAGCTCGCTGCCACCAAGGCCCTCGGCGCTGCCGCGGACGACGCGTTCGAAGCCGCCGGTCCCGGACCACTGCCCTGGCTCGCCGGGATCCCGGCCGAGCTTCGCGCAAACCTGACCTGGAGCACCTACCTCACGGCACGGGCAGAACGCGTCCGCCAGCTGGCCGAGCGTCTGCGAGAGAACGAGCCGCCACCCGTGCTCGATCGGTACGCCGAGGTCCTCACGAACCAGCTTCGCGAGGACATCGCCGTCTGGCGGGCCGCGAACGGCGTACCTGCCGACGATCCGGGCCTCCTCGGGCCGCGCGTCCACGACCTTGCCGCCGACCGCTACGCGCGCCATCTGCAACGCCAGGTCGACGACCGCTATCCACCCCGGGTGCGCCGCTGGGAGACCGCCATCGCAGAAGCGATCGACAACCCCGACCACCGCGATCAGCACACCCTCGGGCTGGCGCGCGAGCTCGACCGCCTCGAGCACAAAGGAGTCAACGCGACGCAGGTACTCCACCGGGCCGCGCACCTGCGTCGCCCACTGCCAGAGGACCACAAGGTCGAGGCGCTCGCCTACCGGGTGCACGCGCTGGTCAAGCGCGACGCTGCACCGTTGCCCGAGCCCAGTCGCCCAGCAGGACCTCGAGTGGAGCGGTCCTTCGGGCTTTGACGAACTCGTCAAACTCCCATTCACGGATCGCCAGCTCCCGCTCCTCCCGCACCGAGAGCACAGGCTGCGGATGCTGTGCCGTCCATTCCGCGAACCTGGCCGGATCCTCCCGCGCCTCGGCGAACGCCCGGAGCCGGTCGATCGCCTTCGCCGCGTGGGTGCGCAGCGAGCGTGCCGACAACGCGGCGTCACGGGCCACGACCTCGACCACACTAGGAGAGGTCAGGCCCATCCGCCCTCGGTGCGCTGCCGCGTCCTGACGGTCAGCCTCCTCGGCCAAGATCCACAGCAACCAATAGTCGAACCCGCTGATCGCGTACGCCCGATACGCGGAGCGGAACAGCTCGACGACCACCGGGCCCGCGTCGACCAGTGGCTCGATCATCGGCAACTGCTCCAAGGCGTCGGTACTTTCCGTGGCGCGCGTCATCGTTCGGTCACGACGCTCAGCGAGATCACCCACTCCGACGTCGGCGGAGACCTCCCGACGGACCAGAGCGAGGATCGTCGCAGCCGTCTTCTCCGTCCTGAGTCGATGCGCCTGCGACGCCTCGATCCAGAGCTGCCCCGCCACCAGCCCATCCATGTCGGAGTGGAGATCGGCCAGCTTCCGGGCGACCTTCTCCGCACCTGGCAGGAGCACCCATGCCAGCGCGGTCACCGCTGCTGGCTGTGTGGCCGTCAGCGAAGCCAGCGCCCCGAGGACCTGGTTCGCCGCAGACCTTGAGGCCGCCGAGGTCCATCGAGGAAGCTCGATCAGATCGGGGACGACAGCCAGGTCACGATCGGCGCTGCACCAACGTGGCCATGCGGCGCGGGCAGCCATCAGCATGGCCGACTCCGGATCGGCCAGACCCAAGCACTCTGCAACGGACATGACGACCTCTTTCGCGACAGGAGCGGTACTTCCGTCCCTCAGGTGCGCAGGCGTCGCTCAGACACGCGGCGTGGCAGAGCCGAAGGCGTATGTTTTCGTGGGTGGAGGGGCGCGAGCTGCTCGCCGCTGTCCGCGCAGCCAGTGGGTTGACGCAGGAGGCTCTGGCGCGCCGCGCCGGCACCAGCCAAGCCACGCTCTCGGCGTACGAGCGCGGTGTGAAGTCCCCGACCCTCGCCGTCGCGGACAGGATCCTGCACGCGCTCGGTTACGAGCTCGACGCGGTTCCCAGGATCACCTTCACCGACCACGACCTCGGCGTTGGTGACCGAATCTTCTTCGTGCCCGACCGGCTCTGGCGGCTCTCGCCCGTCGAAGCGTTCACCTCGATCCCCGGCATGAGGCGCACGCGCAAGAAGAACGGGCTGATGGCGAGTCGCGCCGAGCGGACCGGGGCCTACGTCGCGCTCCTCGAGCACGGGACTCCCGAGGAGCTGCTCGCGCACCTGGACGGTGTCCTGCTCGTCGACGTGTGGCCGGACATCGCACCCCACCTCCACGACGCCATCCGCGAGGCCTGGACCCCACTGATCTGGGACACCCTCAACGGCGGCGACGACAAGCTCCTGATCGACGGACTGCGGACCGTGCTGGGTGAAGAGCACCGGTACGTCGGCCGCGCCTCCCGTCTGCGCGCGGTCCAGCGCATGGTCGACCTCGGCGTCCCCTACGAGGCCATCGCCAAGGTGCTTGCAGACAGACGAGAACAGCTGGCCGGCGCCGATCAGGCTCCGCTCGACGCCTACCGCAGGCGCCGGCGGATCAAGGCGATCGAGCGCAAGATCGCCGAGGGCCGCTCCTCGCCACCAGATCCGTGAGCCGGACTTCTGCGAGGATCGGCTGATGGTCAGTCCGGCGAACTCGCGGCCGAAGGCGTCGGTCTACGTCGACGGCTTCAATCTCTATCGTCGGCTCCTCGCCGGGCATCCGGAGCACAAGTGGCTCGATCTCGAGGCGCTGATGGACCGGGTGCTCCCCGACTACGACGTCGTCCGGGTCTCCTACTTCACCGCGGTGATCAAGGCCCTACCGGGCAAGGATCCCCGCTCGCCACAGCGGCAGCAGGCATACCTCCGCGCGCTGCGAACACTGCCCCGCGTTGAGATCTTCATGGGCAAGTTCCGCATCGATCCCCGGATCATGCCGCTCCATCCGACCGAGTACGACGGCTCGGGAAACCCAGTGCAGGTGAGGGTCAAGAAGACCGAGGAGAAGGGCTCCGACGTCGCGCTGGCGAGCCGCCTGCTCATCGACGCCATGAAGGGGGCGTGCGACGTCTACGTCGCGTGTACCAACGACTCCGACCTGGTGATGCCGCTGCGTCTCGTGCAGGAGGAGTTGGGCCAGCACGTGGGCCTGCTGTCTCCGATGCAACCGAAGCGTGCGAGCAACGAGCTCAAGCAGACGAACCCCGTATGGCACCGACAAATCACCCATGCAGACCTGGAGGCATCCCAGTTGCCCGACGAGCTGCGCGATGGGACCGGAACCATCCGCCGTCCCGCGCTGTGGGCGAAAAGTTCCGAAGGCCCCGCCGAAGCGGAGCCTTCTAACCAGTAGCCGAAGCTGACTGGGGGTGTGTCCTCAGCCTAGCGCGGCGACACACGACACGCCGTATTTCGGTCGCAGACAGTGCGCGGGAACGCCTTCGCGCGGCCGTTCAGAGTCGCTCATCTGGCACGTATCTGGCACGCGGCCAAAAAAGAAGCCGCCTCTGACTGACATTTCTGCTGGTCAGAGGCGGTTTTCTTGCGGCGGATCTGGGGGGATTCGAACCCCCGAGGGCTTGCACCCAACCCGCTTTCCAAGCGAGCGCCATAGGCCACTAGGCGACAGATCCGTGGAGGAGGTTACCGGTCGCCCACCGGCCGCTGAAATCCTCAGGCGCTGTGGGGAGCGGCCTCGGCGTACACCCCGGCCCGGATGTCCTCGAGCAGCGTCGCCCCGGTGGGCTCCCAGCCGAAGCGCGCGCGGGTGAGCGCGTTGGAGGCCGGTACGTCGGCGCCGAGGAATATCGCGATCCACCCGAAGTGGTCCGCGGCGTCGGCCGGATCGATCGACGCGACCGGGAGATCGAGCACGGCGGCGTGCGCCTCGGCCATCTCCTTGATCGGGACGCCCTCCTCGGCGGCGACGTGCACCCGGGTGCCGGGCTCGGCCGACTCGACGGCGAGGCGGACCAGCCGGGCCGCATCGGTGCGGTGGACCGCCGGCCAGCGGTTGGTGCCGTCGCCGATGTAGCCACTCACGCCGGTGCGGCGCGCGACGGCTGCGATCGTCGCGGAGAAGCCCTGGTCGCCCGGGCCGTGGACGGTCGGTGCGAAGCGCAGTGCGATCGAGCGGACACCACGCTCCGCGAAGTCGAGGGCGAGCGCCTCGCTGCCGCCGCGGGGTGCGTCGGGGCCGACGTTCGTCGTGGCGTCGTCCTCGGTCAGCGGGCGCCCCATCGGGGTGGCGACGCCGGACGCCAGCGCCAGCGGGCGGTCGGATCCGGCGAGCGTCTCGCCGAGTGCCTGGACGACGGCCCGCTCGATCCGGCCGGACTCGGCGAAGTTCGCGAAGTCGTGGACGAAGCCGAGGTGGATGACGCCGTCGGAGGCAGTCGCGGCCGCGCGGACCGTGTCGAGGTCGGTGAGCGACCCCCGGACGACGGCGGCGCCCTTGGCCTCGAGGGCGTGGGCCGAAGCGTCGGACCGGGCGAGGCCGGTGACCGCGTGGCCGTGGGCGAGCAGCTCGTCGGTGACGGCCGAGCCGATCCAGCCGGAGGCGCCGGTGAGGAAGAGGTGCATCGGGATCTCCTTCATGTCAGTTACTGACATCAACCGTAGCAGTTCATGTCAGTGACTGTCATGGCCTAGGCTGCCGCCCATGGGACGGTGGACGCCGGGGGCGGAGGGTCGGCTGGTGGACGCCGCCTTGGACCTGTACGCCGAGCACGGGTTCGACCGCACGACGGTGGCCGAGATCGCCGACCGTGCGGGCGTCACCGAGCGGACCTTCTTCCGCTACTTCGCCGACAAGCGCGAGGTCCTCTTCGCCGGAGGTCAGCTGGAGGCGCGGATGACCGACGCCATCGCCGCCGCCGAGCCCGTCCTGTCGCCGCTCGACGCCGCGGTGGAAGGCCTGGCGGTCGCGGTCGAGGAGATCGACCCGGGCTTCGCGCGGCGGCGCAACGCCGTCATCGCGGCGCACCCGGCGCTGCAGGAGCGCGAGCTGCTCAAGCTCCACGCGCTCAGCGGTGCGGCCGCGGCCGCGCTGGTGCGGCGCGGCACCGACCCGCTCCGGGCGGCGCTCGCCGCGGAGGGCGCGGTCGCGGTGTTCAAGGTCGCCTTCGGGCAGTGGGTCGCTGCCGACGTACCGGGGGACCTGCCGGCGACCCTGCGGTCCGTCCACGCGGAGCTGCGCACCGTCCTGGAGTAGCGGGTCTCGATACGCCGGACGCGGGTGCTCGCAGGCTCGCTCCCGCGCGGCTACTCGACCTCCTGCCGTGGTCCGCGGCTTCGCAGGCTCAGCCGCGGCGGCATGAAAAGGCCCCCCGCACACCCGACAGAGCTCGCTTACCCTTGCTGCCTTCCGGCCCTGGGGGAGTTCGGCAAGATGTCGCCGCACGGGGGGTTGTGACAACGATAGACGAACGGGTGGGGCGCGCCCCAACCCGGCCGCCCCTCCTGAGGAGCAGAATGCGCCCGTGACGTTCGTCGAGCTCGCGGTCATCGGCGCGGCAGCACTGCTCGGGCCCCTCCTGGCCTACCCGCGGGGCTGGCACCTCCCCGTCGTCCTCGGCGAGCTGGTCGCGGGGGTCGTCCTCGGCCGCACCGGCTTCGGCTACCTCGACGCCGGCAACGAGACCTTCTCCTTCCTCGCCGACATCGGCTTCGCGCTGGTGATGTTCGTGGCCGGCACCCACGTGCCGGTCCGCGACCCGGCGATCCGGCCCGCGCTGAAGGGCGGTCTGGTCCGTGCACTGGCGGTGGCGGCGGTCGCCGTGGCGCTCGGGGTCGGCATCGCCATGGTCTCCGGCATCCACCACGGCCCCCTGTACGCCGTCCTCCTCACCTCGTCCTCGGCGGCGCTCGTGCTGCCGATCGTCGACTCGCTCGGCCTGGGCGGCCCGCGGGTGATCGGGCTGCTGCCGCAGGTCGCGATCGCCGACACCGCCTGCATCGTGGCGCTGCCGCTGGCGATCGACCCGTCCCACGCGCTGCGGGCGGCCGGCGGCGCCGCCCTCGTCATCGCCGCCGCGGCCGTGGTGTTCGTGGTCCTGCTCAAGCTCGAGCGGTCCGGGGTGCGCGACCGGGTCCACGAGGTCTCCGAGGACCGGCTCTTCGCCACCGAGCTCCGCATCCAGCTCGCGATCCTCTTCTCGCTGGCGGCGCTCGCCACGCGCACCCACGTCTCGATCATGCTGGCCGGCTTCGCGTTCGGCCTCGCGGTCGCCGCGGTGGGTGAGCCGCGTCGGCTGGCCAAGCAGCTGTTCGCCCTCACCGAGGGCTTCCTCGGCCCGGTGTTCTTCGTGTGGCTCGGCGCGGAGCTGAACCTGCGCGAGCTCGGCGCCCACCCGTCGATGATCGTGCTCGGCGTCGCCCTCGGCGTCGGCGCGGCCCTCGCCCACCTGGTGCCGCTCGTGCTCAAGCAGCCGCCCTCGCTGGACCTGCTCTCCGCCGCCCAGCTCGGCGTCCCGGTCGCGGCCGCGACGGTCGGCAGCCAGCTGGGCGTGCTGCGGCCGGGGGAGCCGTCCGCGCTGATGCTCGGCGCCCTCGTGACGATCGCCCTCGCGGTCGTCGGCGGTGGGCTCGCGGCGCGGGCGGGCCTGGTCGCCGACGTACCGAAACCCGTCGACCCGGTCGGAGGAACCCCATGACCAGCGCCCGCCGATTGACGACCGACTACGACCGCTGGCTCGCCGACCAGATCCCGGTCCTCACACCGGAGGTGACCCGCAAGCACGCCGAGATGCGGGCCGACCGCTTCCGCTTCCTGCGCGGCACCTACTACCTGTGGCTGGCGCGGGTCGCGGAGCGCGTGCCGGAGGTGCTCGACGCCGCACGGGTGCCGATCGTCGGCGACCTGCACGTCGAGAACTTCGGCACCTGGCGCGACAAGGAGCAGGTACGCCGGTGGGGCGTCAACGACCTCGACGAGCTGTCCTGGGGCCCGTGGCTGCTGGACCCGCTGCGCCTCGCCGTCTCCGCGCGGCTGGCTCCCCGGATCGCGCTGGGTGACAAGGCGGTGAGCGACACCGTGCTGGCGGCGTACGCCGGGAGCGGGCCGGGCAAGGCGGTGAAGCTGACCGGCAAGCGGGGTGCGCACCTGCGCGCGCTGGTGCCCGAGTTCGCGCACCCGAAGAAGTTCTACCGGCACCTGCGCAACGGCACGCCCGTCACCGACGTACCCGCGCCGGTGGTGGCCGCGGCCGAGCGGATCGCCGAGCCCGGCTGGGCGCCGCAGTGGTACGACCGCGAGGCCGGCACCGGGTCGCTCGGGCACCTGCGCCGGGTCGGGGTGGGGGATGCCGCCGACGGCACCACCCACGCCCGCGAGGCCAAGCAGCTCGGCCCGGGCACAGCCGTGTGGGCGGCCCGGCTCGGGTCCACGATGCCCACGCCGGACCCGACCCTGTTCCTGCTGGTCATGGGCGCGATCAGCGGTCCGGGCGCGATCGCCCGCGTCGGCGACTGGCACATCCGCGACCTGGCCCCCGACGTCGTCCGCATCGAGCTGTCCGGTCTGCGGGCCGACGACAGCCGGACGCTGCTCACCTCGATGGCGGAGGCGGCCGGAACCGTCCACGCGGTCGACCCCACCGCCTCCAGAGTGGCCCGCGACGAGGCCCGGGAGCTCGATCCCGGCACGTTCCGGAAGTACGTCGACGCGATGGTCGACGCCCTCGAGCAGGACTTCACCGACTACCGGTAGGGACAGTCGGAGCGGCCGACTAGTGTCTGTGCCGATGGATGCCCCGCTCGCGCTCTACCGCCGCTACCGCCCCGAGACCTTCGCCGAGGTCATCGGGCAGGAGCACGTGACCGAGCCGCTCCGGGCGGCATTGGCGGCCAACCGGGTCAACCACGCCTACCTGTTCTCCGGGCCTCGCGGGTGCGGCAAGACCACCTCCGCCCGGATCCTCGCGCGGGCGCTGAACTGCGAGAAGGCGCCGATCGCCGACCCGTGCGGCGAGTGCGAGTCGTGCCGCGACCTCGCGCGCGGCGGGCCGGGCTCGATCGACGTCATCGAGATCGACGCAGCCTCGCACGGTGGTGTCGACGACGCCCGCGACCTGCGCGAGAAGGCGTTCTTCGCGCCGGTGAAGAGCCGCTACAAGGTCTACATCATCGACGAGGCGCACATGGTCACCACGCAGGGCTTCAACGCCCTGCTCAAGCTGGTCGAGGAGCCGCCGCCGCACCTGCGGTTCATCTTCGCCACGACCGAGCCGGAGAAGGTCATCCCGACCATCCGGTCGCGCACGCACCACTACCCGTTCCGGCTGATCCCGCCGCGGCTGCTGTCGTCGTACCTCTCCGAGCTGTGCGAGCGCGAGGGCGTGGCGATCGAGCCCGCTGCGCTGCCGCTCGTGGTGCGCGCGGGCGCCGGCTCGGCGCGGGACACGCTCTCGGTCCTCGACCAGCTGCTCGGCGGCGCGGGACCCGACGGGGTGACCTACCAGCTGGCGAGCGGGCTGCTCGGCTACACGCCCGACACCCTGCTCGACGACGTGGTCGACGCGTTCGCCGCGGGCGACGGCGCGGCCGTCTTCGGCGTCGTGGACAAGGTCGTCGAGACCGGCCAGGACCCGCGCCGCTTCACCGAGGACCTGCTGCGCCGGCTGCGTGACCTCGTGATCGTGGCGGCGGTGCCGGACGCGCCTGCGACGGGCCTCATCGACGTCGCCCAGGACCAGGGGGAGCGGCTCGTCGCGCAGGCCGGCCGGTTCGGCCGCGCCGACCTGGTGCGCGCCGCCGACCTGGTCGCGACCGGTCTCACCGACATGCGCGGCGCCACGGCCCCGCGGCTGCTGCTCGAGCTGATCTGCGCCCGCGTCCTGCTGCCCGGCGCCGACCACACCACCGAGGGCGTGATGGCCCGGATCGACCGGCTCGAGCGCCGCGTCTCCATCGGCGGTACGCCGACGCCCGCTCCCGCTCCCGCAGCGGAGCCCGTCCCGGCGCAGGACCGGCCCGAGCCCGTCCAGCGGTCGGCTCCCGAGCGGCAGGAGCAGCCGGCGGCACCGGCGCCGGCACCCCCGGTGCCCCCCGCACCGCCGGTGGCCGAGGAGGTCGCGCAGCAGCCGCCGCGCGAGCCGGAGCCGGTCGCTCCCGCCCAGCCCGCGGCCCCCGCATCCTCGGGCGGCCTGACCCTGGTCGACATCCGCCGCCTCTGGCCCGACGTCATCGATCGGGCGAAGTCCGCGCGCCGGCTGACCTGGATCCACCTCAGCCAGAACTCCCAGGTCGTCGGCTTCGACAACGGCACGATCACCCTGGGCTTCACCAACGCGGGCGCCCGCAACAGCTTCGAGGGCGGCTCGGCCGACATCGTGCGGCAGCTGGTCATCGACGTGATCGGTGCCGACGTCCGCATCGAGACGGTGGTCGACCCCGGCGCCGACCCCAACGCCAACGCGCCCGGTGGGGGGTTCCAGGTGACCCGGCCGGTGGCTCCGCCCGAGCCGGCCCCGCCCGCCCAGCGGGCCCCGGCCGCCCCGGAGGCCCCGCCGGCCGCGACCGACGCCGAGCCGCCGCCGTGGGCGACCGAGCCCGAGCCTCCCGAGCGGCCCTCCGGTGCCGAGCAGGCCCGCCGCGCGCTGGTCGAGGAGGTCCAGGCCCAGGAGCAGGCGCCGCGGATCGACCCGGACGAGGCAGCCAGCCTCGACGACGCCGACGTCGAGGCGGAGTCCGGCGCCGACCTGCTGGCCCGCGAGCTCGGCGCCACGATGATCGAAGAGATTCCCCACTCCTGAGCATGAGGTGACCCGATGACCAACAACCCCTTCGACGCGCTCGGCGGAGCCGGCGGCTTCGACATGGGCGCCCTGCTCCAGCAGGCCCAGCAGATGAAGGAGGACCTCGCCACGGCGCAGCAGGCGCTGGCCGATGCGGAGTTCCAGGGCACCGCGGGTGCGGTGACCGTGACCGTGAGCGGCACCGGCGACCTCAAGGCCGTGCAGATCCAGCCCGGTCAGTTCGACGGCGCGAACGCCGAGGACGTGACCGACCTCGGCGACCTGGTGGTCGCCGCCTTCCGCGACGCGAAGGCCAAGGCCGACGCGACCTCGGAGGAGAGCATCGGCATGATCACCGGCGGCCTCAGCCGCACCATCCCGGGCATGCCCGGCCAGCTCGGCTTCTGAGCGAGACGCGACCATGTATGAAGGCGTCGTCCAGGACCTGATCGACGAGCTCGGTCGGCTCCCCGGCGTCGGTCCCAAGGGTGCGCAGCGCATCGCGTTCCACCTGCTGCAGGCCGACCCCGCCGACGTACGACGCCTCGCCGAGGTCCTCATCGAGGTCAAGGACAAGGTCAAGTTCTGCTCGATCTGCTTCAACGTGGCCGAGGACGACCAGTGTCGGATCTGCCGCGACCCGCGCCGCGACCCGACGGTGCTGTGCGTGGTCGAGGAGTACAAGGACGTCGTGGCGATCGAGCGGACCCGTGAGTTCCGCGGCCGCTACCACGTGCTGGGCGGGGCGATCTCGCCGATCGACGGGATCGGGCCCGAGCAGCTGCACATCCGTGAGCTGCTGACCCGGCTCGGCAGCGGCAACGGTGCTGAGGTCAACGAGGTCATCCTCGCGACCGACCCGAACCTGGAGGGGGAGGCGACGGCGACGTACCTCACCCGGATGCTGGGCCCCCTGGGCTTGCGCGTGACCCGTTTGGCGAGTGGACTGCCGGTGGGTGGAGATCTGGAGTACGCCGACGAGGTCACCCTCGGCCGGGCGTTCGTAGGAAGGCAGGCAGCACAATGACCGAGCATCTCGACAAGCTCGATGGGGGCCAGCTCCCCGGCCAGGCCGCCCTCGAGGCGCTCCTCGCCGCCGAGTCCGAGAACGTGCAGTTCGCGACCGAGATCGCGGCCAGCGTGGCGACCTTCGTCGACGGCGTCCGGCTGATCGCCGGCCAGGCGCCCGGCGGCCAGGCGGTGTCGCTGCTGCTGCTCGAGATCAGCCAGATCTCGCTGACCGGTGCGCGCCTCGGCGCGACCGCGGACTTCGAGCCGCGCGAGGAGTTCCAGCCCGACGTGGGCCCCGACTCCGACCTCGACGGCCTGCGGATGCGGCTCGCCGAGCTGCTCGGCGATCTCGACACCTACAGCTTCGTCTTCGACCCCTACAACCCGGAGGTCGTCGAGAGCCAGCTCTCCGACGACATCACCAGCATCGCGGCCGACCTCGACAACGGCCTGCGCCACTACCGCAACGGCGACGTCGCCGAGGCGCTGTGGTGGTGGCAGTACTCCTACGTCAACAACTGGGGCAACCTCGCCGGCGCCGCGCTCAACGCGCTGCTGATGGTGGTCGCCCACGACCGCCTCGACGTGGACGTGATCGACGAGCACGAGCAGCTCGAAGCCGCTGCGGCGCTCGACTGACGGTTCTGGTCGATGCGAGCGCATTGGACTGACAGACGCGCGCGGCGGGCCTAGGGTCGGCGGCATGACCACCCGGTTGGCGGCCGTCGCCGCAGCGCTGCTCCTCCTCGTCGGCCTCGGCACCGCGGGCGCGAGCGCGAGCCCCAGTGTGCTGATGATCTGGACGAACCCGCACCCGATCGCGAACCTGACCGACGCCAACCACTACCTGGCCGGCACCGGTCTCGGCTTCCGCCGGGCGATGGCCCGCTACGGCCACCGCATCGCCACCGACGCCAGCGTGCCGGGCTCGCACTTCTACGTCGAGCGCTACGACAGTCGTGGCTTCGCGAGCACCCTGGCGTCGTACGGCGACGACTACGGACCGGTCTGGGCGAAGGTCGACGGCGTCTGGAAGATCATCACCCGATGGGACCGCGGCCAGGACGTCATGTGCTGGGCGCTGAAGAAGTACGGCGTCCCCGACCAGGTCCTCGACGCCCAGCCGGCCAAGTGCCAGACCACGACCGGCGCGCTGGTGGCCTACCACCACGCCTGAGCCGGGATCAGCGACCGCCGGCCGCTCGCAGCAGGTCGGCGATCACGGCGTACCCGTGGCTCTCGGCGTGCTGGAGCGGGGTGACGCCGTGGCCGTCGGCGATGTTCGGGTCCGCGCCGGCGTCGAGCAGGATCCGCACCACCTGCTGGTGGGCCCGGCCGCCGTCACCGAGGATGATCGCCTCCAGCAGCGCGGTCCACCCGAGGTCGTTGACGTGGTCGATGTCGACGCCGGTCAGCACGACGCGGCGCACGTAGTCGACGTGGCCGCGCTCGCTCGCGGGGATCGGGGAGAGGCCGCCGAACCGGTTGCGGATCGTCAGGTCGGGGTGCGCGGGCAGCAGGGCCTCGAGCATCGCGACGCTGCCGGTCACCCCGGTGACGAGCCAGGGCGTGTCGTGCCGGTCGTCCAGCGCGTCGGCGCTCGCGCCGGCGGCGACCAGGACCTGCGCGACGTCCACCCGGTCGTGGGTGGCCGCCAGCAGCAGAGCGGTGCGCCGGTGCTCGCCGCGGGCCTCGAGGTCGGCGCCGGACTCCAGCGCGTGGCGGACGAGCTCGACGTCGCCGTGCTCAGCGCCCCGCAGCAGCGCGGCGTCGGGGTGCGGGAGGGTGGGCATGGGCTCGATGGTCCTCTCCGGACGGTCGGCGGGTGCGGCGGGGTTCGGGACGGGATGCGACGCGCACGTGGGGGCGCTCCCGCACGCGCCCACGAGGAGCACGAGCGGGAGCAGCGCCGGGAGGAGACGCCTCATCGGGTCGGGTCGGTGACGACCTCGAACGGGCCCGACGCGACGGCCTCGTCGAACTTGCTGTCGACGTACAGGATCCGGCCGTGCAGCGTCTTGGCGGTGGTCAGGACCCGGTCGGGGGAGCTGGCCCGCTGGCCGAGGGTGACGAGCGTGCTGCCGTCGGCGGAGACCCGCAGGGTGGCGATCATCCTGCTGAAGTTGCGCACCACGGTGAGCCGGTCGCCCTGGCGGACCAGGCCGTCGGCGTTGACCAGGTCGGTGTCGGTCGCGATCTCGGAGACGGCGCCGGTGGCCATGTCGAAGCGCCACATCCGGCCCACGTTGCCCTGCGCGACGACCAGGCCGGTGCGGTCGGCGGAGAGCACGATGCCGCCCAGGTTGAAGCCCGGCTCGCGCCGGATGATGCCGGTGGCGTCGGCCCACAGCGTCGCCCTCCAGGCTCCGTCCTCGAGCGCGACGCGGAAGACCTGCGGGGCGTTGGAGTTCGTGAAGTACGCCGCCCCGTCCCGCCCGATCGCGACGTCGTTGAGGAACGCGTCCGGGGTGCCGGGCACGCGCAGCGCGGCGAGCAGCGCGCCGCCCTTGCTGTAGACCCAGAGGTCCGGGCGGCCGGTGCCGATGCCGTTCGGGCCGCCGGCGACGTACACGTTCCCGTCGGCGTCCACGGTGATGCCGCGGGCGGTGTAGCGGCCGTCGGTGCCGTTGCCGGCGATCCACTGCTCGGTCTGCGCGGAGTCGACCGAGCCGCGGTGGATCTCGCCGCCGGTGACCTCGCTGACGTAGAACAGGCCGCGCCGCTCGTCGGCGCCGATGCCCTCGAACTTCGAGGCGTCGCCCCGGAGGGAGTACGTCGACGGCCGGCCGCCGGCCTCGGCCGACGCGGTGCCCTGGCCGGCGACCCCGACGAGGGAGGCGAGGAGGAGGGAGTTGACGAGGATGCTGGTTGGCTTCATGTCCTCCAGCCTGCGGCGGGACCGGGGCACGGGACGTCGGGCAGCCGGCCACCGCTCGATAGCCGATGGGATGATGCCCGGCGCCGGCGTACCTCCCTAGGCTGACCGATCATGTCCTCCCCGACCAGGCCAGATGGCGTCCGCGGCATCCTCGCGCCCGCCACGGCGCTGGACCGCTGGCTGCTCGTGGTCCTCGTCGTCCTGGTCGCCGCCTGCGGGGTCCGGTACGTCGACCGGCACGGGCTCGGGCTCGCCGGGGCTGTCGTGCTCGCGGGCGGCGCGCTGCTCGCGGTCGCCTACGCCACCCGCGGCCTGCTCGCGGGCCGCTCGTGGTGGCCGACGGCCTGGGTGCTCGCGATGGTGGCGGTGTGGTCCGCACTCACGGTCGCGGCGCCGTCCTTCGCCTGGTGTGCGGTGCCGGTCGCGTTCGCGGTGCTGCGGGTGCTGCCGTTCCCGTGGGCGGTGGGCGTGGTGGTCGCGATGACGGTCCTGCTCACCGCGGCGTGGCAGCGGATCACGGACGCCTTCGACCCGGTGCAGGTGGCCGGGCCGATCGGGGTCGCGCTCGTGACCGTGCTCGCCTACCGCGCGCTGGACCGCGAGTCGCGCGCCCGCCAGGACCTGCTCGACCGGCTCGTGGAGGCCCAGGCCGACCTCGCCGAGGAGCAGCACCAGACCGGGATGCTGGCCGAGCGCACCCGGCTCTCCCGCGAGATCCACGACTCCGTCGGCCAGGGCCTGTCCAGCATCAACCTGCTGCTGCAGGCCGCCGAGCAGGGCTGGGACGCCCACCCCGACGCCGCGCGCGAGCACGTCCGGACCGCGGCCGCGACCGCCCGTGACGGCCTCGACGAGGTACGCCGGGTGGTCCGCGACCTGGCCCCCGCCGACCTCGCCTCCGACGACAGCGGTGCCGAGCTCGGCGCCGCGCTTCACCGTGCCGCCGCGCAGGCCCTCCCCGGCCGGCAGGTCGAGGTCCGCGTGGAGGGCTCGCCCGCCGGCGTACCTCCCGAGGTGGCGACGGCGCTGGTCCGCACCGCCCGTGGCGCGCTCGCGAACGTCCGCGAGCACGCGGGTGCCGGGCGGGTCGCGGTGACGCTGACCCACCTCGGTGACGAGGTGCTGCTCGACGTGCGCGACGACGGACGTGGATTCGACCCGGCGAAGGTGCGGCCGAACGGCGCCCGCGGGCGCGGCCTGGCCGGCATCACCCAGCGCGTCGCGGAGCTCGGCGGCTCGGCGACGGTGGAGAGTGCACCCGGGGACGGCACGACCGTGTCGGTCCGCATCCCGCTCGCACCCGCGGAGGAGGCCCGGTGATCCGGCTCGTGCTCGTCGACGACCACCCGGTCGTCCGCGCGGGCCTGCGTGCCCTCGTCGACAGCCAGGACGACCTGACCGTGGTGGCCGAGGCCGACGGCATGGACGCGGCGCTCGACGTGGTCGCCCGCGAGCGGCCCGACGTGGTGCTGATGGACCTCAGCCTGGGCGAGAGCCGGCCCGGCGGGGCCGAGGTCACCGCCGCCGTGCGCGCGCTCCCGGAGCCGCCCGAGGTCCTGGTCCTCACGACGTACGACGCCGAGGCCGACATCCTCCGCGCCCTGGACGCCGGGGCGCGGGGCTACCTGCTCAAGGACGCCCCTCCCGCCGAGCTGTACGCCGGGATCCGCGCCACCGCCCGCGGCGAGACGGTCCTCGCGCCGAGCGTGGCCGCCACGCTGGTCCGGCGTACCCTCCCCGGCGCGACGGCCGTCACCGAGCGCGAGGTCGAGGTCCTCGAGCTGCTCAGCCGCGGCCTGGG
This sequence comes from Nocardioides maradonensis, assembly GCF_054777115.1. Taxonomy (NCBI): domain Bacteria; kingdom Bacillati; phylum Actinomycetota; class Actinomycetes; order Propionibacteriales; family Nocardioidaceae; genus Nocardioides; species Nocardioides maradonensis. The sequence continues at coordinate 178,557 of NZ_BAAHAZ010000003.1, read as the reverse complement.
CAACAAGGAGATGGCCCGCGAGCTGTTCGTCTCCGAGGCCACGGTCAAGTCCCACCTCTCGCACATCTACACCAAGCTGGGCGTCGACACCCGGGCCGGAGCGGTGGCGGCCGCGATCGAGCGGCGGATCATCCGCCGCTGAGCCGGGTGTCCGCGCCTGGACGGCCGGGAAATCGGGTGGCGTGCCGCCCGTAGAATGAGCGGGATTCCGACCCCGCACCTCCAGGAGTGAGCCCTCGTGGGCATTGTCGTGCAGAAGTACGGCGGCTCGTCGGTCGCCGACGCGGCCGGCGTCAAGCGCGTCGCGCAGCGCATCGTCAACACCAAGAAGCTCGGCCACCAGGTGGTGGTCGTGGTCTCGGCGATGGGCGACACGACCGACGAGCTGATCGATCTGGCCAACGAGGTCTCCCCGCTGCCTCCCGCGCGCGAGCTGGACATGCTGCTGACCGCGGGCGAGCGGATCTCGATGGCCGTGCTGGCCATGGCGATCCACGACCTGGGTCACGAGGCGCGGTCGTTCACCGGCTCGCAGGCCGGCGTGATCACCGACGCCGAGCACGGCAAGGCGAAGATCATCGACGTCACGCCGGGCCGGATCGAGCAGGCGCTGGCCGAGGGCGCGATCGCGATCGTCGCCGGCTTCCAGGGCGTCTCGCAGACGACCAAGGACATCACCACGCTGGGCCGGGGCGGTTCCGACACCACCGCGGTGGCGCTCGCCGTCGCGCTCAAGGCCGAGGTCTGCGAGATCTACTCCGACGTCGACGGCATCTTCACCGCCGACCCGCGGATCGAGCCCACGGCCCGCAAGGTGCCCCGGATCTCCTACGAGGAGACCCTGGAGATGGCCGCGCAGGGCGCCAAGATCCTGCACCTGCGGTGCGTCGAGTACGCCCGCCGCTACGACATGCCGATCCACGTCCGGTCCTCCTTCTCCGAGAAGGAGGGGACCTGGGTCGTGAAGGCCGAAGATCTCGCCAAGACACAGGAGAACGCTGTGGAGTCCATGGAATCCGCGATCATCACCGGAGTCGCCCACGACCGGAGCCAGGCGAAGATCACCGTCGTCGGCGTACCGGACAAGCCGGGCGAGGCCGCGGCGATCTTCCGTGCCGTCGCCGACGCCGCCATCAACCTGGACATGATCGTCCAGAACGTCTCGGCGGCCGCCACGAACCTCACCGACATTTCGTTCACGCTGCCGCGCGGCGAGGGCCAGACCGCGATGACGGCGCTGGACAAGCTCAAGGCCAGCGTGGGCTTCGAGGCCCTGCTGTACGACGACAGCGTCGGCAAGGTCTCCATCGTCGGCGCCGGCATGAGCTCGGCCCCCGGCATCAGCGCCCGCTTCTTCGAGGCCCTCTCCGAGGCCGGCGTGAACATCCAGATGATCTCCACCTCGGAGATCCGGGTCTCGGTCGTGGTGGCCGAGAGCCAGGTCCAGGAGGCGGTCAACGCCGCGCACGCCGCGTTCAACCTGGGCTCCGACGAGATCGAGGCCGTCGTGTACGGCGGAACGGGACGCTGACCATGGGCGTGAACATCGGCATCGTCGGCGCCACCGGCCAGGTCGGTGTCGCCATGCGGCAGATCCTCGAGGAGCGCGACTTCCCCGCCGACCAGGTGCGCTTCTTCGCGTCCGCGCGCTCGGCCGGCAAGGTGCTGCCGTTCCAGGGCGAGGATGTCATCGTCGAGGACGTCGCCACCGCGGACCCCACGGGGCTGGACATCGCCCTGTTCTCGGCCGGTGCGACCACGTCCCGCGCCCAGGCGCAGCGCTTCGTCGACGCCGGCGTGATCGTCGTCGACAACTCCTCGGCGTTCCGCAAGGACCCGGAGATCCCGCTGGTCGTCTCCGAGGTCAACCCCGGCGCCATGGCCGGCGTGATCGAGGCCGGTCGCGGCATCATCGCGAACCCGAACTGCACCACCATGGCGGCCATGCCGATCCTCAAGGTGCTGCACGACGCGGCGGGCCTGGAGCGCCTGGTCGTGTCGACGTACCAGGCCGTCTCGGGCTCGGGCGTCGCCGGCGTCGAGGCCCTCGCCTCCAGCGTCGAGGCCATCGAGGACCCGCGTCCGCTCGCGTACGACGGTTCGGCCGTGCCCTTCGGCGAGCCCGCGCCCTACGTCGAGACCATCGCCTACAACGTCCTGCCGCTCGCCGGCTCGATCGTCGACGACGGCCTCAACGAGACCGACGAGGAGCAGAAGCTCCGCAACGAGTCCCGCAAGATCCTCGACATCCCCGACCTCAAGGTCTCCGGCATCTGCGTCCGGGTGCCGGTCTTCAGCGGCCACTCGCTCGCGGTGAACGCCGAGTTCGCCTCCCCGATCACCCCGGAGAAGGCCCGCGAGCTGCTGGCCGACGCCCCGGGCGTCCAGCTCGAGGAGATCCCGACCCCGCGCAAGGCGGCCGGCAAGGACCCGTCGTACGTCGGCCGGATCCGCGCCGACGAAGGCGTGGACGGCGACCGCGGGCTGGCGATGTTCATCAGCAACGACAACCTGCGCAAGGGCGCCGCGCTCAACACGGTCCAGATCGCCGAGCTGATCGCCGCGTCCCGCTGACGACACACGAAACGCCCCGCACCTGGTGGTGCGGGGCGTTTCGCTTGTCCGGAGGGTGCTCCGTCAGAGGTGTGCGGACGTCGTCTTCGCGGTGTGGTCGCGGGCGACGGTGTTGTTCCGGTAGTTCAGCTCCATGTACGTCGCGGCCTTGTAGTACGTCGCCCTCGGCAGGCACGACTTCGAGATGCTGAAGGACCAGGTGTCGGTGTCGAGGTTCGTCGAGACCGACGGCGTACCGCAATTGGTGCGCGTCACCGAGTTGCCCGAGTACCACGTGCCCCAGTCGGCCTTGGAGATCCAGCCGATCTGGCTGCCGGCGCCGTTGTAGATGCGGAACTCCATGTCCTCGCCGGTTCCGACGGTGCCGCTGCTGCTGGAGATGTGGCTGATGGTGACCGTGCCGTAGATCCGGGTGCTGGAGACCCGGATCGTGGTCTTGTAGAGGTCGATGCTCTTGGCGGGCATGGTCGACGGCGGCGCGCCGTAGGTGTAGTCGGTCGTGTAGTCGTTGGCCGGGTCGCTCACCGAGCCGGTCACGGCGGTGGCGTGGGCGGCGGTGGCGGTGCCGGCGGCGACGACGGCCGCGGCACCCAGGCTCAGCGCGACGCGCTGGGTCATCTTCTTCATCATCGGATCTCTCTGGTCGCGGCGCCGGGCAGGTTTGCCCGGGCGGGGGCCTCCCGACAGGAGGCGGGCGTACGGGGGAGTCGTTCCCGCCCCGGAGCGGCCCAAACCGCGGACCCCCTCTGCCCGAAAGAAGCGTCGTGGCCCGCCGAGATCACGATCTCGGCGGGCCACGAGGCTTCTTTCGGCTGTGCTGCGGCTACTCGGGTCCGGGGTCGACGAAGGTCTCGGTCACCCAGACCGATGCGAGGTAGGCCACGACGCTGAGGATCGGGATGACGACGATCATGGGCCAGCTGGTGATCACCTTGATCAGGAACAGCAGGGACACGACCGCCACCAGGCCCACGGCGAGGAAGCTGCTGCTGCCGGGGTCGGGGATGACGAAGGCCTTGAGCAGCGCGCTGCCCAGGTAGACGCAGAGCACGAAGGTGATCAGCAGCAGCACGAAGCCGGGGCCGCCGCCGCACGACGAGGTGCCGCGGACCGCCTCGCACCCGCGCAGCGACAGCCAGGTGAGCAGGACCATGGCGCCGCCGACGACGAGGCCGGTGACGGCGGCGGCGCGGTACGGCGGCAGCAGGGGTACGGCGTCCGCGTCGGCCTGCTCGACCGGCTTCTTCAGCACGGCGGCGACCCGGCCCACGACCGTCAGCGCCTTGGTCGCGGCAGTGGGCTCCTTCGCGGAGGCCTTCTTCGGCAGCAGGGTCGCGCCCGGGGTCGCGGGGGTCGGCCGCGGCGCGGCCTTCGTCGCGGCCGGCTCGGCGGCCGTGGCCGGGACGGGCTCGTCCTCGATCGGGCCGGCCATGTGGGCCGTCGTCGCGGGCGCGGCCGTCGCCGGCTCGGGGACGACCGGCTCCGGGTCGGGCTCGGGGACGACGGGGACCGGGTCCGGCTCCGGGACGGCGGGCACCGGGTCGGGCTCGGGGACCACCGGGACGGGGTCCGGCTCGGGCTCGGGGACCGGCGTCGGCTCGGGGGCGGGCTCGGGCACGACGGGGACCGGGTCCGGCTCCGGGACGGCGGGCACCGGGTCGGGCTCGGGGACCGGCGTCGGCTCGGGGGTCGGCTCGGTCCCGGTGACCGTGGGCAGGACTGCGGTCGGCTCGGGCTCGCGTGCGGCCTCGACCTCGGCGGTCGGCGGTGCGACGACCGCCTCGTCGGTGGCTGCCCCCTCGGCGGGCGCGGGCTCGTCCGCGGCCGCCTTCTTCTTGCGTCCGAACAGCTTGGGTGCTTCCAAGCTGACCCGGAGCTTGTCCTGCTCGTCCGACATGGGGTGCAGTCTGTCACGCCGTACGCCCAGTTCAGGGGCGTAGTCGGCGATTGACCGGATCCTCGTCAGTGGATCTTCGACATCCAATCGGCGGGTACCCGCCCGGCCGGGCCCGGCACCGGCTGGTCCTGCGGGTGGTGCTGCGGGTCGGCCAGCCGGGGGCCGTCGGCGTACTGCTCGGACGCGTAGTCCCAGAACCAGTCCTCGCCGGGCTCGAAGCTCTGGATGATCGGATGGCCGCTCTCGGCTGCGTGGTGCGAGGCGTGCTGCGACGGCGAGCTGTCGCAGCAGCCCACGTGGCCGCACGCGGCGCAGCGCCGCAGGTGGACCCACCAGCCCGCGGCCGCCTCGCACTCGACGCAGCCCGTGCCGCTCGGTGCGGCCTCGGGATCGATGGGAGCGATGGGGTCGGTCATGATCGGCAGCGTAGTTCGGCGCCGGTCAGGGCTGCGCCAGCTGCAGGCTCCGCCGGGCGCAGCCGATCCGGACGTCCTGGCCCCAGGTGACCGCGATCCGGTCGTTCTCCAACCCGTCCGCGAACAGCACCAGCTGGTCGCTCGTGCAGGTGACGACCAGCTCGTCGGTCACCAGACCCTCGGTGGTGTCGGCGTCGAGACCGGGACCGGGCCAGGGCTCGCGGGCGAACCAGGCCAGCGCTCGCTCGTCGGGACGGGGGAGCGGCAGGTCGCTGTGCCGCTCCCGCCGGATGCTCGCCGCCCAACCGGTCGCGCCGGTCCCGGTGGCCGCGATCAGGCCCGACGAGGACTGCGGCACGCTCCGGTCGGCACCCTGGATCGTGTAGCGCGCGCTCTGGTGGCTCGGGTGCCCGAAGAAGATCTCGTTGAGCGCGCACAGCTCCTGTCCGTCGTCGGTGACGGCCCGCGCCATGGTGAGCGAGCGGAACGCGGGCCGACCGACGAGCGCCCGCGCCGCGACCGCGGGCGTCATCGGCACCAGCACGCCCGCATTGGCGCGCGGGTCGGGGTTGACGCCGAAGACGGGCTGGCTGCCGACGTACTTGGCCACGTTGGCGACGAGGCCGTCCTGACCGACCACGACCACCACGTCCTCGGGGGTGAAGGCGAAGGTGGGCAGGTCCGGCCGGCTCACGCTCGCGCGCCGCCAGTCCGCCGGGACGGCCGCCGTCATGGTGCGGACGGCGTCCGCGAGCAGTTCGTGCGCCTCGTCGACCTGAGCCAGCGTGCGACCACGGGTGCGGAGGAAGAACTCGACCTGGCCGCGTGTCCCGTGCCGGGCGAGCATCTGGTCCAGCTCGCTCGGCCGGGTCACGACGACGGCCCGCGGAGCCAGGGTGCTCACCCCAGCCTCCCCAGCAGCCCGGTGAGCACGTCGGGGGTCACCGTCAATTGACCGATCTCCGGCAGCTGCCCGCCGAGCTCGCGCAGCGCCAGGGCGAGCAGCTTGGCCGCGTCGATGTCGGCCACGGCCGCGAGCCTGCCGGCCTCGGCGGTCGCCTCCGCCTCGCCGACCGTGGTGGTCCGGTACGCCTCCGCGTCGGCCAGGACGCGGGTCCGGTCGGCCTCGGCGGCGACCGCCACCTCCTGCGCGGCCGCCGTCTCCTCGGCGCGCCGCCGGTCGTTGGCGCCCTGCTGGGCGACCAGCGTCTCCTCGCGTCGGGCGAGCTCGATCCGGTTGGCCAGCTCGTTCTCCGCGATGGCGCGCTCGCGCTCGACGGCGAGCGCCCGTCGTTCGTACGTCGCCCGGTCCGCCTCGCCCTGCACCGACTCGCGGGTCGGGGTCTGCAGCGCCCGCTGGACCTCGGGGTCGGCGACGACGCCGGTGATCCGGACGCCGATGACGGCGATGCCGACCTCGGCCAGTCGGGCGTCGCCGACGAGCCCGGCCGTGACGCCGTCCCGCACGACCACGGGTCCCCGCACGATCGCCTCGGTCAGGTCGAGGTCGGCGAGCAGGTCGATCGCGTACTGCTGGGCCAGCTCGGTCAGCATCCCGCCGACCTGGTCCAGGGGCCGGTTGCGCAGCTGGCCGGTGGCGGGGTCGATGCCGAAGTCGATCCGGCCGATCGCCGTACCGGGCTCGGCGACGCGGAAGGTCACCGTCGCCTGCACGGTGACCTCCTGGAAGTCACGCGTGCGGCCGCGGAAGGTGAACGCGAGCTCGCGGTCGTCGATCGGCACCTCGCTCAGCACGCAGCCGAGCGGGCGGAACCAGAAGGCCAGGCCGGCGCCCTCACGAGCCGCGCGGCCGTTCCTGAGCTGGCGCACGTAGGTGGTCGGCGTCCCCCGGTAGTGGAACCAGGGGCCGAACCGCTTGATGTCTCCCATGACGTCCTCGTATTTATCGTCGGTATGACGAAAATAGATCGGACGTGACTTCTCGTCAAGTAGACGATTAAAGTGGGAGGCGTGAGGTACACCGCAGCCCCGGCCGTCGACCTGGTCGTGCTCACGGTCCGCGACGGCGCCCTGCACGCCCTCGTGGTCGAGCGGGCGATCCGCCCGTTCCGTGGGGCACGGGCGTTGCCGGGCGGCTTCGTGCTCGCCGACGAGGACCTCGTCGACGCGGCCCGGCGCGAGCTCGTCGAGGAGACCGGGATCGAGGTCGCGCACCTCGAGCAGCTGGCGACGTACGGCGCCCCCGACCGTGACCCGCGCGGCCGCGTCGTCTCCATCGCCTACCTGGCGCTGCTCCCGGACCCGGGTCCGATCGCGGCCGGGTCGGACGCGGCCGCGGCGTACTGGCACCCGGTCGACGACCTGCTCGCCGAGGGCCTCGCCTTCGACCACGTCGCGATCCTGCGCGACGGGGTCGAGCGCGCGCGCAGCAAGCTGGAGTACACCCCGCTCGCCGCGGCGTTCGTGACCGAGCCGTTCGCGGTCTCCGACCTGCGCGAGGTCTACGAGGCGGTGTGGGGTCAGGCGGTGGACCCGCGCAACTTCCACCGCAAGGTCACCTCGGTCGCCGGGCTGCTCGAACCGACGGGCGAGGTGCGCAGCGGTGATCGTGGGCGGCCGGCCGCGCTCTACCGTCGTGGGCCGGCCGACCTGCTCCTGCCGCCGCTGATGCGGGCCGAGCTCCGCTGAGCCGCAATCGGTGGCTTCGGGCTAGGAGGTGGGCCGGTCCCAGGTGCTGCGCAGGACCTCGCGGTGGGTCGGCAGCGCCTCGCGGTGGGTCACCGCGCCCTTGCCGGTGAGGCAGACGAAGACCGAACGGCGGTCCTGCTCGCAGGCGTCGCGGGTCACGAAGCCGTCCTTCTCCAGCCGCGCGACCGCGCGGGAGAGGGCGCTCTGGCTGAGGTGGATGTCCTGGGCGAGGTCGTGCATCCGGTAGCTGCCGCAATTGGCGTCGACCAGCCGGTCGAGCACCTCGAACTCGCTGAGACCGATGCCGTGGCGGTCGTTGAGCGCCTTCTCGAGGGCGCAGCTCACGACGGCGTGCCGGTCCAGGAGCGTCCGCCACTCGCCCACGAGCGTGGAGTCGGACGTCGCTGCCATGCCCGCACTCTAGCCTGGCGACGACTTTGATGCAAACGCATTATTTGCACTTGCATTGAATGCGCATGCATGGAATGTTGGTCGCCATGACCTCACCTGCGACCCTCCCCGCCGCCTCGGCCACCGCCGGCACCGGCTGGACACCGCGCACCTGGGCGATGCTGATGACCCTCTGCATCGTCCTCGCCCTCGACGGCCTCGACGTCTCGATGATCGGCGTCGCCCTGCCCTCGATCGGCTCCGACCTCCACCTCGAGACCTCGACCCTGCAGTGGCTCGTCAGCGGCTACGTCCTCGGGTACGGCGGTCTCCTGCTCCTCGGCGGCCGCACGGCCGACCTGCTGGGCCGGCGCCGGGTCTTCCTGGTCGCGCTCGGCGTCTTCGCGATCGCCTCGCTCGCCGGAGGCCTGGTCAGCACGGGACCGCTGCTGATCCTCACCCGCTTCGTGAAGGGCCTGGCGGCCGCGTTCACCGCACCCACCGGCCTGTCCATCATCACGACCAGCTTCGCCGAGGGGCCGGCCCGCAACCGTGCGCTGTCGATCTACACGGTCTTCGGCGCCGGCGGCTACTCGTGCGGCCTGCTGTTCGGTGGCCTGATGACGGGTGTCGGCTGGCGCTGGACCTTCCTGCTCCCCGTCCCGATCGCGCTCGTCGCCCTGGCGGCCGGCTGGTTCCTCATCCCGCGGGACCGTCCGGCCGAGGGCGGCCACGACCTCGCCGGTGCCGTCCTGTCAGTCTCGCCGATGCTGCTCCTCGTCTACACGGTCGTGAGCGCGCCGGCCGCGGGCTGGACCTCGGTCCGCACCCTCGGCTCGTTCGTCCTGGTGGCCGTCCTGTTCGCCGCGTTCCTCGCGGTGGAGCGCCGGGTCGCCCACCCGCTGGTGCGGCTCGGGATCCTGCGGACGCCCACCCTGATCCGCGCGAGCGCCGCGATCGTCGCGATGGCGGGCTCCTACTTCAGCTGGCAGTTCATCGTGACCCTGTTCCTGCAGGACAGCCTGGGCTGGGGCCCGCTGCACCTCGCCCTGGCGCTGCTGCCGGTGGGCGTCATGGTGACCGTGTCGGCGTTCTTCTCGAATCGCCTCGTCGACCGGGTCGGTCCGGGACCGGTCATCGCGGTGACGCTGACGACCATGGCCGTGGGCTACCTGCTGTTCCTGCGGGTCGACACCACGCCGGCGTACCTCACCACGATCCTGCCCGCCGTCGTCCTCATCGCGATCGGCTGGATCGGGTTCCCCGCGGTCAACATCCTGGCCACCAACGGGATCGACGACGACGAGCAGGGCCTCGCCGCCGGCGTGCTGCAGACCTCGATGCAGGTCGGTGCTGCGATCGTGCTGGCCGTCACGACCGCGCTCATCGCGTCGACGCCGGCCGGCGCCGGGCCGCAGGCCGTGCTCGACGGGTACCGCCCCGGACTGGTCTTCGCCTTCGCGGTCGCCGCGGTGGGTGCGGTCGTCACGATCGCCGGCCTGGCCCTGTCCCGGCGTACGACGGACGCGGCGGCCCTGCCGGTCGACGTCGTCGAGGAGGAGTACGCCGCCTGACCGTCCGCCGAAGCTGATCCCGCTGACCTGCACGCAGGTCGGCGGGATCAGCCGTCCCGCTGGCATCGGTGGGACAACCTCCGTACAGTCGGTCCGATGAGTCCCGAATCGACCGCCGCATGAGGCTTCCGGTGCCCCACGCCCACCGCGTGCCCCGGTGGATCACCTGGTTCGCGCTCTGCGTCGCCGCCGGGTTCCTCGGCTGGATCGTGTACCTGTCGACGGACATCAAGGCGCGCGTGACGACGCACCACTACGACATCGCGTGGCTGGGGTTCGACGGTCTCGAGTGGTCGATGGTCGCGCTCGCGGCCCTCGCCGCGTGGCGGCACCACCGGTCGACCGCCATCTTCACCGGCATCTGTGCGGTCATGTTCGCGGTCGACGGCTGGTTCGACGTGTGGACCTCCCCGCGCGGGAGCGTCGGGGGCGCCGCGCTCCTCGCGCTCTGTCTCGAGCTGCCCCTGGTGGCGATCTTCGCCTTCGCGACCGTCCACGCCGAACGCGCCCAGAGCCGGGTCGCGGTGGGCACGCCGGCGCGCTGACCGCAGCCGTCAGGCCTCAGCGACCCCGCACCCCACCGGTGCCCGCATGCTCGAGCGGGCCGGCCAAGCTCCCTTTCGTCTCCTTCACCGTGGTCGACGGCAACCTCGTCACCGGCCAGAACCCGGGGTCGGCGAAGGAGACCGCGAAGGAGGTCGTCGGGGCACTCCGCGGGTAGCGGCACGCGGCCCGCCCGAAAACTGAGAACCCCCTCCGCACTGCGTTTCCGCAGTTCGGAGGGGGTCTTTGTCGCGTCGGACTGACAGGATTTGAACCTGCGGCCTCCTCGTCCCGAACGAGTTGAGAACCCGGGTCCATGCCTGAGCCATGCCGTCCCAAGGCCCATGCGGGCCATCCGGTGCACATTGGGCGTGATTCTGGGGTGTGCGCGATCTGTGCCAGTAGTGACGTCATGCAGTTCCAGCAGTCGGTCGTCAGCTGTGGCTGCCTACACCTGATTCGATCACCTCGAAGGTGATGCCGCCCTCGCGCAGTCGGCGGGTGAGGTGCTCGCCCATCGCCGTAGCGGTGGTGACCTGGCCGGCCGTCGGCGGGTTGTCGTCGAAGGCCAGGGAGAGTGCGGACTCGGCGAGCATCTTGGCGGTCTCGGTGTAGCCGGGGTCGCCGCCGCTGACGCGGGTGTGGACGGTCGTGCCACCGCCCTGGCCGACGAAGTCGACCGTGAACCGGGTTCGGTTGCGTCGTTCCAGGGACGGTCCCTCACCCTGGGGGATGCGTCGGCCGATCGCCCGGCGCAGCGCCGGGACCTGGACCGCGCCCAGCGCGGCGGCGAAGCCGAGGACGGCGCCGGCGACGGTGGAGAGGCGGCGGGCGCCGGCGTAGTGCGAGTAGGTGAAGTCCGGGCCGTAGTCGGTGCGGGAGAGCGCGGACCGCTTCACGACTTCCGGGTCGATCGTCGGCAGCGGGATCAGCCACGTGTCGAGAACGCGGTCGCGTCGCGGCAGACCGACCGTGGCGCGGGCAGATCGACCGTGCGGCCGTGCCTCGCGGCGCGTGCGCTCGGACGCGGCCTGCTGCATGGCGCGCAACCGGGAGAGCTGGCCCAACCCCGAGTGCAGGGTGCCGCCGGAGATGGTGGCGTTGGTGCGGACGACGCCGCGCATCCTGACCGGCACGTCCGGGGGCAGTTGCTGCGCGGTGAAGAGGCTGCCGAGATCGTGTGGGATGGAGTCGAAGCCGCACGCGTGGACGAGGCGGGCGCCGGTCCGTACGGCGGTCTCGTGGTGCTCGAGGTACATCCGGTCGACGAACTCGGGCTCCCCGGTGAGGTCGACGTAGTCCGTTCCGGCTGCGGCGCAGGCGGCCACCACCGGTCCACCGTGCTCCAGGTACGGCCCGACGGTCGTGATGACGACCCGGGTGGATTCCGCGACCGCGGCGAGCGTCGAGGCGTCGGTGGAGTCTGCATGCAGGAGGGCGATGTCCTCCAGCGCCGGGTTGATCTCGCTCAGCCGGGCGCGGACCGCTTCGAGCTTGGCCGGGTTCCGGCCGGCGAGGGCCAGTCGAGCGCCGGACGGCAGGTGGCCAGCGAGGTACTCGGCGGTCAGGCCCCCGGTGAAGCCCGTGGCACCGAGGAGGACGAGGTCGTAGGGGCGCTGGGTGGTGCGATCAGGCATGGTCACTCCGGTCGTCGAGGATGGTCGCGATTCCCTCGCGGTAGCTGGTGATCTCGAAGTCGGGGAAGCGGGTGGCGAACTTCGTGGTGTCGAAGATGTTGTCCTGGCGGTAGCGGGGCATCAGCTCGTTGGCCTCCTTCACCGAGGGGTTGAGCAGGCCGAGGACCTTGAAGGCAGCCTCCGGGACGGTGCGGTACGAGATGTCCCGGCCCACGACGTCCGCCGCCACATCGATCATCTCGGCGTAGGTGAGCCGGTCGGGGTCGATCGGCAGGTGCCAGGTCTGGCCGTAGGCCTCGGGGGTGTTGCCGATCAGGCCCATGGCACGGCTGGCGTCCGGGGTCCAGATGAGGCTCCGCTTGGTGTGGGCGTTGATCGGGACGGTCGGGCGCTTGCCCTCCTTGATCCGATCGAAGACAGCGGTGTTGGTGAGGCTCTGGGTCTTGCCGGGGCCGTAGAACTCCGGTGCCCGGCAGATCACGGCCTCGATGGCGCCGCCGCGAATCTCGCCGAGCAGCATGTCCGCGATCTCCGCGCGCACGGTCGCCTTGCGGCCGACCGGCTGGAACGGGGTGTCCTCGACCTGCGGGGTGTCGGTGCGCGGGTACATGTAGGTGTTGTCGAAGAACACCAGCTTGGCGCCGTGCTTCTGGCAGGCGGCGACGGTGTTGGCCATCATCGTCGGGAACTGCTGCTCCCACAGCCCGGAGTCCATCGGGAGGCCGACGGTCAGGTAGGCGATGTCGGTGCCCTCGACGGCGGCGGCGGTCGCGTCGGCGTCGAGCAGGTCGGCTGGGTGGATCTCGTCGGTCTCGTGGACCTGCCGCGGGTTGCGGCTGACCAGGCGGATGTCCTGGGTGACGTTGTCGTGGAGGTAGCGGGTGAGCTCTTCGGCGATCTGGCCGTTGGCGCCCAGTACGGTCTGCATGGTCACTTCACTCCGGGAAGTCGCTTGGCGATGCGCAGCACGCGGGTGGCGATGCGCGCGTAGGTCTTGGGGTTCATGCCGTCGGGCGCGCCGACCGGGATCAGGCGCTCGATGGCGATGGTCTGGGACTCGGTGTACTTGAGGATCCCGTGCTCGCCGTGGCGCCGGCCGAGTCCGGAAGCCTTCATGCCGCCCATCGGCGCGTCCATGGAGCCCCACGCGGCGGCGTACGCGTCGTTGACGTTGACGGTGCCCGCCTCGAGGCGAGCAGCGACGCGGTAGCCGCGGGCCTCGTCGGAGGTCCAGACGCTGAAGTTCAGGCCGTACTCGCTGTCGTTGGCCTTGGCGATGGCCTCCTCCTCGTCAGCGACGCGGTAGAGCGAGACCAGCGGCCCGAACGTCTCGTGGGCGTAGACCTCCATCGACTCGTCCACGTCGGTCAGGATCGTCGGCTCGTAGAAGTAGGGCCCGAGGTCAGGGCGGGCCTTGCCGCCCGCGAGCACGGTCGCGCCCTTGGCCACGGCGTCGTCGACGTGCCGGACGACGGTGTCGAGCTGCTTCTGGGACACCAGGGAGCCCATGTCCCCCGAGTAGTCGATGGCGGGCGACAGCTTCATCGCCTTGGTCGCCTTCACGAACCGGGTGGTGAACTCGCCCCAGATGACCTCGGGGACGTAGATCCGCTCCATCGAGATGCACAGTTGCCCGGTGTTGGAGAAGCAGGCGCGTACGGCGCCACCGACCGCCTTGTCCAGGTCGGCGTCGTCGAGCACGAGCAGTGCGTTCTTGCCGCCGAGCTCCATCGAGCAGTCGATGAGCTGCTCGCCGGCCTGGGCGGCGACGGTGCGGCCGACGGCCGTGGATCCGGTGAACATGAGGAAGTCGGAGCTCTCGATGATCGGCTTGCCCAGCTCGGCACCCGAACCGGTCACGACCTGCACCAGGCCGGGCGGCATGCCGGCCTCCTCGAGCAGCTCGACGGCCCACAGGGCGGCGTAGGGCGTCTGCGCGTCGGGCTTGGTGAGCACGGCGTTGCCGGCGACGATCGCCGGCAGGGCGTCGCTGATGCCGAGGGTGAGCGGGTAGTTCCAAGGCGAGATGACGCCGACGAGGCCCTTGGGGTGGTGCAGCTCCCACACCTTGGTCAGGGCCAGCTGCGCGCCCTGGCGGCGCTTCGGCTCGAGGTACTTCGCGGCGGTGTGTGCGTAGTAGCGGGCGTTCATCGTGACGTCGAGGATCTCCTCGAACGCGTGGCGCCGGGCCTTGCCGTTCTCGAGCTGCATCAGGTCGAGCACCTCGTCCTGGCGGTCGAGCACCAGGTCGTGGAAGCGCAGCAGGACGGCGGCGCGTTCCTCGACCGGGCGCGCGGCCCAGGCCTTCTGCGCGGCCCGGGCGCGCTTCGCCGCGGCGGCGACGTCCGCCGGCGAGCAGTGCGGCACCTGCCCGAGCACTCCGCCGGTCATGGCGTTGGTGACGACCTGGCGGTCGTCGGGGTCGGCCGCCTGGACGCGTGCTGAGAGAGACGTCAGCCGGGAGGCGTCGATGTTGCGCGTGATCGCGGTGGTCGTTGCCATGGCGGTGGTCACCTGGTCGGGATCGAGACGGGCACGGGGATGTGCAGGGCGTTCTGGGCCTCGGTGAACACGTCGAGGCGCAGAACCTTGAGCGGCTTCAGCGAGCGCACGTCGTCGCTCAGCCGTCCGCTGCCGAGCTCCAGCGAGACGCCGCGGGGCAGCAGGCGGCTGCCGGCGGCCAGGTTGTTGGTCTGGCTCAGCGTCGCGTTCCAGCCACCGTTGAGCTCGGTGTACGACCTCAGCGTCGAGACGCTCGTGCCGCTGGGGATCTTCTTCTGCTTCGGGGTGGCCACGTCGAGCGCGATGTCCGTGCCACCGTCATCGTTGAACGCCCGCGCCGAGGTACGCCGCTCGTCGATGTCGACGTCGATGTCGGTCACCCACTTCGGGAAGCCGTAGCCGTCATGACCGCGCACCTGCGCGATCTCGGTGTTCACCGGCAGCGAGAGCACGTACGCGTGGGTGGAGTCGTTGGCCAGCGTCGAGAGCAGGTCCGCGGTGCCCAGGCGGCCGTGCCGGGCCGGACGGACGGCGATGCCCACGGTCGCCTCGGTGTAGAAGTCGATGTCGCACACGTCGTACCGGAAGAAGACGACAGAGAACAGCCCGATGCCGGGAGCGACCTCGAGCGGGTCGAGCTCACCTGGAAGGCGCGAGCGCAGCGCGCCGGTCGGCGCCAGGTAGGTCAGCTGCGCCTTCGACATCGCGTAGTAGAAGTTCGGGCTCCGGGTCGGCCCGATCGCGGACTGCACCTCGGTCTTGGGCAGGGACCGGAAGAAGTCGACGCCCGGCACGCGCGGGTCCTTCGCGACCTCGTCCAGGTCGGTGTCCATCCGGTAGCGGTCGTACAGACCGCCCTTCGGAACTGTGACCGTGCGGCTACCGAGTTGGACCTCGACCACGTCGCTCTGTGGGCCGTTCTTCGATGACGTCATCACAACCTCTTTCAATGTATGCAGTGCTTACATCGAGGTTGCCCTACAATGTGAGCAGAGTCAACATTGAGGGGCTGCGACGCCGGTCACGGCTCGCAGTGCGAGGAGGAGGCACCGTGGCTGAGGCGGGCAGGAGCAGCTACCACCACGGCGACCTGCGCGCCGCGCTCATCTCCAGTGCCATGGGCATGCTGGAGCGCGGCGAGCCCTTCTCGATCCGCGCCGTCGCGCGCGAGACGGGCGTTTCGGCGACCGCGCCCTACCGCCACTTCCCGGACCGCGAGGCGCTCGAGTCGGCGCTGGCAGCCGAGGGTCTGCGCAACCTCAAGGAAGACCTTGTCCGTGGCCGCGTCCTGCCGACCACTCCCGAGGAGCTGGCCGAGTTCGGGGTCGCCTACGTCGAGTTCGCACTGCGCCGGCCGGCGTTGTTCCGTCTCATGTTCGGCAATGAGTGCAACACCGACGACGAGGACCGCGTGCGGGCCGCGGCGGACGTGCATGAGCTGCTCGCCGCAGCTATCACCGGGGTCTACCCCGATGCTCATCCACTCGACCTCGCGTTGGGCGGATGGGGCATCGTGCACGGGCTGGCGTTCCTCTACCTGGATCGCAAGCTGACCGCCGCCTCGATCGACGAGGTCGCCGCGCAGGTGCGTGCGTCCCTGCTGGCGGTGTTCGCCGCCCGACCGCGGGACTGACGTGACGAGCCTCGCTTGACCCGCCCAGGGGATCGGTCTACCGTCGATGTAAGCACCGCATACATTGACGCAGTCGCCCTGGCGGGCAGCGTCGTACGGAAGGAAGCAGCCGGACATGGCCAAGCGCATCTTGAACGTCGTCACCAACGTGGCGCACTACGACGACCCGGGCCACCCGACCGGGCTTTGGCTCTCCGAGCTCACCCATGCCTGGCACGTCTTCGAGGACGCTGGTTTCGAGCAGACCCTGGTCAGCCCGGCCGGCGGCGCAGTGCCGCTCGAGCCGCGGGCGCTGAAGTTCCCCAACTACGACAAGACCGCCAGGGCCTGGCGCGCCGATCCTGCCAAGATGGCGCTGCTGGAGAACACGCTCGGTCCTGACCAGATCGACTCCGCCGAGTACGACGCCATCTACTTCACCGGCGGGCACGCGGTCATGTACGACTTCCCCGACAGCGAGGGCCTGCAGCGCATCACGAGGGAGATCTACGAGCGTGGCGGCATCGTCTCCTCGGTCTGCCACGGTTACTGCGGCCTGCTCAACACCAAGCTCTCCGACGGTTCCTACCTCATCGCTGGCAAGAGGATGACGGGCTTCGCGTGGGCCGAAGAGGTCCTCGCTCGGGTCGACAAGCTCGTTCCCTACAACGCCGAGGAGCGCGCCAAGGAGCGCGGAGCGCTGTACGAGAAGGCCAAGCTCCCGTTCGTCTCGTACGCCGTGGTCGACGGCAACCTCGTCACCGGCCAGAACCCCGGGTCTGCCAAGGACACCGCGACCAAGGTCGTCGCCGCCCTTCGCGGGTAGCCGACACAAAGGGTCAAACCCCCTCCGCGCTGCGTTTGCGCAGTGCGGAGGGGGGTCTCTGTCGCGTCGGGCCGACAGGATTTGAACCTGCGGCCTCCTCGTCCCGAACGAGCCGAGTGGCGGATTCACGCCTGGGCCACGTGGTCCGGGCGGTCCGTTCGAACCATCCGGATGCACCCTGGGGGTGATTCCAGGGTGCGACCAGAAGGGCTCGTGGGGTTTTCTCAGCCCAGGGTCCCGAGTGGCAGCAGGGTGCGCCCGAACTGGTGGTTGATGACCTCGGCGGCCGCGATGTACCAGACCACGACAGCGAGGGCGATGCCGGCGTAGCCGCCCAGGTGGGTGGCGGTGATGCTGGCGCGGGCGTCGCCGATGATGCCCGGGACCAGGGTCAGCTCGACGAGGACGAAGGCGATCACGACGGCGATGTTGGTCCTCAGCGCGCCGACCAGCATGAAGAGGGCGAAGACGGCCCAGGGCGCGAGGAACAGCGCTGTGGCGGGCCCGCGATGCTCGGCCGGGATCTCGTCGACGTACAACGTGGCGTAGAAGGCGAAGGACGCCCAGAACGCACCGAACGCGCCGAAGGTGACGGCCGGGAAGAGCTGGCCGTCACGCAGCAACCAGAACGCGACGGCGATCTGGATCGCGCCGCCGAAGATCCAGGCAGTGGCGGCGGTGCCGGCGAGGGCGCTGTGGTCGATCAGGCCCGCGTTGACCCAGGAGAGCAGGAACGTCGTACCGGCGAAGGCGCTGAAGGCGAGCGGTGCTGGGTTGACGCGGGTCGCGTCGGCGGTGGTGGACATGGCGGATCGCTTTCGTGAGGGAGGGTCAGAAGAACCAGTGCTGGGGCTCGGCGTCGTGGGTGCGGATGTCGGCGAACCGGCCGGCGTGGAAGGCGAGCGGCTCGCCGGGCGACGCGCAGGTCGCTGAGACGGCCCCGAGCACGACGGTGTGGTCGCCGGCCTCGATCACCCGCTCGACCTCGCAGTCGAGGTGCGCCAGCGCGTTCGGTACGACGGGCAGGGAGTGCTCGCCGTACTCCAGGTCGAGCCCGGCGAAGTGGTCCTCGCCGCGGGCAGCGAAGCGGAGGGCGATCTCCTGCTGCCGGCGGGCGAGGACGTTGACCACGAACCGGCCGCGCTCGACGACCGCCTCGGCGGTGCGCGCGCCGTGGTTGAAGCAGACCAGCAGCAGCGGCGGGTCGAGCGACACCGAGGTCAGCGAGTTGACGGTCATCCCGTGCGGCACGCCGTCGAGCTCGGTCGTGATCACCGCGACGCCGGTGGCGAAGCGGCCCATGGTCTGGCGCATCTGCATCGGGTCGATGAGGGGCTCGGTCATCGTGGTCATCTCCCTCAGGCCTCGCGGGGACCCGGGTAGCGGACCTCGAAGGTCAGCACGCCCTCGTCGGTGCGCCACGGGCCGTGCGGCATGCCGGGCGGGCGGCAGGCGTACTGGCCGGCCACGAAGGTCTCCTCGAGGGTGATGTCGTAGAAGGAGCCCTCGAGGATGTAGACCTCCTCCCAGAAGTCGTGGCGCTGCACGCCCATCGGCGTGGAGTCGGCGCCTGCCTCGTAGCGCAGGATCCGGGTCGCGATGCCGGTGTCGGGGTCCTTGGCGAGGATCCGCTCGGTGATCAGCGGGTCGTCGCCGGGGCAGACGGTGAACTCCACGTCGGTGACCGGGTGGAACTCGAGCTCTGGCTTCATCGTGCGGCCTCCGTGGTGGACTCGAGGGAGTAGGTGGCGAGGAAGTCGTCGACCGCGGCGACGGCGGAGCCGTAGTCGAAGTTGCGGAACGAGTAGCCCTTGGCGACGAACGGCGCGCCGGCGTAGAACATCTCGTACTGCTGGTGGCGGCCGGCGAACTCGGAGCCGACGGCGTCCCAGACCAGCTTGAAGAGCTTGATCCGGTCCTCGGCGCCGACGCCGGGGCTGGACACGTAGCGCTCCATGTCGGTCGCCGTGTCGGCACCGAGCAGCTCGGCGGCCGAGGACGGGACCTGGAGCACGCCGCCGCCGACCAGCTCGCGGACGATGGCGATGACGCGGGGGTGCAGCTCGGCCTGCAGGCCCATGACGCCGTAGAGCGCGGGTGCGCCGGGTCGGTGCAGACCCTGGTCGTCGGTGTGCGCGGTGAACTGTGCGGCATCGATGCCGGACTCCACGATGGAGACCAGGCTGGCGAGCTCGCCGAGCTTCTCGACCACGCCGGGGAACTTGTCGACGCCGTTGACGGCGGCGACCTTGCGGGCCAGGCCGGCGAGGAATCGCAGCTTGGTGGCGAAGCGGATCTGGGCCTGGAAGTTGCCGAGGACGTGCGCGCCGGTGTCGAAGAACTGGCGGCGCAGGCCGGCGACGTCCTGGTGGACGAAGACGTCCTTCCAGGGGATGAAGACGTCGTCGAAGACGAGCAGGGCGTCGGTCTCGTCGTACCGGCTGCTCAGGGGGTAGTCGAACTCGCTCGTCGCGCCGGTGGCGTACGGGCGGCGGCAGTAGAGCTTGAGGCCGGGGGCGCCGACGGGCACGGTGAAGGAGTTGGCGAACACCGCGTCCTCGTCCTGCAGCGGCTTGATGCAGGAGACAAGGATCTCGTCGGCGACGGCGCCGCCGGTGGCGAGCATCTGCGCGCCCCGCACGACGATGCCGTCCTCGCGTTCCTCCTTGATCCCGACCTGGACCAGGTCGCCCTCCCAGGCGTGCGCGGTCGTCGCGCGGGAGACCTGCGGCGGGATGATCGCGTAGGAGACGTACAGGTCGTCCTCGATGACCCGGCGGTGGAAGGCCGCGACGTTGTCGCGAAGCTTCTCGTCGAACGCCTCGGGGTGCGCGGAGAACGCCGCGAGGAACGCGCCCACGTGGTCGGGGGACCGCCCGACCCAGCCCTGGGTGGCGTCGGCCCACACCTGGGCCGCGGCCCGGTAGGCGGCGAGATCGTCGGCGTCGCGCGGTGCCAGGTAGAGGCGGTTGACGACGGCACCGGTGCCGCAGTCGATGGCCTGCATGCCATTGGTCTCGTCGGCCGCGAGGTCGAAGAGCCGGCCGATGGTGCGGGCGATGGGGGCGAACGCGGGGTGGTGGGCGATGTCCTTGACGGGCTCGCCGTCGACGATGACGGTGCGGCCGTCGTCGAGGCTGGACAGGTAGTCGGCGCTGGTGCGCATCAGGGGTTCCTCACTTTCACGGAGTAGCGGAGCTCGAGGGGGTCGAGGCCGGGCGCCTCGAGGGTCATGCGCCAGTCGGTGCCGGCGCGGAAGGTCCCGTCGATGAGCGGCACGGTGCCGCCGAACAGGACCAGGTCGCCGTCGCCGGGGTCGGGGCAGCGAGTCAGGGTGTCGGCCAGCGGCCGCAGTGCGGCGAGGGTGCCGTCCTGGTAGAGGTCGCCGTCGACCCAGGACCGGATCCGGATCCGCTCCCACTCGGGTGCGGCCGGGTCGGTGCCGAGCCGGATCGCCGTACGGCCGATCGGCTTGGGGCAGGCGGCCTTGGAGTCGCCGATGTCGGTGCGCTCCAGGTCGCGGTCGGTGTGGTCGGACCCGACGCCGAGCCAGAAGTGGCCGGCCGTCCGGATCAGGACAGGCTCCACCTCGCCGGACGTGTAGTCGCCCGCCACCGTGATGGTGCCGGCGGTCGTGAGCCGGTCGTCCGGCATCGGGTAGTAGGCCGGCACGCTCGCCGGGGCCGGTACGCCGATCGCGGCCAGCTCGTCGATGTGGTGGCGGACGGCCGCCTCGTCGCTGCCGGTGTAGCCGGCGACGACCAGGCGGGTGCTGTCGGCCGCCAGGGTCGGGATGGGCTCGGTGTTCATGCGTGCTCCTCGAGGGCGTCGATGGCGTCGATGGGATGGGGGTCGGTGGCCGAGCGGGGTGCGGCCGGGGGCCAGCGGCGGTCGGCGAGCGCGGGGAAGTCGGCGCGGACACGCTGGGGGAGGGACGTGTCGATCTCGGCGAAGGTGAAGCCCTCGTCGTCGCCGGCCTCGGCGACGACCTCGCCCCACGGGTCGACGACCCGGCTGTGGCCGCCGAGCTTCGCGCCCCGCTGCTCGCCGACGGCGTTGCACGCCGCGAGCCAAGCCTGCTGCTCGACGGCCCGGACCGAGGTGAACAGCCGCCAGTGCGCCAGCCGGGCGGCCGGCCAGGCCGCGCACACGGCCAGCTGCTCGGCGCCGAGGTCGGCCAGCGAGCGGAACAGCTCGGGGAAGCGCAGGTCGTAGCAGGTGGTGATGCCGGTCGGCGCGCCGCCGACCGGGCCGACCGAGACCCGCTCGCCGGGGGTGAGCAGCTCCTGCTCCTGCGAGCCGTAGCCGAAGACGTGGACCTTGCGATACAGGTTGCTGACGGTGCCGTCGGGGGCGACCACCACCGAGGTGTTGCTCAGCCGGCCGGCACAGTCCCGCTCGACGAAGCTGCCGAGGTGGACGTCGAGCCCCAGGTCCCGGGCCCACCCGCGGGCCAGGCCGAGGGTGGGGCCGTCGAGCGGTTCGGCCGCGTCGGCGTACGCATCGAAGGCGTTGTAGCCCACGCCCCACAGCTCGGGCAGCAGCAGCGCGTCGGCGGTGCGCAGCCGTGACTCGGCGCGCACGACGGCGTCGACCCGGCGCCGGCGGGCCTCGGGGGTCTCGTCGTCGGGGCTGGCGACCTGGAGCAGTGCGAGAAGCATGCCGACGAGTCTGTGACGCCCGACACGTCGTCGATATCGGAGAAGCGCGCACCGGCTGTCGGATTTGCGCGATCACTATCCGTCCACGGCTCGCAAGGTGGGCGACCTGCCGGCTTGGCCAAGCCCACTGTTCCAAGTTGTACACATCGCGCATGCCACCCGAGGTGGTCCGGGTCACAGAGTTGTCGCATCCCGTCCACGTCCCCGAGGAGTGACATGACCAGCGCTCTCCATGCTCCGCAGCTGATCTTCGACAGCCAGATGCTCTACCTCGTCTGGATCCCGGCTGAGCCCGACACGGTCGCCAAGCTGGTCCCCGAGGGCCTGACGCCTCGGGAAGACGGAGCCGTCTACCTCAACCAGTACGTCGTGCGCGACGGTGCGCAGACCTCCAACGGTGCGGAGCCGGTGGACTCGTTCGGCGCCTACTCCCTCACCTATCTGGGGGCCGACCTCGCCGACCTCGACACCGAGGCCGGAGTGCCCGCGCGCTGGTGGACCCATTACTTCAACAGCTCCGAGGCGATGAACCGCTATGCCGCCGAGCGCGGGGTCCCGACCGGCGGTGGCCGGACGACCCTCGACGTCGCCGACGGCAAGGTCATCGCGACCACCTACCTCGACGACAATCCGATCATCCGCACGGTCGCCCGCATCGACGACGGCCCGACGATCCGTTCCACGGGCCAGCTGCGCTACATCACCCGCGGCCAGGACGGCGGCTTCACGAGTGGTCGCTACCCCTTCGTCGCGGACCTCGCGAACGGCTTCGTCGTCGAGTCGCTGGAGTTCCTCGACTCGGAGCACGAGCTCTACGCGTTCCGGCCTGCCGACCCGCTGCAGGTCACGTTCGGCTTCTACTCGCCGAGCATCACTTTCTGCTACCCGGGCGGCGAAGGCCCCCTCGGCAGCTTCCACGGCAGCTGATCCAGCCCAACCCACAGGAGACAACTGACATGGCACTACTGGAACGAAGCGCCTGGTACGACCTCGCGCGCTCGACCGAGTGGACCCCGTCCTACATCTCGGAGGACGAGCTGTTCCCGCCCGAGATGTCGGGCGGCGAGGGTATCCCGGCCGAGGTGTGGTCGACGTACGACGAGCCCTACAAGGTCACCTATCGGGAGTACGTCGACGTCCAGCGACAGAAGGACGAGGGCGCCTACTCGGTGAAGGCCGCGCTCGAGCGCGCCGACCTGTACAACAAGGCCGATCCGGGCTGGATCTCGATCCTCAAGGAGCACTACGCGGCCGTCGCGCTCGTTGAGTACGGCGCGTCCTTCCAGGAGGCCCGCTACGTGCGCTGGTCCAAGGCACCGGGCATGCGCAACATGGCGACGTTCGGGATGCTCGATGAGATGCGGCACGGCCAGATCCAGCTCTACTTCCCGCACGAGTACATCGGCAAGGACCGCCAGTTCGACTGGTCGCACCAGATGATGTGGTCCAACAACTGGGTCGCCCTGGGTGCGCGCCATTTCTTCGACGACATGTTGATGACCCGCGGTGCCGCGGAGACCTCGATCTCGGCGAACTTCGCCTTCGAGACCGGCTTCACCAACCTGCAGTTCATCGGCCTGTCCGGTGATGCCGCCAACGCCGGCGACTTCACCTTCTCCAAGCTGATCCAGTCGATCCAGTCCGACGAGGCCCGGCACGCGCAGCTGGGCACCCCGCTGCTGCAGATGATGATCGAGAACGGACAGAAGGCGAAGGCCCAGAACCTCATCGACATCGCGTTCTGGCGCTCCTACCGCCTCTTCACGATCCTGTCGGGCATCCCGATGGACTACTACGTCCCGCTCGAGGTGCGTGAGTCGTCCTTCAAGGAGTTCATGGAGGAGTGGATCGTCACCCAGTTCATGAAGTCGATCGAGGACCTCGGGCTGTCCAAGCCGTGGTACTGGGACATCTTCCTGCGCGACCTCGATGAGCACCACCACGGCCAGCACCTCGGAACCTACTCGTGGCGCCCGACCCTCTGGTGGAACCCGGCCGCCGGCGTCAGCCCCGAGGAGCGCGACTGGCTGGAGGAGAAGTACCCCGGCTGGAACGACACCTTCGGCAAGGTCTGGGACGTCATGATCGACAACTTCGTCAGCGGTCGGCCGGAGAAGACGGTGCCGGGCACGTTGCCGATGATCTGCAACGTCTCGCAGCTGCCGATCGTGGGTACGCCGGGCGTATCGCTCAAGGACACCAACATCGTCTTCGAGGGGCGCAAGTACCACTTCGCCTCCGAGGTGGACAAGTGGATCTTCGAGCAGGACCCGGAGCGCTACAAGCACCACAAGAACCTCATCGACCGCTTCCTCGGCGGCGAGATCCAGCCCGCCAACCTCGACGGAGTCCTGGAGTACATGGGCCTCGGCGTGATCAGTCCCGGCGGCGACGACGCCCACGGCTACGCCTGGCTCGAGGCCTACAAGACCGCACTGGCTCCGGCCGGCTGAGAGAGGAGATCGTCATGGCATTGTTCCCCATCTCCTCGAAGTTCGACGGCGACTTCGTCCTGAAGCTCGTACCCGTCGACACCGAGAACACCATGGCCGAGGTGGCCGCCGCGGCGGCCGAGCACTCGGTCGGCGTGCACGTCCCCGACCAGCCCGGCCGGCCGATCCGCGCTCGTGCGGAGGGTGCGACGCAGCCCTACCCGCTGGACATGAAGTTGTCCGACACCGGCCTGGGACCGACCGACACGGTCGAGTTCTACTTCGAGTGAGGAAGCCCGAGATGACCAACCACAGTCCAGGCGGCCTGCCGCCGATCGCCGACCCGGTCGGCCCCGTCGTTCAGGCCGGCGAACTCGCCGACGCCGTCGCCGAGGCCGTGCGCATCGACAACGGCGGCAAGCGGGTCGACGTACGCAACCGGGGCTCCTACGTCCGGATCGAGGTGGAGGGCGGCGAGTGCGTCCTCCGCCGTACCACGGTCGAGGAGCAGCTCGGGCGTCCGTTCAACATGCGCGACCTCGAGGTCAGCATGCCGTCCTTCGTCGGTCGCATCGAAACCGGCACCGAGCAGTTCCGCTTCTGGCTCGGCCAGCAGTCCGCCGCTACCACGCAGGAGGTTCTCACATGACCACCGCCCCCCTGGCCCTTCGGCCGCAGAAGACATGGAGCCACCTGGCCGCGCGTCGGCGCAAGCCCAGTGAGTACGAGATCGTCTCCACCAAGCTGCTGTGGCACATGCGTGACCAGGAGCAGCCCTGGGACGTCGCCCACGAGGGACCGATGGCCGACTGGTACCGCCAGTACCGCAACGGCAGCGCCGTCCAGCACGATGACTGGGACGGCTTCAGGGACCCCGACGAGCTCGTCTACCGCACGTACAACATCCTCCAGGACGGGCAGGAGACGTACGTCGAGGGTCTTCTCGACCAGCACAGCGAGGAGGAGCACGACAAGGGCCTCGACGCGGAGTGGGTCGGGAGCCTCGCGGCGCACTACGCCCCGGGTCGCTACCTGCTGCACACCGTGCAGATGGCCAGCGCCTACCTCGTGCACATGTCCCCGGCCAGCACGATCAGCAACTGCGCCGCCTTCCAGGCCGCCGACCAGCTGCGCTGGCTCTCCCACGTCGCCTACCGCACCGCCGAGCTCGCCCAGACCCACCCGTCCGCCGGACTGGGCACGGCGGAGCGCTCGCACTGGGAGGAGCTGCCGGCCTGGCAGCGCTTCCGCGAGCTGATGGAGTGCGTGCTCGCCACCCGCGACTGGGCCGAGGCGTTCGTCGCCCTCAACCTCGTCGCCAAGCCGGCCATCGACGAGGCGTTCTACCGCCAGCAGGGCATCAGCGCACGGCGTCAGGGCGACACGCTGTTCGCGCTCGCGGCCGAAGCGGCGCTGCGGGACAGCGAGCGCTCGCGCCGCTGGTCGATCGAGCTCGTGCGGCACATGGCCCAGCGGCCCGAGAACGTGCTGGTCCTCGAGCAGTGGATCGATCGCTGGGTGCCGCTGGCCGACGCCGCGATCGAGGCGTTCTGCTCGGAGCTGCCTGACAACCCGGACGCCACGAGCAACGCGATCGCCGCAACCCGGACCTTCCGCAACTCCCTTCCGCTGCGGGGCTGAGCATGAGCCACTCGGAGGTCGCCACCCGCACCTTCCAGGTACGCAACGGGGAGGGCAACCAGTTCACCTGCACCGAGGGCGACTCCCTGCTGCGGGCCGCGCTGCGGGCGGGGCTCCCGGCCACCTACGAGTGCAACAGCGGGGGCTGCGGGAGCTGCAAGTTCACGCTCACCGACGGTGCGGTCCGGCAGGTGCAGGAGACGCCTGCCGGGCTCACCGAGCGCGACCGCCGCAAGGGCCGGCTGCTGGCATGCCAGTCCGTGCCCACGTCCGACTGCACGGTCTCCCTGCTCCTCGACCCGGTCGATGCCGGACTGCCGTCGCCGGTGCGCCACCTTGCCGAGATCGTCGACGCACGGATGCTCACGCACGACCTGCGCGAGCTCACGGTCGCGGTCGACGCGCCCTTCCTGCCCGGACAGTTCGCGATGCTGCGCCGTACCGACGGCGAGGAGCGCGCCTACTCGATGTCGAACCTCCCCGGCAGCGGCGTCTGGCAGTTCCAGATCAAGCGGGTGCCGGGCGGTGCGGAGTCGGGGGCCTTCGTGGACGACCTCGGCGTTGGCGTTCCGATCGAGGTCGACGGTCCTTACGGGCACGCGCACCTCAGGACCACCGGCCGTGACGTCGTGTGCGTCGCCGGCGGGTCCGGACTCGCGCCGATGGTATCGGTCGCCCGCGGCCTCGCCGCTTCGGAGGGTGCCGGAGAGCGGCGCCTCCACTTCTTCTACGGCGGTCGCGCCGCAGGCGACCTGTGCGCCGGCCAGTTCGTGGGCGAGATCGCCGGCGACCTGGCCGAGGTGACGCTGGTCGACGTCATCTCCGACGAGGTGCCACCCGACTGGGAGGGCGCGCAGGGCTTCGTCCACGAGGCGCTGGCGACCGCCGACCTGCCCGACCTGGCCGAGCGCGACATCTACGTCGCCGGGCCGCCGCCGATGACCGACGCCGTCGTACGACTCCTCGTGCGCGAGCTGCTGGTCCCCGTCGAGCAGATCCACTACGACCGATTCTTCTGACCGATCTCTAGGAGAGACAGACCGATGGCATTCCAGCTCGTGACCACCCTGGACGACCTGTGGGAAGGCGACATGGAGTCCTTCGACGTTGGCGACAAGGAGATCCTCGTGGCCCACCTCGAGGGCGGCGAGGTCGTCGCCACCCAGGCGAACTGCCCGCACCAGCAGATCGAGTTCGTCGAGGGCGAGCTCGAGGGTGCCGAGCTCACCTGCAAGGCCCACCTGTGGCAGTTCGACCTGCGCACCTGCAAGGGCATCAACCCCGGCCACACCGAGATCGCCCGCTACCCGGTCCGGGTCGACGGCGACGACGTGTACGTCGACCCCGACGGCGACACCCCGCGCATCGCCCACTCCTGACGCCATCCCTACCCAGAGGAGAGACACCATGCCGTTCATCCGAGTCGACTGGTTCCCCGGCCGCAGCCTCGAGCAGAAGCGGGAGCTGGCCGAGGTGCTGACCCGCGAGTTCGCGCGCATCGCGGACTGCAAGCCGGAGACCATCAACTTCATCTTCACCGACGTCTCCCGCGAGGACTGGGGGCGCAACGGAAAGCTCTTCTGCGACGCCTACGAGTACGAGAACGACCCGGTCTAAGGCCCGCCCCCACCCCATCACCGACACGAGGAACGAGAGAACAATGGTCAGCCTGAACTCCGACATGGGTGAGGCCTTCGGGATCCACTCATTCGGCAACGACGACGAGCTCGTGAAGCTCATCGACACCGCGAACATCGCCTGCGGCTTCCACGCCGGAGACCCGAGCGGGATCCGGGAGACTGTCGAGAAGGCCGTCGCCGGCGGCGTCACGGTCGGGGCCCACCCGGGCCTTCCGGACCTGGTGGGCTTCGGCCGACGGGAGATGAAGCTCGAGCGGGACGAGACCGCGGACCTGGTCCGCTACCAGGTCGCCTCCCTGGTGGGCTTCCTCGACGCCGCCGGAGCTCCGCTCGACCACATCAAGCCGCACGGTGCGCTGTACGGCATGGCGGCCCGGCAGCCCGACATCATGGACGCGATCTGCGATGTCGCGGTCCAGTACCAGGTGCCGATCTTCGGCATGGCCGGGACCGAGCACGAGAGGGTCGCATCGAAGCGAGGGGTGCCGTTCGTCGCCGAGTTCTACGTCGACCTCGGCTACCGCGTCGACGGCAGCCTCATCATCGCCCGGCGGCCTCGTGCCACCCCTGTCGAGGAAGCGAAGCAGCGAGCCCACAAGGCGCTGACCGAGGGGCTCGCCACGGCCGACACCGGTGAGGACTTCCCGATGCGCGTCGACTCGATCTGCGTCCACTCGGACACGCCGAACGCCGTCGAGGTTGCGCACGCGGTTCGCGAAGTCATCAACTCCCTCTGAGGTTTCCAGGAAAGGTGCGTCATGGCCGAACACATCGTCTCGTCGCCGCTGCCCGGCGTCTTCTACCGCTCGCCGGCTCCCGGGGAGCCACCCTTCGTCCAGGAGGGTGATGCGGTCGCGGCCGGGCAGACGATCGGACTGGTCGAGATCATGAAGCAGTTCACCGAGCTCAAGACCGACGCCGATGGCACCCTCGTCGCCTTCCGCGTCGAGGACCACGCGATGGTCAGCCCCGGCGACGAGGTCGCCGTGATCGATGGAGGTGAGTGATGAAGCGTCTTCTTGTCGCCAACCGTGGAGAGATCGCCGTCCGGGTGATCCGGGCGGCGCGCGAGCTCGGGATCGCCACCGTGGCGGTGTACTCCGAGGCCGATGCGGACGCCCTGCACGTGCGGCTCGCCGATGAGTCGTACTGCGTCGGGCCGGCCCCGGCCCCCGCCAGCTACCTCAACGTGGACAACCTGATCGAGGCGGTGCGAACGATGGCGGCCGATGCCGTCCATCCCGGTTACGGCTTCCTGTCCGAGAACGCCGACTTCGCCGACGCTGTCGTCGATGCCGGCGCTGTCTGGGTCGGGCCGTCAGCGTCGGCGATCCGGGAGATGGGCGACAAGGTCGCGGCTCGGATCTGCGCCCAGAACGCCGGTGTCCCGACGGTCCCGGGCAGCGACGGTGAGATCCACAGCCTGGCCGAGGCCCGGTCCGCGGCCGAGGTGACCGGGTACCCCCTGGCGATCAAGGCCGCTGCGGGCGGCGGCGGTCGCGGCATCCGGATCGTCGAGCGTCCCGACGAGCTGGAATCGGCCATCTCGACCGCGCAGGCGGAGGCCCGAGCCGCGTTCGGCAGCGCTGCGGTGTACGTCGAGCGGTTCATCCCGCGGGCGCGCCACATCGAGGTGCAGGTCTTCGCGGACGGCGAGCGCGGCGTACACCTCGGCATCCGGGACTGCTCGATGCAGCGGCGGCGCCAGAAGGTGGTGGAGGAGGCCGGCCAGGTCGACCTGCCCGCAGACGTCGTCGACGCGATGACCGAGGCGTCGGTCCGGCTCGCCGAATCGGTCAAGTACAGCGGCGCCGGCACGGTGGAGTACCTCTACGACGAGCTCCGCAACGAGTACTACTTCATCGAGATGAACACGCGGATCCAGGTCGAGCACCCGGTGACCGAGATGGTCTACGGACGTGACCTGATCGCCGAGCAGCTCCGGATCGCGTCGGGGGAGAGCCTCTCGTACCACCAGGCCGATCTGGTGCCACGCGGCCACGCGATCGAGGTGCGCATCAACGCCGAGAACGCCAACCAGGGCTTCATGCCCAGCCCCGGCACCCTGGAGGTCCTCGACCTGCCGGCTGGCCCGTTCGTCCGAGTCGACAGCGGTGTGGTCCAGGGCTCCGTGGTCAGTCCCTACTACGACTCGATGCTGGCCAAGATCATCGTGTGGGGCGAGGACCGGCCCCGCGCGGTGGCGCGGATGCAGCGAGCACTTGTCGACCTGCGGGTCGAGGGCGTGATCACGACAGCGCCCTTCGTGGCGGCGATCCTGGAGACCGACGCCTTCGGCACCGGGCGTTATCACACCACGTGGTTGGAAGGCTGGATGCAGGAGCGCGCCGAGAAGGGACTGGGTATCGCCGATGGCTGAGAGCCGCTACTCCTGGGGAGCGGACGAGCACCTGGTCGTCCAGATCGACGAGGAGATGAACCTGCAGGCCAACTTCAAGGCGATGGCGATCGCCCAGGGGCTTGCCGTGCGCGGCCTGGACGGAATCACGGACATCTGTCCGGCCAACGCGTCGTTGCTGATCCGGTTCGACCCGGACGTGCTCGAACCGTCGCTCCTGGAGAAGGAGGTCCGGCGCGTCGAGGGGGATCTCGCCCAGGCCGACGCGCCTCGGCTCAGCACGAGGCTGCTGGAGATCCCCGTCTGGTACGACGACCCCTACACCAGCGAGGTGGGTGCGAGGTTCCGCGACCGCCACCAGCGGCCCGAGGGCAACGACCTGGAGTACGCCATGACCGAGCTCGGGCTCGCGAGCGTCGATGAGTTCGTCGCCCGGCACTCGGGCTCGCCCTGGCTGGTCTCCATGGTGGGCTTCGTCGCGGGGCTGCCGTTCATGTTCCAGATGGTCGATCGGGAGCAGCAGATCGAGCTGCCGAAGTACCTGCGGCCGCGTACCGAGACGCCAAAGCTGACGATCGGCCACGGCGGCTGCTTCGCCTGCATCTACTCGGTGAAGGGGGCCGGTGGCTACCAGATGTTCGGCATCACCCCGTTGCCGATCTACGACCCTGCACAGAGTCACGGGATCTTCGCGCAGTCGATGGTCCTGTTCCGGCCCGGCGACATCGTGAAGTTCCGCGCTGTCGACGAGGCGGAGTTCCGGGAGCTGGAGGCCGCGGTCGAACGAGGCGAGGACGTCTACCGGACGGTGCCGGTCGACTTCGACCTGGAGAAGTTCCTCCAGGATCCGGATGGCTACAACGCACGACTCCTGGAGGTGCTCGATGCACGTTGAGGTTCTCGACCCAGGCCTTGCCACCTCGATCCAGGACCTGGGTCGCGTCGGTGGCTACAACGTGGGCATCCCTCCGTCCGGTGCGCTGGACCAGCGATCCGCGCGGATCGCGAACCTTCTCGTCGGCAACCCCGAGGGCGCAGCGCTGCTCGAGGCGCCCTACCTGGCGCCGAAGCTGCGCATGGGCCAGCGCGGAACGATCGCGGTGACCGGGGCGAGCATCGAGCTCACGGTCAACGGCGCGGTGCGGCCGCTGTGGTCGGCGGTCGCGGTCGAGGCGGGCGACGAGATCTCGTTCGGGTTCGTCCAGGCCGGTGCCCGCGTCTACATCGCGTTCGCCGGCGGAATCGACGTCCCGGAGGTCATGGGCTCGCGATCGACGTACACGCTGGGGGGACTGGGCGGGCTGGGGGGCCGACCGGTACAGGCCGGCGACCGGCTGCCCCTCGGTGCGTCCACGGGCCGGGCAGCGGCCGACCCCGTGCCCGCCGACCTCCGGCCCGCGTGGTCGCGTGAGGTGGAGCTGCGCGTCGTGCTGGGTCTCTACGACTACCGGCTGACCGAGGAGGCCCGCGACGTCCTGCTCGGCTCGGCCTGGACGCTGACGCCGGTCGCCGACCGCACGGGCTTCCGGTACGCCGGCCCGTCCCTCGCCTTCCAGGAGCGCACCCAGCCGTTCGGCGCCGGATCGGACCCCTCCAACATCGTCGACGCGGGGTACCCGATCGGCTCCATCCAGGTGCCGAGCGGATCCGAGCCGATCATCCTGCACCGCGACGCGGTCTCCGGAGGCGGCTACGCCATGGTCGGGACCGTGATCAGCGTCGACATGGACCTGGTCGCCCAGTGCTCGCCCGGCACGACGACGAGGCTGGTCCCGGTCAGCCTCGAGGAAGCGCTCGCCGCTCGCCGCGATGCTCGTGCTCGCCACCAGAAGCTCCGCGACGCACTCTCCTGACGGTGCCGATCCGAGCCCGGCCGGCTCGCCCTCACAGGGTGACCAGCCGGGCCGGGTCGACCGTCACGGCGAGCTGTCGGTTGAGGACCTGCGCCTCGGCGTAGGAGACCTCACGGAATCGGATCAGGTCGCGGCCCGGTCGCAGCTGGCCGACCTTCCACAGCGCGCACTCCGGCAGGGTCGCGACCACCGCGAATCCTCCGGAGGTGTTGGTGTCGGCGCCCAGGATGGTCAGGACGTCACCGTTGGCGAGCACCCCGCCGCGCGGGTAGGCGTAGTCGAGGACGTTGGACGGATGCCCGCCCGCCGGCCCGCCGTCGCGGCGCGCCCACTCGAACCGGTGTGGGTGCAGCCGGGTGCCGATCCGGTCGGAGTTCAGGTCGACCCGCCAGGTTTCGTTGGTCAGCAGGGTCCAGTCCTTCTCGGTCAGGTAGTCGGGGCGTGCGTGGGGACCTTCGATGACCTCGATCTCCCACGTGGTCGGGAACCGCGGCCGGAGCGCGTCCGGCATCCGCCGCAACGGGCGCTCGGCGACGTCTCGTGCCCTGAGGATGTCCCCGCGGACCAGTGCGCGTCCCTCCACCCCGCCGAGTCCGGCGACCAGCGACGTGGCTGCGGAGCCGTACACCTTGGGTACGTCGATGCCCCCGGCCACCGCCAGGTAGAGCCGAAAGCCGGGGCCGTCGGCGCTGGTCGTGCGCAGCACGTCGCCGGCCTTCACCACGAGCGTCTCCCACAGCGGCACCCGGCCGTCGTTGCACCAGGCCTGAGCATCCTCAGGTCCGGTCAGGGCGACCTGCGCGTCCCTCAGGAACGCGAGGGTCGTCCCGATCAGCGGCACCTCGAGCGCGGGAGCGCCCGGTGCGTTCCCGACCAGGGTGTTCGCGACCCGGAAGGACACGCTGTCCATGGGTCCGGCGGAGGAGTAGCCGAAGGCCGTGAGGCCGAGTCGCCCGGGCCACGCCTGGACGGTGGTCTGCAGACCCGGGTCCACGACCTCGATCAGTTCACCGCTCATGGGATCTCCACCTCCTGCGCCGCCTGTGCTCGGTGCTGGGCGATCTTCGCGACGGCGGCCGCATGACGGTCGAGATCGTCCAGATAGCTGCTCACGGCGTACGACGACTCCTCGATGCGCCACTCATAGGACCCCTCGAGCACCGCCAGGCGCATCCGCAGCAGCTCAGCCTCGCTGACCCGGGAGAAGCGCACCCGGTCGCCGACGCGGAAGACGTGGGAGTCCTCCAGGCTCGCGCCCGCTGCGGCCGGACGGGTGACGGGCAGCGTGCGGCCGAACAGCTCGTACGACCCGGGGGACTCCATCGGATACAGGACGATCGCGGGCCCACCGATGCCGACGGCTCCCTCGGGCGTCCACATCCGGGTGGGGTTGTACTTCGGTGCCGAGAGCTGCGTGCGCGGGTCGAGGGAGAACAGCGACGGCAGGCCCGGGAAGAACCCGATCGAAGCGCACCACCACTCCGGCTCCAAGAAGACCTGGAAGAAGGCCTCGCGGTCGGGGAAGCCGTTGTACTGGACGATGTAGTCGATGTTGCTGCGGTCCTTGACGTTCGGCGCGTCCATGCGCGTCGTGATCCGGTAGCGGTTGACGGCCTCGCGGGTCAGCTCGTCGTCGAAGGCGATCGGCAGCTCGACGACGCGGCTCGGCAGCACGAGATCGCGCAAGGAAGTGGTCGCCGTGTCGAGCCTGACCAGCTCGTCGAGGAGTACTTCTCGGCGCAGGAGTTCCGGGTCGTAGGAGACGAGGACCGCACGGAAGCCGGGCACCGCCTCGCGAAGCCCGCTCAGCGGCTCCGACTCGAGGCGTTGCACCAGCTCGTGCACCCTGAAGTTGAGCCGTACGTCGCTCGCTCCGGAGTCGTACTCGACGAGCACCTGGTGATCGCCGGCCTGGCGCAGCAGGGTGGCTGGTCGATCATCCTGGTGGTCGATGCGACGCAGAACCGCGTGCTGAGAACCTGCGCTTGCGCTCACTGGTGGCGGTCCTCCGGCAGTAGGGATCCGTCCCGGCACGCGTGGCACCGGGATCGACGACGCGGCAACTGTTTCGGTTCCCGCCCGAGCACGCAAGGATGTGCACCGTGGTGATTTCGGTCGATGCCGCCGCCAAGGCGCATCGCGAGCTGGTCCGCGGAGCAGTGGCCGCCCAGGGACCGCGTGGCATCGTCGAGCGTGTCGTGTCGAGCGTGGGCGGATGGGGACTGTTCCTCGACGCCCAAGGGGCGCTGGTCGCCTCCGTCCCGCCCAGCGCCCGGGTCAACCTCGCCCGCATCCAGACCGAGCTGACCCGGATCGAGGGCAATCCGCACGCACCCACAGTGCTGGTCAACAGACCGGGTGACTCCCTGGCGATCCGTGCCGTCGGCATCGCCGGACGCGTGCGTGGCTATGTGGCACTGGGTCGCACGACGCCCCTGGAGGCGATGGAGAGGTCGCTCGTCGACACGGCGACCTACCTCCTCGCCGACGACCTCCAGCGCACCGACGAGGTACGACGTGCGGCGCGGAACAACCGTCGAGCGGTGTTCGAGCTCCTGGTCGGCGGGCATCCGGCCTCCGTCGTACGGCCGACGTCGGAGATCCTTGGTGTTCCGGTCCCCGACGGGCAGATGCGGGTGGCTCTGCTCGGCGTACCGAAGGCCTTCGGGGCCGAGCTTCTCGAGGTGGCCGAGGACGACCAGGCGCTGCGGCGCATCGTGCGGGTCATCGCCGAGCTGAGGGTGGGACGGGTCGCCGTGGTGTTCCCGACGGCCGAGGGCGACACGCGCACTCTCGAGGCGATCCTGCGCCGTGTCCCCCACGGCCGCGGCGCGGTCAGTGATCCCGTCGACGCGGGCGACCTCGCCGCCGCCTGGACGCGCGTCCAGGCGGTGTTCCGCGCGTCGGCCGAGGAGCCCGGTCGCCTGACCGCGGCGAGCGACGTCGCCGACGCCGGGCTGCTCAAGCACCTGGACGGTCCCGAAGCACGCGCGTGGTCGGCCGCGACGCTGGAGCCGCTCAGCCGGCTGGACAAGGTGTCCAAGGTCGACTTCCTGCAGACCCTGCGCACCTTCCTGGCCCACAACGGCAAGGCGGACGCGTCCGCGGCCGCGCTGAACATCCATCGGCACACGCTCCGCTACCGCATGACGCAGATCGAGACCGCGCTCGGTCGCGACCTCGACGACCCGACGGTGCGCAGCGAGCTCTGGATCGCCCTGCAGCTGACCCAGGACTAGAGGTCGCGAGTCCGAGCCGCTCACCGCTCGCGCAGGTAGGCGTCGAGTCCGGCGACCGCATCGCCGATGGCGGCGTCGAAGGCAGCGGCGACCTCCGGTGGATCGACCTCGGAGCTGTACACCAGCACCGACCGGCCGTCCTTCAGATCGATGACGTCGACCGTGCCGAGGTGGCCGTCGACGGCGAGGTCGCCTCCGCGGATGCGGTACTGCATCCGGCGCATCGCATCGTCCAGCGTGACGACGTCCTCGACCAGGCGTGTGCCGTCGGCCAGGGTCACGAGCCGTCCGGACGACGACGGCTCGGACGAGGACATCGCGGGGAACCAGTCGGCCACCGATCCGACGTCGCGCACCAGGTGCCAGACCGTCGAGGCGTCGTGGTTGAGGACAGCGTGCGATCGGATCGTGGGCATGGGACAAACATGCCGCGCCGCGTGGGTCTTGTGATTGCGCGGGTTGGCCAGTGCATCTGCTCCAACTTGTACGAACCGGCGAATGTGCCCGCCGTCACACCTGCCCGAGGCTGAAGCGACCGCCCGAGACGGTCCTACGAAAGGGATGACGAGCATGACTACAACGGACGCCTCCAGCGTCGAACCCGGCGCCGAGGCGCGCGTCGGCCGATGGTCGCTCACGATGGCGTGGTGGGCGCTGTTCAGCGCGATGTTCTGGCTGTACGTCGCCACCTCGGCCACCGCCGCATACGGAGCCCGAGCGACGCTGATCGGCATGGGCCTCGCGGTGCTCGCGTTCGCTGTGATCAACCGGGTGCTCGCGGCCTACGCACTTCGGACCCGCGCCACCGTGGAACGGGTCTCGGCCGCGCTCTTCGGGACCGTCGGATCGACCGTTGCGACACTCCTCATCGCGGCGACCGCCCTCTACTACGCGGTCTTCGAGGGCTCGGTCATCGCGCTGACGCTCCAGGACTGGTTCGGCGGTCCGATCAAGCTCTGGTACGCCGTCTGCGTCGCGTACGCCGTACCGCTGGCCGCCGGCGGCGTGAGGCACTGGCTCGACCGGCTCAACGGCTACCTGCTGCCCTTCTACTGCGTCGGCCTGGTCGCGCTCGTGATCGCAGCGACCGTCAAGCAGGGTTACCCGAGTGGCTGGCTGTCGAGCTCCGGCGTGGCGACGGAGGTCCCGGGCTGGCTCGGCGCCTTCCTGATCTACATGGGCATCTGGGTGATGATGCTGTTCACCATCGACTTCGCGTCACTGGGCCGCGTCGAGGACACCCGTTTCCACCAGCGCGCCACGTTCGGCGGCCTGTTCTACTTCTGCACCTTCGTCGTGAACGGCCTGATCGGCATGTACGTCGTCTCCGCCTTCGGCGTCTCCGGCACCGAGACCGGCGTGGTCCGTGCCGTCACCGGCTCGCTCGGCTTCGCCGGCGTCCTGCTCGTCGTGGTGTCCCAGACCCGTATCAACACCGCCAACTACTTCCTCGCGTCCAACAACCTCGGCAACGTGGTGCGCCGGGTGTCCGGTCTCCGGTTGCCGCACCTCGTCTGGGTCGCGGTGTGCGGCGTGCTCGCCTACTCCTTCATGTTGACCGACGTGCTGAGCTACCTGCTGACCGCGCTGGCCTGGCAGGGCGTCCTGATCATCGCCTGGACCGGCGTGGTGCTCGTCCATGTCCTCACCGGCGGGCGCCCAGACACCGATCAGAACCTGCACGCCCGTCGTCCGCAACGCGGCCTCGCTGTGGCCTGGGTGCTCGCGTCCACGGTGGGCCTGGTGACGCTCCAGCTCGACGGACATCCGACCGTCAAGACCCTGTCGCCGGTGTTCACCGTCCTGATCTCGATGGGAGTCGCCTACGCGGCGGGCCGGCAGGCCCACGCGCGGCAGGAGCTTCAGGTCGTCGGTGAGGTCGGTTGACCGGCCTGGTGCGTGAAGTCGCCTCGGCCGTATCTGGCGGACTCCTGATCGACGGCGCGTGGCGGCCGAGCTCGACAGGCGCGACGATCGAGGTCGAGAACCCTGCGACCGAGGAGGTGCTGGCGACGGTGGCGGATGCCTCCGTGGGCGACGTGCTGCTCGCCCTCGAGGCCGCCTCGACCGCCCAGGGGTCGTGGGCGGCGACTCCGCCGAGAACCCGCAGCGAGATCCTCCGTCGTGCGTTCGCGGAGGTCACCGAGCGCGTCGACGAGCTGGCGACGCTGATCAGCCTGGAGATGGGCAAGCCCATCGAGGAGTCGTACGCCGAGGTCCGCTACGGCGCGGAGTTCCTGCGATGGTTCTCCGAGGAGGCCGTTCGCGTCGGTGGCACCTGGTCGACCTCGCCGGAGGGCTCGACGCGCCTGCTCACGATGAAGGCGCCGGTCGGTCCCACCTTCATGGTGACGCCCTGGAACTTCCCGCTCGCGATGGCGACCAGGAAGGTGGCTCCCGCCGTGGCCGCGGGCTGCACGATGGTGCTCAAGCCGTCGGAGCTGACGCCCCTGACCGCATTGCTCTTCGCGGACATCATGCAGCGGGCCGGGCTACCCGACGGTGTGCTCAACGTGGTCACGACCTCGGACGCACCGGCGGCAGCTGCTGCGCTCATGCGTGATCCGCGCCTGCGCAAGATCACCTTCACCGGGTCGACGGCCGTGGGCCGCACTCTCATCGCCGCCTCCGCGGAGCACGTGCTGAGGGTGTCGATGGAGCTCGGCGGCAACGCCCCGGTGCTCGTGTTCGAGGACAGCGACATCGAGCGCGCGGTCCAGGGCGTGCTCGATGCCAAGATGCGCAACGGTGGGCAGGCCTGCACCGCGGCGAACCGGGTGCTGGTCCACGAGGCCGTCGCCGATGCGTTCACGGCTCGCTTGGTCGACGCGATGGCCGGTCTGACCGTCGGCCCGGGCATCGACCGCTCGACCCAGGTCGGGCCGCTGATCGACGCTCGCGCCCAGGACAAGCTGCGACGGCTCGTCGAGGAAAAGGTCGACGACGGTTGGCTGGTGTTGACGGGCGGGAAGGCCCGACCGGGCCGCGGGCACTTCTTCGACCCGACCGTGCTGCGTCTGGCCGAGAGCGCTCCGGTCTCGGACGAGGAGCTGTTCGGCCCCGTTGCGCCGATCGAGACCTTCGCGACCGAGGACGAGGCCATCAGACGAGCCAACGACACCCAGTACGGGCTGGCGTCATACGTGTTCACGCGCGACCTCGAGCGCGTCGTTCGCATCGCGGAACGGCTCGAGTTCGGGATGGTCGGCGTCAACCAGGGACTGATCTCGAACGCGGCTGCGCCCTTCGGCGGGATGAAGGCATCCGGCTTCGGACGCGAAGGCGGTCGGGAGGGGATCGAGGAATACCTCGAGACCAAGTACGTCGGGATCGCGCCATGAGCCGGTCGGGCGCGGCGGCCCACGAATGGGCCGGCCGGGCGCGCTGCAGGGTCGAGGACCCCGACCTGTTCTTCCCTCCCGGGGCGGGTGCCGCCAGCCAGCAGCAGATGCACGAGGCACGCACGGTGTGCCGCGCCTGTCCGGTCGCCGACGCCTGTCTCGAGTTCGCCCTCGCCGTGGACGCCGAATTCGGCATGTGGGGCGGGCTCACAGCACTGGAGCGACGTCGGTTGAAGCGCCGGAGGATCGCCACCGAGAGGCGAGACCGCTACCGCGACCGAGCCCCTGCCTGTTGACCCGATCGACAACCCAGAAGGATGGTGACCGAAGTGCCACGACGAGAAGTACGCCGTGAAATCGTCAGACTCCAAGCCCTCGCCGCGGCCGTCCGAGCGCGGCCCGCCCGAGATCCCGGCGACGTGACGCAGCCGCAGGACGACAGGCGGCGCGCGGCTACTTCGAGCGGGCGATGAGGGCCGACGGGGTTTCGCCGTACCGGCGCTTGAAGGCCGCACCGAACTCGCCCAGGTGGAGGAATCCGCAGGCGTAGGCGACTTCGGTGACGGTCGTGCCACCGGCGCCGAGCAGGACCCTCGCGCGCTCGAGGCGCTGGGAGCGCAGCCACTGCAGCGGGGTGGTGTCCAGGTCGCGACGGAACGCCTCCTGCAGGCTGCGCACACTCACGCCGCAGGCAGCCGCGACCTCGCCGATGCCGAGCGGTTCACCCAGCCGGTCGTTCATGTACGACGTGGCGCGGCGGACCCGCTCCGACGGCGCAGGTCCGCCGCCGAGGGCCGCGCTGCGGTCGTGCGGCTGGGTCAGCAGGAGCGTCTCGACCAGGAGCTGCTCGACCTGCCACAGCAGCTGTGGTCGGGACTCGGCGAGCCCGGACGCTGCCAGCTCGACCGCGCTCAGCAGGAGGCCGTCGAGCCGTGACACCTCCGGCGCCAGGGCGAGCTCGAAGTGGACCGGTCCGGTCACGCCGGTGAGGGCAGCGGCGGCAGCTTCGACGCGTGTGCGGTCCAGGCGCACGATCAGCTGGTCGAAGGAGGCGTCGATGTCGAAGGCGAACTCGCGGTAGGGCCCGATCAGCACACCGCGCGCGGCGGTCGCGTCGGCGCGCTCGGCGCCGTACCGGAAGCTGGCGTGGCCGGCGACGGGCAGCGTCAGCAGGAAGTTGTCGTCGTCGCTGACGGCCGGAGCGATGGTGACGTCGGCGCCGTAGACCAGCCGGTTGACCGAGAACCCGCCCACGGCCAGGTGGCTGAGGCTGGTGCCGAGGCCGCCCGAGGACCGGACCTGCAGCTGGTGGGGGCGCAGTGTTCCGACGCACGCTGCCATCACCTCGTCGGCGTCGCTGGCGCCGGACAGCACCGTCTCGCCACGCAGGGTCGTGGCGTGAGCGAGGTCGGTGCTGGTCATGAGATCTCCGCGGCTATCCCCGGTTCGAGTTCCTGACATGGTCCGCGATGGTTGCGAACATCCGCAACGTTGCATCCATCCGCGCCCCGTCCTGGGGGACCGGCCAGCTGGACAGCTTCACGCCGACCAGGCGGGCCGCGCGGTCGACGTACACGAGCTGGCCGTGGATGCCGATGCACAGCGCCCGTTCGCCGCCGGGTGGGACCCAGAGCTGGCTGCGGTAATGGCCGCCGGGCAGGTACGCCGCCTCGGGGCCGGCCGCGAAGGCCTCGGTCAGCTCCGGCGACCCGGTGAAGACGTCGTCGATCCAAGCCTGGCTGACGACCCGCTGTCCGGTGGGCGCGACGCCCGCGCCGAGCACGGTGGCACCGAACCGGGCCAGGTCGCGCAGGGTCGTGTTGATGCCGCCGTCGCACATCGCGGAGCCCTCGGAGTCGACGCAGAGGAGGGCGTCGTGCTCGGCGCCGAGCCGGGACCAGACGAGGTCCGAGATCAGGTCGGCGAGGGGCGCCTGCCCGGCCGCCTCGCAGATCCAGCCGAGGACGTCGGTCTCGCAGCTGCGGTAGTGGAACGGGCCTCCGTGCGACCTCTCGGCGACCTGGGTGCGCAGGAAGGCGTGCAGGGTCGCCGGCCCGCCGCTGACGTGCGGGGCCCAGCCGACCGCCTCGTCGAGCAGGCGCACCTCGGAGGTCGGGTCGAGGTAGTCCTCGCTGAAGCGGATGCCGCTGCGCATGTCGAGCACGTCGCGAACGGTCGCGCCGGCGTACCCGCTGTCCGCGAGCTCGGGGAGGTACGACGTCACCTGCCGACCCGGGTCCAGCAGCCCGCGGTCCACCAGCG
The DNA here is from genome assembly GCF_054777115.1 of Nocardioides maradonensis. Lineage (NCBI taxonomy): Bacteria > Bacillati > Actinomycetota > Actinomycetes > Propionibacteriales > Nocardioidaceae > Nocardioides > Nocardioides maradonensis. The sequence continues at coordinate 138,509 of NZ_BAAHAZ010000003.1, read as the reverse complement.
CTCCCGCCGTCGCGCCCACCACCGACTTGCTGACCGACATCAGCAGGTGCCGGGTGGCGGGGGTCATCGGGGCGACGTACTCCTCGGCGAGGACGCGGCCGTCGTGCACCACCATCCAGGCGTCGGTCTCGGTGGCGGCGACGACATCGGCGACGGTGCCGAGCTCCGGCCCGACCACCAGGTCGGCGAGCTGCGCCGGAGCCGCCGGCCAGGCGGAGGCCGGAGGATCGCCCCGGCGGATCGTGGCGGTGGGCAGGAAGGAGTCGATCTGCTGGAAGGACGTCCGCACCATCGCGGGCGACTGCCAGTCGGCGACGGTGGGCACGACGCTGGACGAGGTCACGACGCTGCTCCGAACTCGGCGGCCACGGAGGCGAGGAGCCGGGTGAGCCCGTCCTCGAAGGCGTCGTCGGCGCGCCGGTGGTCGCTCGGCTGGGCGGCCAGGGCGGCGGCGAGCGCCGGGGCCTCGACGCCCTCGGGGATCTCCCACATCACCTCGGGTGCGGCCAGGTCGAGTGCGGAGCCGATGACGAAGTTGTCGACCGCGTTGAGGACCTGCATCGCGTTGGCGACGGGGATCCCCGCATCGGTGAGGCGCACGATCATCCGGTCGTAGGCGCGGACCACGGCGGCCGAGCGCACCGTGGCGGTGGTGAGCAGGGGGACGATCCGTGGGTGCGCGGCGAAGACCGCCCGGTAGGAGCGGCAGAACCCGGCCAGCGCGACGTCCCACGGCTCGTCGTCGAGCGTGGTCGCGTCGATCTCGCTCGCGACCTGCTCGCGGAGCAGCTCGATCACGCCCGCGCGGCCCTCGACGTGGTGGTAGAGGGAGGAAGTCCCGACGCCCAGCTCGCGGGCCAACGCGGGCAGGTTCACGTCGCCGGTCTGGTCGACCAGCTCGAGCGCGGCGCGGCCGATCCGGGCCCGATCGAGGACGGCCTTGCGGGGCCGTCCGGCTCGTCGCCTCGTCTGCACCGTCATTTTTCCCTCTTCCCTTCGCGTGTGATCGGGCTTACAGTACTCCAAATCCTAAATCGAAACGATTTCTATTTAATGGAGCTGGCCGATGTCCACCACCACCCAAGAAACGGGGCTGAAGCGCGACGCGCTCGGCAGCCGTGACCTCGTCTTCATCGTCGTCTCCGCCGCCGCACCGCTGATGGTGATGGTCGGCGTCGCCCCGCTGGCGATCATGATCGGCGGCATCGGCGCGCCGGCGGCGTACGTCTTCGCCGGCATCACCCTCGCGATCTTCGCCGTCGGGTTCACCACCATGTCGCGCCACATCGACAACGTCGGCGCGTTCTACTCCTACATCGCGGTCGGGCTCGGCCGGACCGCGGGCGTGGTCGCCGCGCTGGTGGCGCTCGTGTCCTACAACGCCCTCCAGATCGGGGTCTACGGGTTGTTCGGCGTCGCCGCCGAGAGCACCTTCGCCGACGTCTTCGGCATCGACCTCCCGTGGTGGGCGTACGCCGTCGGCGCGATCGCCGTCGTCTGGTTCGTCGGCTTCCGCAGCGTCGACTTCGGCGCCAAGCTCCTCGCCGTCCTGCTCACCGCCGAGACCGCCCTGCTGCTCGTCCTGGCCGTCGCGATCCTCGTGCAGGGCGGTGCCGGCATCGGCTTCGACTCCTTCGCGCCCGCGAACCTCTTCGTCCGCCCGATGACCGTCATCCTGCCGACCGCGTTCGCTGCCTTCATGGGCTTCGAGGCCACGGTGATCTACCGTTCCGAGACCCGCGACCCGCGCCGCACCATCCCGCGTGCGACGTACGCCGCCGTGGCGATCCTGGCCCTCACCTACGCCTTCATCGTGTGGGCGATCATCCAGGCCTTCGGTGCGCAGAACGCGGTCGGTGCGGCCGCTCAGGACCCGGTCGGCATGTTCTTCACCGCCTCGGACACCTACATCGGCACCTGGTTCAGCACGGTCATGCACCTGCTGATCGTGACCAGCATCCTGGCCAGCCTGGTCGCCTTCCACAACGCCGTCACCCGCTACGCCCTCGCCATCGCGAACGAGGGCCTGCTGCCCGCCGCGCTGGCGAAGGTGCACGCCGGCACCCGCTCGCCGTACGTCGCCGGCCTGGCGCAGACCGTCCTCGCGCTCGCGATCGTGGTCGGGTTCGCGGTCGCGCACGCCGACCCCTACTCGCAGCTGCTGATCTGGGTGAACACCCCCGGGATCTTCGGGATCCTTCTCCTGCAGGTGGCCGCGGCGCTCTCCGTCGTCGTCTACTTCCGCCGCCGCAGCACCGGCGAGGGCGTGTGGCGCACGGTCGTCGCCCCGATCGTCTCGGCCGTGCTGATGGTCGTTGCCATGTACCTGTCCGCGGAGAACATCTCGTTCCTCACCGGTACGACCGGCACGGTGAACGTCGTGCTGCTCTGGACCATCCCGGTCACCTGCCTGGTCGGCATCGCCTGGGCGCTGTGGCTGCGGCGCAGCCGGCCGGCCGTCTTCGAGGCCGTTGCGTCCGGGTGCGACGGGGAGCCGGCGGCGGTGACGGCGTGAGCGTCCCCGACCTGCTCCTCGTCGGTACGACGGTCCGCACCCTCGACCCACGCCGCCCCGTGGCCTCGGCCGTCGCCGTGATGGGGGACCGGATCGTCGCCCTCGACGACGACGCCCTCGCCCTGCGCGGCGCCCGCACCGAGGTCGTCGACCTGCGCGGTGCGGTGACCACGCCGGGGCTCGTCGACGGGCACACGCACCCGGTCTTCGGGGTGGCTTCGTTCCTCGGGGCCGACCTGTCGTCGTGCCGCGACCTGGCCGACCTGCGGTCCGCGCTGGCTGAGGCCAGTCGTTCCGGGGAGGAGTGGGTGGTCGGGTTCGGCCTGGACCACAACGTGTTCGGCGGCGCGGCCCCCACCAACGACGTGCTGGAGGAGGTGTTCCCCGGACGCCCCGTCCTCGTCCGCCTGTACGACGGGCACTCGGCCCTGGCCAGCCGCGAGGCGCTCCGCCGCGCGGGCGTGACCGGGCCGCGCGAGTTCGAGCAGCGTGCCGAGATCGTCTGCGACGCGCACGGGCGGCCGACGGGCTTCCTGCTCGAGCACGCCGCGATGGAGGCTGTGCAGGCCGCGATGCCGCCGGCCGACCCCGGCGTCGTACGTGACCGGCTGAGGGCGGCTCTCGACGGCATGGCGCGCACCGGCATCACCGGCACCAACATGATGGACGCCGAGTCCGGCGCCCTGGACCTGCTGGCCTCGTTCGAGGAGCACCACGAGCTCCCGGTCCGGCTTCGGGTCGCGCCGTGGTGCATGCCGGGTGGCGAGGTGGAGGACGTGCTCGCGGTCCAGGGCCGGCACGGCCGGCGTTGGTCGGTCGAGGCGGTCAAGTTCTTCATGGACGGCACCGTCGAGGGCGGCAGCGCCTGGCTGGAGCACCCCGACTGCCACGGGCAGGGGGACGCAGCGTTCTGGCGCGATCCGGCGGCGTACACGAAGGCGGTGCAGCGACTGGCCGAGGCCGGCGTGCAGACGGCGACCCACGCCATCGGCGACGCCGCCGTCCGGCACGTGGTCGACAGCCTGGAGAACGTCGCCACGGGCGGCGTCCGACACCGCATCGAGCACCTGGAGACCATGCCGCGCGAGCTGGTACGTCGGGTCGTCGACGCCGGTCTCGTCGCCTCGATGCAGCCGCCGCACGTGGGCTACACGCGCGCCGACCACACTGATGAGTGGTCGCGCCGGCTCGGCCCGGAGCGGGCCGGCCGGGCCTGGGTGTGCCGCGAGATCCGCGACGCCGGTGGTGTGCTCGTGCTCGGCTCGGACTGGCCCATCGCCGACTACGACGCCCGCGGCGTGCTGGCCTACGCGCGGTTGCGCCGCGCACCCAACACCGACCTCGACCCGGTGGGGCCCGAGCAGGCGCTCACCGGACTGATGGCGCTGGAGGGGATGACCACCCACGCGGCGCTCGCCGACGGATCCGGCGACGCGGGCAAGGTGGCGGTCGGCTGCCGTGCCGACCTGACCGTGTTCGCCGTCGACCCGGTGGAGGCTCCGGCCGACGAGGTCGCAGCGGCGCCGATCGAGCTGACGGTGAGCGGGGGCCGCGTCACGCATCGCGCGGCCCGGAGCTAGCGCCGCGCGCGGTTGAGGCGGTCTGGTCTCGACGTCACGGCCTCGCGGGCCGCTCTCCGCGGGATCCGTCGGTCGATGCCAATCGACGGATCCCGTCGGCACACACGGCGTGCAGGTGATCGAGCGCCGGCGGATCCGTCGGATCGGCATCGTCGGCCCACATCATCACGACACCGCCGGCTCTCGCGCCGAGGGCGCGAGCCACCGTGAGGACGGTCGCCATCTCCATCTCGGAGCAGAGGACTCCCGCCTCGGCGCACATCCGCAGCCGCGCGTTGAGCTGGTCGCGCATCGGCAGCCGGTCCGGCTCGACCTCGCCGTAGAAGGAGTCCTTGGTGTGGGTCAGCCCGAGATGGTGGCGTACGTCGCGCTGTTCGGCGCTCTCGCGCAGGGCGGCGACGACCTCGTGCGTGGCGACCGCGGGGAACTCCAGCGGCAGGTACTGGCGCGTGGTGCCCTCGTCGCGCACCGAGCCGGTCGCGATGGCGAGGTCGCCGGTGCGGACGAACGGCTGGAAGGTCAGCGAGACGCCGACGCGGACGAAGGTGTCGACGCCGATCGCGTGCAGCTCCTCCATCGCGAGGGCGGTCGACGGACCGCCGACACCGGTCGAGGTCACGAGCACCGGTACGCCGCCGACCGAGCCGCGCCACGAGACGAACTCGCGGTTGCTGCCGACCGGGACGGCGTCGTCCAGGTGCCGCGCGATGACCTCGCAGTGGGCGGGATCGCTCGGGAGCAGGGCGTACCGCGCGGAGTGCGATGCGTCGAGGTGGATGTGGTGCTGACGGCCGTGGGCGCTCATGGGCGGGCGTTCCTCTCGGGGTGGGGGGATGGTCGCCGCGCACGCCGGGATCGTCACCCGGAGAACCGAGGTCCTCGGGGTGTCATCGCCTGGCGGGATCCTGTGGTCCGGCCCCGCCGATGTCAAGGGCTCCGGATCAGGTGAGCAGGCGCTGGAGGAAGTCGCGGTACTCCTCGTGCAGCGCGTGGCAGGTCTCGATCGCGGCGTCGACGTCCTCACCGACCACGCCGCCGGCGATGACCCGGTGACGCTCGAGGTCGTCCTCGGTCATGACGTGACCCTTCGGGTCGATCTGGACGATCCGGTCGATCTCGTCGGTGTGCTCGTCCCACACCCGCAGCAGCGACGGCGACCCGGTGGCCTGCACCAGGCTGCGGTGGAGTGCGTGGTCGGCATCGCTGAGCTCCTGCCGCGCGCGGACCGCGTTCTCGAGATGGGCCAGGGCGGACCGCACGACGTCCTTCGCCTCGTCCGACGGCCCGCGCCGGCGCAGGAGCAGCAGCGCGCCGCACTCGACGTTCTCCCGGACCAGGTCCAGGTCCGTCAGCGAGCGTTGGACCTGCTGGGACTGCTCGGCGACGTCCTTCTCGGTCACGAAGGCGCCGCGGCCCACCTGGATCTCGACGACACCCAGCGAGCTCAGCATGCCGAGCGCCTCGCGGACCACCGGCCGGGACACCTCGAACTCGACCGCGAGCTGGCGCTCGGAGGGCAGCCGGCTCCCGCCCGGGTAGCGCCCGTGCCGGATGCCCTGGAAGAGCTCGTCCGCCACGCGGGAGCGCTGCGTGCTGAAGGCCATGGCCCGTGTTCCCTCCTGCCGGCTCGATCCGCGGAGCAGCCTATGCCCGCCCCGCCCGGGTCCACCGGCTCCCGGCGGTCCAGAATAAATTGGTCTTACCGGTATTGCCAGTTGCGATCCGGCGGGCATAGCCTGCGGGTGCCGCATCGCCGCGGTCGTCATCGCCTCGACGACAGTTCCCCTCCAGACACCGATCAGGAGCTTTGCGTGGACATCAACAACCTCTCCTCTGCGTCGCTCAGCCGACGCGGTCTCCTCTGTCGCGCCGGACTGGGCGGCGTCGCCCTCGGCGCCGGCGCCCTCGGCGTACCCCTCCTCGCAGGGTGCGGCGGCGGCGCGACCTCGAACGGCTCCGCCAGCTCGTCGTTCGGCCTCCAGCTCGGGTGGGTCGCGAACGCGGAGTACTCCGGCTTCTTCATGGCCGCCAAGAACGGGCACTACAGCTCGGCCGGCGTCTCGCCGACGATCATGCCCGGCGGCCCGAACGTCACCCCCGAGCCGATCGTCACCACGGGCAAGGCCCTGGTCGCAGTCCAGCCCGTGCCCGAGAACGTGGCCAACGCGGTGAACCACGGCGCCGACCTGAAGATCATCGGCGCCGAGTTCCAGAAGAGCCCGGAGTGCTGGGTCTCGCTCGCCGACGCCCCGATCACGCAGCCGAGCGACATCGTCGGCAAGAAGCTCGGCATCACGCTCGCGGGCAAGAACACCGCGATCGCCTTCCTGACCAAGAACGGCGTGGATCCGAGCAAGGTGACGCTGGTGCCGATCAGCTTCGACCCGGCGCCGCTGGTGGCCCGCGAGGTCGACGCCCTCTGGGGCCTGGCGACCAACCAGCCCGTCACGCTGGCGGCCAAGGGCACCGAGACGCACACCATGCTCCTGGCCGACTACGGCTTCAACCGGATGCAGGACGTGCTGATCACCACGGGCGCGGCGCTCAAGAACCCCGACCAGGCGGCGATCCTGAAGAAGTTCGTCGCCGCGAGCCAGCAGGGCTGGCAGGACGCGTTGAGCGACCCGGCCACGGCTGCGGGCGTCACCGTCAACGACTACGGCAAGTCACTCGGCCTGACCGTCGACTCGCAGGTGAAGACGATCCAGTCGATGAAGCCCTTCGTGCAGCCGACGGCGAACGCCCCGCTGCTGTCCATGTCGGACGCCCTCATCAGCGAGACGATCAGCGCCCTGAAGAACATCGTCGGCGTCGACGCGAGCCCGTCCCTGTTCACCAATGAGCTCTTCTGAGGTCTCGGAGCTCTCGGTGACGCTGCACCCGGACGCCACACCGAGCGGCCTCGACCTGTCCGGAGTGCAGAAGTCCTTCCGGGACGGCAACCGGCACGTCGAGGCCGTCCAGGACTTCACCTTCCGCGCACCGAAGGGCGCGTTCGTCGGCATCATCGGGCCGTCCGGCTGCGGCAAGTCGACCGTGCTGCGGATGCTCGCCGACCTGGACACCCCGTCCGCAGGCACCATCTCCGTGAACGGTACGACGCCCCAGCGGCTGCGTTCCGAGCACGGGATCGGGGTCGCCTTCCAGGACGCGGGCCTGTTGCCCTGGCGCAGCGTCGAGGCCAACATCCGGCTCCCGCTGCAGGTCGCGGGACAGACGCCGGATCGTCGCGACGTCGCCGACCTGATCGAGCTGGTCGGCCTGGCCGGCTTCGAGGGTTCGCGTCCCTCGCGGCTCTCCGGCGGCATGCGGCAGCGCGTCGCACTTGCCCGAGCCCTGATCAACCGCCCCAGCCTGCTGCTGCTCGACGAGCCGTTCGGCGCGCTCGACGACCTCACCCGGCAGCGACTGAACTTCGAGCTGCAGCGGATGTGGATGGAGCGCGGAACGACGACGGTCCTGGTCACCCACGGCATCGGGGAGGCGGTGCTGCTGTGCGACACGGTCGTCGTGATGAGCAGCCGACCAGGCACGATCTCCAAGGTCGTGGACATCGACCTGCCGCGGCCGCGCACCGTCGACACGCTGCGGGACCAGCGCTTCCACGCCCTGTGCGACGAGATCTCCGCGGTCCTCTTCGCGAAGCCATCGGACAGCTAGATGGGCGTGCAGATCTCCTCTCGGCGTACCGCCGGCTACGGGGTCGTCGCGCTCGTGCTCGTTGGTCTGTGGTGGGTCGTGTCCGCATCGGGTCCGTACGCCGCTGTCGTCCCGTCACCGAGCGAGCTCGGCCGGCAGATGTGGGCGGACCGCGCGTTCTACGGGCCCAACGTCCGGGCGACGCTCGGTGAAGCGGCACAGGGTTTCGTGTGGGGCAACCTGCTGGCAGTCGCCGCCGCACTCCTCGCGTCGCGCTACCGGGTGCTGCAGCGGATGCTCGAACGGTTCGCGGTCACCGCGATCGCGCTGCCCCTCGTGGCCGTGGCCCCGCTGCTGTCGATCCTGTACGACGGACACACCTCGAGCGTCATCCTCGCTGCGCAGTCGGTGGTCTTCATGACGGTGGCCTCGGTGCTTCTCGGACTGCGCTCGGTCTCGGCGAGCGCCGTCGACGTCATCCGCGCCGCCGGCGGTGACGAGTGGACCGTGCTGCGCCGCGCGAGGATCCCCGCGGCCCTTCCCCACCTCGTCGGTGGCCTGCAGATCGCCGCCCCGAGCGCGATCCTCGGCGCCATCGTCGGTGAGTACCTCGGCGCCAGCCAGGGGCTGGGGGTGGCGATGATCCAGGCGCAGGGCGCCTTCGAGGTCGCTCGACTGTGGGGGTTGCTCATCATCACCTCGGTGCTGGCGGCGGTGTTCTACCTGGCCATCCCGCTGGCCGCGCGAGCGCTGATCCCGGCACTCCGCTCGGTGGAGACCACTCTCGGATCGACCGAGCGCCGGGACGTGCCACGGAGCACGCTGAGCGGACTGCTGGGCGGCCTGACCGGCATGGTCGCCACCCTGGTGACGATCCTGGTCGCCTGGTGGCTGCTGGTGACACTGGTGCCGCAGGCGACCTCGATCGCCCGCGGCCCCGACCAGGTGATCCCCTACCTGGTGCACGGGACCACGACGCTGAGCTCGACCGGCGCCGCGTCCGAGCGGGCTCTCATGTTCATGCTGCAGCAGCTGGTGCACACCCTTGCCGACACCAGCATCGGCCTCGTCTTCGGCGTCGTGCTCGCGCTGGTGATCTCGATCGCCGCCTTCGAGATCAAGGCTGTCGAGAGCGTGATCCTGGCGGTCTCGGTCGCGCTGCGGTCGATCCCGATGCTGGCGATCATCCCGCTCCTCGCCCTGGTCTTCGGCCGGGGGCTGTTGGCGGTCACGGTGCTGATCGGGGTGATGACCTTCTTCCCCACGGTCGTGAACGTGCTGCTGGCCATGCGGTCGATCCCCAGCACGGCGGAGGACATCCTCCGGGCCGCGGGAGCACCGCGTTGGCAGACGGTCCTCCGGCTCCGGATTCCGTACGCGCTGCCGGGTCTGCTGGCCTCGGTCAAGGTCGCGATCCCCGTCTCGATCGGCGCCGCGATGGTCGCCGAGTGGCTCTCGACCGGCAGCGGGTTGGGTGCGACGCTCACCGTCGCGTCGGCCGTCTACGACTACGACTTCATCTGGGGCTCGGTGTTCCTCATCCTGCTGACCTCGCTGGCGGCGTACCACCTCGCCGCGGCCGCGGAGGCACGGCTCACCGACCGCCGTTCCTGAACCCCTCCGCCCCCATCCATCGCTCCACCCATCCACGGATCCCGCGCACACAGGCGCGAGGAGAGGAGATCCCATGTCCCGCACGGTCCTCGTCAACGGACGCCCCCACGGCCAGGAACGGCCGCAGACCCTCGTGATCGACGACGGGCGCATCACCGAGGTCCTCGACGTCGCGCCACCTGCCATCGACGGTGAGGAGCGCATCGACCTCGGCGGTCAGATCGTGCTCCCCGGCTTCGTCGACGGCCACGCCCACCTCGACATGAGCCTGTGGGGAGAGCCGTGGGTCCGACGGGTCTCGCAGGCCATCACGATGGAGCAGATGTTCGCCGACACCCTCCAGGACTGGCAGGAGACCAGGACGCCGAGCGCCCTGCGCGGTGGGCGGTTCCTCGCCGAGTGCATCCGGCACGGCTCGACCAACGTCCGCACCTTCGCGAACGTCGCGCCCGAGGTCGGGCTGGCCGGCGTCGAGGGGATGCTCGAGGTGCGGGAGGCCTTCGCGGGCCAGGTCGACCTCGAGATCATCGCGTTCGGGCAGGTCGGGGTGCTCAGCCACCCGGGCACCAGCGAGCTGCTCGAGGAGTCCCTGAAGCTCGGCATCGACGGTGTCGCCGGCGTGGACCCCGCCGGCATCGACGGCGACGCCACGGCATCCCTCGACCTGATCTTCGGCCTGGCGGAGAGGTACGGCGTCGGCGTCGACTTCCACCTCCACGAGGCCGGCGACCTGGGGCGGTGGTTGATCAAGCAGATCGCCCAGCGGACCAAGGCGCTCGGCCTGCAGGGCAAGGTCTCGCTCTGCGACGTGTTCTGCCTCGCGGATCCGTGGCCCACGCCCGAGCAGCTCACCTCGACCGGCGAGCTGCTGGCCGACGCCGGCATCGCGGTGGCGATCGGTGTGCACGGCCTGCTCCCGGTCCCGGACGTCCTGCGCCTGCAGGAGATCGGCGTGCCCATGTGTCTGGGCTCCGACTCCTCGCGCAGCAGGTGGTCCCCGTGGGGCGACGGCGACATCCTCGCCCGGGCCATGATGCTGTCCTACAAGTCCTACTTCCGCCGCGACGAGGACCTCGAGTTCGCGCTCGACATGACCTCCCGGCTGGGGCGCGCGGCCTTCGGCTACGAGACCTGCGACCTCGCGGTCGGAGATGTGGCCGACCTCGTCGTCCTCCCGGGACAGGCGCCGGCGGAGCTGGTCGTCCTCCCTCCGGTCCGCTCGCTGGTGATGAAGGGCGGCCGGATCGTCGCTCGGGACGGGGCCCTGGTGTCGGTGCCGTCCCTGATCCAGCCATGACCGTGCACGACGCGTTCGACGACCCGCACCTGGACGCTTTCGAGCTCGCCGCCTCGGCAGCCGCGCTGATCGTCGAGCGGACCGGCGTGCCGCATCACGACGTGGCCCTTGTGCTGGGATCGGGCTGGGGGCAGACCGCCGACCTTCTCGGCGAGACCATGGCGACCATCCCGCAGCCGGCGGTTCCAGGCTTCGTCGCCACGGCCGTGGCGGGACACCACTCCGAGATACGCTCGGTCCGCATCGGCGACACCGACCGTCGGGCCCTGGTCTTCGGGACCCGCACGCACTTCTACGAGGGGCGCGGAGTGCGCGCGGTCGTCCACGGCGTGCGCACCGCGGCAGCGTTGGGATGCCACACCATCGTGCTGACGAACGGGTGTGGCGGGCTCGACCCGTCGTGGTCACCCGGCACCCCTGTGCTGATCAGTGATCACATCAACCTGACCGCGGCCTCGCCGGTCGAGGGCGCGACGTTCGTCGATCTCACCGACCTGTACTCGGCACGGCTGAGAGCCGTCGCGCGCGAGGTCGAACCCGGCCTGGATGAGGGCGTCTACGTGCAGTTCCGCGGACCCCACTACGAGACTCCTGCCGAGGTGCGGATGGCCAAGGCGATGGGCGGGTCGCTGGTGGGCATGTCAACGGCTCTCGAGGCGATCGCGGCACGACAGTGCGGCCTCGAGGTGCTCGGCATCAGCCTGGTCACCAACCTCGCCGCCGGTGTCGCCGAGCAGCCGCTCTCCCATGCCGAGGTCATCGAGGCCGGCCAGCAAGCCTCTGAACGCTGCGCTGCGCTGCTTGCGGCTCTCGTCCAGCGCATCGGAACGGCCGACGAGACCAGGCCGGACGGTCGGGGTCGGACGGGGTGAGTCCCGGACCGGTCGGCTCAGTGGCCCAGCCGCGGCGGGGCGGGACCGGACGGGCGGCAGGCGAGGACGGCACGGTCAGGGTCGGATCCCGCCGAGCGGCCGGCTGCTCCGACAGCAGCTGGTCCGGGGGCCGATGTGATCGGCGGATCCGGCGGACGACGCAGCCTCGTGCGCATCACGCAGGGTCGGGCAGTTGGGTGAAACGGACGACCTCGGCGGGCTGGGTGGCCCAGGAGTGGATCTCGGTGCGGCCGATGGCCTCCACGATCGCTGGGAGGACCGCCTCGAACTCCGCCTGCTCGTGCCAGAGCGTGATCGCCATCAGGCGTCCTGTCCCCACCTCCTCGCCGGTCAGCGTCGCGATGAGGCCGGGAGCCCCGTCGAGGACGGTGGCCCCCACCTCGTCGAGGACCGCGCGAGCGTCCTCGCGCCTGTCGTCGGAGGGGGAGTGGACGGCAAGGTGTGCGTACATGGGATTCCTCTCGCTATGCGGTGGGGGGCCAGATCAGCTGGTTCAGGGCGTCGAGGATCGGTTGATCCCCGACGAATGGTTTGCGACCGACGAGCGCGTATGCCGAGGAGCGGTTGCCGTGTGGCTTTGTCGCAACGAGTCGCTCCAGGGACCGGATGCCCGCGTGGACCGCGTTGACGACCGGGAGGCCGATCGCGTCGGCGACGGCATCGGCATGGACGCCCAGCGGGCCGCCGCCGATGCAGATCGCCGCGGGTCGCGCCGTACGGACCAGCTCATGCGCGCGGGCGACCATCTCCGCGCGGACCTTCGCCGGATCGGTGGCATCGAGGACCGACACCGCCGCTGCGTGCACCGCAACGCAGGAACCGGTCAGCGCGTTGTCCGCGATCATCCGGTGCACCAGACCGACCGAGGAGCGGGCGACGGTGAGGACGGCGAAGTCGCCGAACTCGGCGGCCGCGGCGACGCCCGAGGCGCCGATCCCGGCGACCGGCACGTCGAGTGCCTCGCGGAGGGCGTCGATACCCGGGTCCGAGAAGGCCGAGACCAGGACCCCGTCGTACGCGCGCGTCTCCGCCAGCAGGTCGAGCATCGCCAGTGTCGCGACGTGGCCGTCGATGTTGGTCTCGATGGAGGGTGATCCCCATCGGGGCTGGTCGCTGACGAGCTCCGTCGTGGGGTGCGCAACTTCCCGAGCCTGCGCGTCGATCAGCCGGGTGATCGCGGGCGTCGCGTTGGGGTTGAGGACGAGAAGCCGCATCAGCAGGCTCGACTCACGTCGGCGTACCCTCCCGGGAGGCTCCGGCGAGCCGACCGCCGATGAACTCGAAGCCGTTGGCCTGCGCGAGCCGGTGGACCGTCTCCATCGGAGTCGGCACGAAGTCGTCCGGGGGGAGGGTCGCCTGGGTGGCGGGCGTGCCCAGCGCGCGCACGTAGTTGATCCAGTAGTGGCCCGGAGTCACGACGTGCAGCACCCGGGCCCCGGTCTCGCCGACCAGGTAGGTGCTGGGAACGCCGCGCGGGCAGTGGGCGACGCCGCCAGGCCCGAGCTCGCTCAGCTCGCCGTCGATCGAGAACGTCATCGAGCCCTCGAGGAGGTACGTCGTGAAGTCGGCGTAATGGTGCACGTTCATCGCCGGCCCCTGCCCGGCGCGCAGGAGCGACTCGCTGATGGACGGTGCCGCGGGGTCGTGGGACACGTGGCGCACCTGCACCAACCGGCCGCCCATCCAATAAGCCTCGGGCACGTCGGATTGCTGATTCATCTGCTGCCTCACCTCGTCGCGTGGGAACGATCCCAATCATGGAGGCGCAGAAGAGCCAGCGTCAAGGGGTCGAACCGTGGCGATGCTCAGATCAGGGAGACCGGGCCGCAGGACTCACGCACCACGAGGTGGGCTCCGGTTCGGGCGACGCCGGTGGAGGCGGCCGTGCCCCCCTTGATCTGCGCGATGAGCGAGTCGAACGTAGCGTTGGCGATGGCTCCCGAATCGATGTCGACCACGGTGATGGGCGGCGTCCAGGTCGCGAACCAGTGGAAGTCCTCGAAGGCGATCACGCTGAGATCCTCAGGCACACGGACACCCCGGGCGGCGAGCGTGGACAGGACGCCGTAGGTCGCCTCGTGGTTGCCGACGAGCAGGGCCGTGAAGGATGCCGGCCCGTCGAGAAGCTGGGTCATCGCCGAGCTGCCGAAGGCGACGTCGAACGGCCCGCGGTGCACGAGGAGGTCGTTGACCTCGTCGCCTGCCTGTTCGAGCGCGGACCGATAGCCGGCGAACCGCTCGTGCCCCGACGTGACACCGAGGTCGCCGCCGAGGAAGGCGATCTGCCGGTGTCCGAGGCCGAGAAGGTACTGGGTTGCCTCGTACGCCCCGTGGTAGTTGTCAGGCAGAACCGCGGGTGTGAGGCCGTTCTTCGCGCGCCGGATGAGCGAGACGACGGGGAGCCCGGCCTGTGCCAGGCTGTTGATCCGGTCGGTGTTCGCGCCCGTTCCCATGATGATCAGGCCGTCCACGCGGTGGTCGATGAGCGTGTCGATCAGGTGAGCCTCGCGATCGGGATCGCCTCCCGTGACGCCGAGCAGCACCTGGTACCCGGCCTCCTGGGCCCGCGACTGGACGACCTCGGTGATGGTGTGGATCGATGCGTTGACGAGGTTCGTGACGACCAGTCCGATCAGGCGCGACTCCCCCGCGCGCAGGGCACTCGCCATCCGGTTGACCCGATAGCCCAGGCTCTCGGCCGCCGCGATGACTCGCTTCCGTGCCGCGGGGCTGACGCCCGGGCTGTCGGACAGGGCGCGGGCCGCCGTCGACTTGGAGACGCCGGCGACCCGCGCCACCTCGATCACCGTGACGGCCATGGCTCCTCCTTCGGGCGGCACTGCCGCGTCGCCGAGTGGTCGGCGTTCACGATCAGGCTAGAACGTGGGTGCCGGTCCCGTTCGGCCCGGTCTGCCGAAAAATCCGTTGACACCGCTGGCAGTCTATGGGAACGTTCCCATCAACGACACGTGAACTCCGTCACCTCACTCGGAAGCAGACGGACTCGCCGAACCTTCGGACTTCGAGAAACCAGGAGCCACATCGTGAACAACTCCCCTCAGCGTCGGTTGATCCGGCGCTCCGCCGTCGCCGTGGCCGCCGCAGCGGTCGCGGCCGGTTCGTTGAGTGCCTGCGGAAGCGGTGGCACCGGCTCGAGCGCCGGACTGTCCTCCTTCACCATCGGTAGCCCGCTCAGCGGGACCATCGACCCGATCCACTCCGACCAGGAGCAGACCGACAACCCCGACCAGCTGTTCTACGACCCACTGGTCTCCTACGACTCCAACAGCAAGCTGGTGCCCCGGCTCGCCAGCAGCTGGACGGTGGCTCCCGACGCCAAGTCGATCACGTTGACGCTCCGCACGGACGTGAAGTTCCACGACGGCACCGCGTTGACGGCGAAGGACGTCGTCTTCACGCTCGACCGGCTGCACACCCTCAACGTGGGCATTGCCTCCCTGCTCCCCAACTTCGCCTCTGCCGAGGCCAAGGGCGACGGCCAGGTGGTCATCAAGCTCACGAAGCCCGACACCACAGCGCTCGGCGCGCTCAGCCGGGTCTACATCCTCAACTCGGCGCTGGTCGCCAAGCACGAGGGTTCCGACAACGCTCAGGCCTGGCTCTCCTCGAACGAGGCGGGCTCCGGTCCCTACACGCTGGCGTCGTTCACAGCGAACAGTGCCGTCAAGGGCCAGCGCTTCGCGACGTACTGGGACTTCCAGGCGGGTCGACCGGCCACGTACAACCTCTCCTACATCCAGGAGAGCACCGCCGCGAAGAACGCGCTGCTCTCCGGCGGGCTGGACCTCTCCCAGGACATGAGCCCCTCGGACGTCGCGTCGTTCAAGGGCAACTCCGACTTCACCAGCACGCCGATGCCGACGACCTATGCGGTGTACGCGTTCATGAACACCCAGAGCCCCGCGCTCAAGGACGTGCGGGTCCGCCAGGCGATCTCCCTCGCCTTCGACTACCAGGGCGCCTTCCAGCAGGTGTTCGGCGGACAGGGCCAGATCGGGAACGGGCCCCTGCCGCAATACCTGGCCTGCCGTGCCGATCTGCCCACCTCGGCGCAGAACGTCGACCAGGCCAAGCAGCTGATCCAGCAGGCCGGAGCCAGTGGTCTGAAGCTGAAGATCTTCTACCAGCCCACGCTGAGCCAGCTCACCGATCTAGCCACCCTCCTGGCGTCGAACCTCAAGGCGATCGGCATCGACGCCCAGCTGCAGACGACGACCTACCCCCAGTACCTCGACATGCTCAAGAGCCCGTCGACGACTCCCGACATCTCGATGGTCTACGAAGGCGCGCCGTACCCGGACCCGGGAACCACGCTGTTCCAGACCTACGACTCGCAGTTCGTGGGACGTGGCTCGAACTTCGGCCAGTACGCCAACCCGAAGGTCGACAGGCTCGTGCAGACCGCGATCGGGACCGCGGACGAGACCAAGCGCTGTGACCTCTACAAGCAGGCACAGGTGCTGATCGCCAAGGACTACGTGTCGCTCAACATCGCCCTGGGCGAGGCCTCGGTGGTCGCGCGTACAGGTGTGACCGGCGTCGTGCCGAGCCCGATCCACGTCTACTTCGACGAGATGGCGATCCGCACCGGGTCGTGATCCCCCGCCGTCGGCCGGCGTCTCCCGCGCCGGCCGACGGCTCTTCCGACCGTCCATCACACCGACCCGGCAAGGTGGAATTCCATGGTCCGCTTCCTGATCAGGCGAGTGGCGCTGATGGTCGTGGCGCTCTGGGGCCTGGCGACGCTCGTCTTCGTGATGACCAAGGCCATCCCCGGCGACGAGGCTGCCGTCGCTGCCGGCCCCACCGCGACCGCCGACCAGGTGGCGCAGATGCGCCACGCCCTCGGGCTCGACACCTCCGTGTTCCACCAGTACGCCAGCTACCTGTGGCGGCTCTCCCACGGCGACCTCGGTACGTCGCTCGCGACGTACCGGCCGATCCGGACGGACCTGCTGGCGGTCATCCCCTCGACGGTGGAGCTGGTGGCGGTCGCGATGGCGATCAACGTGCTCATCGGCGTCCCGATGGGTGTCGTAGCAGCGTCCTACCGCGGTCGCTGGCCGGACGTCTGCTGCCGGGTGGTCTCGGTGGTGCTCGGTGGCTTCCCCGTGTTCTGGCTGGGCTACATGCTCCAGTTCCTGTTCGGTGCCCAGTGGCACCTGCTTCCCGCCGTCGGTCAGATCGATCTCTCCTACGACGTGCCCAAGCGCACCGGCTTCCTGACGATCGACAGCCTGCTGTCGGGCAACCTCCCGGCGTTCGGCAGCACCCTGACCCACCTCGTGCTCCCCGCCGCGGCCCTCGCCGCACCCTTCTGTGCGGTGCTCTTCCGCATGACGCGAGCCTCGCTCCTGACCCAGCTCAACGAGGACTACGTCCTGCTGTCGCGCGCCAAGGGCGCCTCGCAGCGACGGATCATGGTGCGCGAGGTCCTCCGCAACGGCTCCTTGCCGATCATCACCCTCTCCGGAGTGCAGCTCGGCTGGATGCTCGGATCGGCCGTGCTCGTCGAATCCATCTTCAACCGACCCGGCGTCGGGTCCTACCTGACGACCGCGGTGCTCCGCAAGGACACCTTCGCCGTGCTCGGCTCCGTCGTCTTCATCGGAGTGGTCATCGTGATCCTGAACTTCATCATCGACTGCCTGCCCCTGGCTCTCGACCCGCGGATCCGCAGCGCCCAGGCGGTGGCGGCGTGACCACCGCGCAGGTGGGCGGACCGCGCCCGCTCGTCGGTGCGCTGATGGCGGTGCGCCGTCCCGCCGGTGGCACCCTGCTGGACCGTGTCGTCATCGCGCTGGCGCTCGGGCTGGTCGTCATCGCGGTCTTCGGCCCGTTGATCGCGCCGTACGACGCCTACAACTCCCAGATCTCCCAGGCGCTCCACTCGCCGAGCGCGTCGCACTGGTTCGGGACCGACGACCAGGGCCGGGACGTCCTCAGCCGGATCCTGGTCGGTGCCCGCTCCACGCTCCTGACCTCCCTGGTGGTCGTGATCTGCGCGGCCCTGCTCGGCACCCTCGTCGCCAGCCTCGCGTCGATCGGCAATCGATGGGTCGACGACGCGGTGATGCGGATCTGCGACATCGTCCTGGCCCTGCCGGGTCTGGTCCTGGCGTTGAGCGTCTCGGCCGTGCTCGGTGCCGGGGCGACGCCGGCGGCCATCGGGATCGTCGTCGCCCTCTCACCGGCGTACGCCCGCGTGGCGCACGGCGTGATGCGGCAGACGAAGGCCACGACGTTCGTCGAGGCAGCTCGCATCCTCGGTGCCTCACGGCTCCGCATCCACCGCAAGCACGTCCTGCCGAACTCGCTCGACCTGGTGATCGTCCAATCGGCGTTCGACATCGGCGGGGTGTCCCTGATCCTCGCCGGCCTCTCGTTCGTCGGCGTAGGGGCGCAACCGCCCAGCGCGAACTGGGGTGCGATGGCATCGGGTGGGCGAGGCTACGTCACCACGGCCTGGTGGGCTGCATTGGCGCCGGGCCTGATGATCACGATCACGGTGATCGTGTTCGCCCTGCTCGGTGACATGTTGCAGGTGCGTCGGGACCCCACGTTGCGGACGGGATCGTGAGCCTGATGACCAGAACCGAGGCGCGCCCCGAGGCGAGCACGTCGAGCCAGGCCGAACCGCTCCTGAAGGTCACCGACCTCACGGTGGACGTCGTCCGCAAGGGCGAGTCCGTGCGCGTGGTCGAGGGCATCGACCTGTCCCTGCGCGCCGGGGAGCGCCTCGCGCTGGTCGGCGAGTCCGGCTCCGGCAAGAGCATCACGGCCCACGCGTTGATGCGACTCAACCCGTCGCTGACGGTCGGCGGCTCGGTCCGTCTCGCTGGGACGGAGCTGCTCACGCTGTCGGAGAAGCAGATGCGGGAGCGTCGCGGCAGCGAGATCAGCATCGTCCTCCAGGACCCGCTGCGCGCGCTCAATCCGCTGCGTCGGATCGGCCAGCAGGTCGCTGAGCCGCTCGTGCTGCGCGGGGTCGGTCGCAAAGAGGCGATGGAGCGTGCCAAGAACCTCCTCGACGAGCTCGGCGTGCCGCCGACCAAGGAGAAGCTGTCGGCGTACCCCCACGAGTTCTCCGGCGGCATGCGGCAGCGGGTCGTGATCGCCATCGCATTGATCGCGGAGCCCAAGCTGCTGATCGCGGACGAGCCGACCACGGCTCTCGACGTGCGGGTCCAGGAGAAGGTCCTCGACCTGCTCGATCGGACCGCTGCCGCGCGTGATCTCGCGGTCCTCCTGATCACCCACGATCTCGGCGTCGTCGCCGGCTTCGCCGACCGTGTGGCGGTGATGTACGCCGGTCGCAAGGTCGAGGAGCGGCCGGTCGACCTGCTGTACGACCACCCGGCCCACCGCTACACCGCCGGCCTGCTGGGTTCGGTGCCGCGCCTGGACCTGGACGTGGACCGGCTCGCGGTCATCCCGGGCTCGCCGGTGTCTCCGGACCGGCGGCCGTCCGGTTGCGCCTTCCGCACCCGCTGCGCGTTCGCAACCAGCACGTGCGAGGAGGTGCCTGCCTTGCTGCCCGCTCCCGGAGGCGAGGGGGTCGTCGCCTGCCACCACCCGATCGTCGCGGACGAGGCCCCTCGCCCTGCGCACCGCAAAGAGGAGGCCCAGCCATGAGCCCGCTGCTCGAGGTGACCGGCCTGACCAAGACCTTCGGCACCCGCCGACGTCCCGGCACGAAGGCGCTGGTCTCCGTCGACTTCGCCGTGAACGCCGGCGAGATCGCCGGGCTGGTCGGAGAGTCCGGTTCCGGTAAGTCGACCTTCACCCGATGCATGCTCGGCCTCACCAGGCCGGATGCGGGTTCGGTGACGTACGACGGCATCGACGTGCTCGCCGCGGGGAAGGCGGACCGGGTGCGGCTGCGCCGCGAGATCCAGCTCGTCTTCCAGGACCCGTACGCCAGCCTCAACCCGCGGATGACCGTCGAGGAGAGCATCTCCGAGGGGCTGGTGATCCACCGGCTCGTGACGAGCCGGGCCGAGTGCCGAGCGCGAGTCGCGGAGATGTTGGAGATCGTCGGGCTCGACGCCCGCGATGCGAGCGCACACCCGCGGTCGTTCTCCGGGGGGCAGCGGCAGCGCATCGCCATCGCCCGCGCCCTGGTGATGAAGCCTCGCGTGCTGGTCTGCGACGAGCCGGTGTCGGCCCTCGACGTGTCTGTGCAGGCGCAGATCATCAACCTGATCGCAGAGTTGCGCCGCGAGCTCGACCTGACCGTGGTCTTCATCGCCCACGACCTGGCGCTGGTCAAGCACCTCTGCGACCACCTGACGGTTCTGCACGCCGGCACCGTCGCTGAGGCCGGCACCAGCGACGACGTCTTCAACCGCCCTTCCAGCGACTACACGAAGTCGCTGCTCGAAGCGGTGGCCACCCCCAACCCGCGGCTCGAACGCCAGCGGCGCAGGGGACGCGCGGACGTGCGCACGCAGACAGGAGCACGCGGATGAACGCACCGTTGCCGCCGGCGAATCGGCACAACGACCTGAGGCTGGACCGTGACCTGATCGGCTACGGCCGCCAGGGCATGCAGGTCCGATGGCCCGACGAAGCACGCATCGCCGTCAACCTCGTCATCAACTACGAGGAAGGGGCGGAGTACTCCGTCGCGTCGGGCGACTCCATCTCCGAACCTCCGCCCGAGCTCGCCTACCCCTCGGTCGGCCACGACCTCGCGACGGAGTCGATCTTCGACTACGGCTCGCGGGCCGGGATCTGGCGGTTGCAGCGACTCCTCGACGAGTACGGACTGCCGGCGACCTTCTTCGGGGTTGCTCGCGCCTTCGAGCTCAATCCGGAGGTGGGCGCCTACGTCCGTGAGGCCGCCCACGACGTGTGCTGCCACGGCTTGAGGTGGGAGCGTGTCGACGTCCTGTCTCGTGAGGAGGAACGCTCTCGCATCGCGGAGGCCGTGGCATCGATCGCGGAGACCTGCGGTACACGGCCCGACGGGTGGTACTGCCGCGCACCTGCCTCCCCGAACACCCGCGAGCTGCTCGTCGAGGAGGGCGGCTTCCTGTATGACTCCGACTCGTTCGCCGACGACGTGCCCTACCTCGTTCCGGTCCTCGGCCGCCAGCACCTGGTGGTGCCGTACTCGTTCGTCACCAACGACTCGAAGTTCGCGCCGGGCCAGAGCTTCTCCTCCGCAGCGTCCTTCCTCGACGACACCCGGCGGGCCTTCGACTACTTGTGGCGCGAGGGTGAGACGGCTCCCAAGATGCTCACCATCGGGTTGCACCCGCGCATCATCGGCCAGCCGGCGCGTGCCTCAGCCCTGCGCGAGTTCATCGAACACGCCCTCGGCCACGACCGGGTCTGGTTCGCCCGCCGTCGCGACATCGCGTCGTGGTGGAAGGGCGCCGTTCTCGGTACGCCGGCTTCCACCGCCCTGGCCGACCGCCATATGACCCCCTGATTCCGCGGCCGTTTCCTCCCCTACGATCGAGAGAGCGAGAAGATCTCCATGTCCTCCAGCACCGAACGCACCGTCCCCTTCGGATTCTTCGGAGCCCACACCGACCGCTACTGCACCGCAAGCGTCGCGACGCTCGAGCAGGAGCTCGCCCTGATGGTCGACAGCGGCGTTGAGACGCTGCGCGTCACGTTCCTGTGGGGCCACATCCAGATGTTCTACGCGCCGCGCTTCCCGGGCGCGATGCACGCGGTCGGCGAGTGGATCCGTCCTGACGCGATCGTGGGAGCCGCCGCCCGGGCCGGCCTCAAGATCCTCGGCACGGTGTGGGGTGCTCCGTCCTGGGCCGTCGGGGGTCTGCGCCCCGGTGACCCGCAGCGGTTCGCCTACACCGCGCTCGGCGGCGTTCCGGCGCACTCCTCGGACTTCGCCAACTTCATGACCGACCTCGTCGAGCGCTATGGACCCGACGGCACCTTCTGGCGTGACAACCCGGACATCCCCAAGAACCCGGTCCGCCAGTGGCAGCCCTGGCAGGAGCCGGACCGCCCGGCCTTCAACCCGCAGCCCTTCGACCGCGCCTACTTCGTCGAGATGGCGCACGCCGCGTACGCCGCCGTGAAGGCCGCGGACCCTGAGGCGATCGTCTACGGCACAGGCTTCGGTCCGGACTGCAAGGAGCCGGACCTTCTCGAGAGCGTGTACGCCGCGGGGTACGCCGGTGCCGCGGACATCCTGTCCTTCCACCCCTTCCCGGGCGACGCCGCCGGGTTGGTGGACGTGCTCAAGGTCAACCGCGAGGTCATGGCGCGCTACGGCGAGGGTGAGAAGCCGATGGTGCTGAGCCAGATGAGCTTCTCCTCGGCACTCGGCCAGACCCGACACCCGCAGATCCCGAACATGAAGGACGAGGAGGGCCAGGCCGCTGCGATCCGCGAGGCACTGAGCACGCTCGCCGAGCGCCGGGAGGAGCTCGGCCTGCACGGCATCTACTACCACGGCTGGTCGGGCTGCGACACCGAGGCGGCTGCGCCGAACCCGGGCGACCCGTGGCTGTTCACCGGCCTGCGCAGGGTCGAGCCGGACGGCACGATGACCTCCAAGCCAGCACTCGCGGCGTACCGCGAGGTGGCCCTCGCCCTGGAGGGCCGGGCCTGATGGTCGATGACGTGCTTGCGCGCTACATAGCCCAGTGCAGCAACTGGGGACGTTGGGGGAGCGACGACCAGATCGGCACCCTGAACTATGTGGGTCCCGCGCAGGTCCGCGACGCCGTGGCCCTCGTGCGGTCGGGCACGGTCATCCCGATGAGTCTCGCCTACGACAGGTCAGGGTGCCAGGACGGCAGCCTGCGCCAGAATCCTCAGCTCTTCGTGACCGCGACCGGGACCGATCACGCCGCGGACGCCCAGGGCGATCAGCTCGCTGCCTTCGGGCCGCCCAACGGGTTCGGCTACTCCGACGACGTCCTCGTCATGCCGACGCAGAGCGGGACGCAGTGGGACTCGTTGTCCCACATCTTCTACCGAGGCCAGATGTACAACGGCGTCGATGCGCGGGAGGTCAGCGCCACCGGCGCGCGCCGCAACGGCATCGAGGCCGGTGTGGACAGGTACGTCATGCGCGGTGTCCTCCTCGACGTGGCGCGGTGGGCCGGCGTCGACTGTCTCGAACCCGGGCACGCCATCTCCGTCGACGAGCTCGAGCAGGTCGCGCAGAAGCAGGGCGTTGAGATCCGATCCGGTGACGCCCTCATCGTGCGTACCGGCTTCCTGGGGGCGCGCCGAGGGAACTGGGGCGACTTCGCCGGCGGCCCAGCCCCCGGGTTGTCACTGCACACCGCGCCCTGGCTGCACGAGAAGGAGGTCGCAGCCGTCGTGAGCGATACGTGGGGCGTTGAGGTGCGGCCCAACGAGATCGACTACTTCCAGCCGCTGCACGCCGTCGCCCTCGTCCACATGGGCCTGGCCTTCGGCGAGATCTTCGATCTGGAGGCGATCGCCGAACACTGTGCCGCCGACGGTGTCTACGACTTCCTCTTCGTCGCTCCGCCGTTGCCACTGACCGGTGCGTCCGGATCACCTCTGTCCGCGGTGGCGATCAAGTGAGCACCGCGGTCCCGCCCGTCCTGTGGCGCCCGGACCCTGTGGCGGTGCGGGAGTCCGCGTTCGGCCGGTTCGCGACCGCGAACGGTCTCGAGCCGGACTACGGTGCGGTCCACCGGTGGTCGATCGAGGATCTCGACCGCTTCTGGACGGCTGTCGCACGATTCGTCGATCTCGAGTGGGGCCAGGTCCCCGGGTGCGCGCTCTCAGACCCCGCCATGCCCCATGCCGCATGGTTCCCGGGAGCGACGGTCTCCTACGCCGCACATGTCTTCCGCGACCGCGACGATGACGCGATCGCGATCCATGAGCAGAGCGAGACCCGCCAGTACGGCACCTGGACGTGGGGTCGGCTGGAGGAGGAGGTCGCGCGGATCGCCACCGCGCTGCGCACGATGGGCGTCGGTCGTGGCGACCGGGTGGCGGCGTACCTCCCCAACATCGCGGAGACCCTCGCCGCGTTCCTCGCCACCGCATCCCTGGGTGCCGTCTGGTCCTCGGCTGCCCCCGAGTTCGGGGTCGAGGCCGTCGTGGCGCGATTCGCGCAGATCGAGCCGAAGGTGCTCCTCACCGTCGACGGATACCGGTACCGCGGGCGGGTCATCGGCCGTGATGAGCAGGGCGCAACGATCGCGCAGCGGATCGGAGCCCGTCAGGTCCGATTCGGGTACGTGGACGGCACGGGCTGGGACCGATCGGTCGCCGACGTCGAGCCGGATCCTTTGACCTTCGAGCTGGTGCCCTTCGACCACCCCCTGTGGATCCTCTACAGCTCGGGTACGACGGGTACGCCGAAGGCGATCGTGCACGGGCACGGTGGAGTGCTGATCGAGCATCTCAAGACCGCGATGATCCAGGAGGACCTCACCCCGGGGGATCGCTTCTTCTGGTTCACCACGACCGGCTGGATGATGTGGAACTTCCTCGCCAGTGGCCTCCTGGTCGGCGCGCAGGTCGTTTTGTTCGACGGTGATCCGGCCGGTGAGGTGCTGTGGGACCTCGCCGAGCGCGCGAGGATCACGGTCTTCGGCGCGAGCGCGGGATATTTCCAGAACTGCATGAACGAGGGTCAGCGGCCCGCGGAGGCGCGCGACCTTTCGTCCCTCAGGGCTGTCGGCTCGACGGGCGCGCCGTTGGACCCTCGGTGCTTCGACTGGATCTACGACGTTCTCGGCGACGATGTGTGGTTGTTCTCCCCGAGTGGCGGCACCGATGTCGCGACGGCGTTCCTCGGGACGTCCGTGGCCACGCCGGTGTACCGCGGCGAGCTCGGCCCGGCGGCCTTGGGTGTCGACCTGCGCTCGTACGCGCCCGACGGTGCTGCGCTGACCGGCGAGGTGGGTGAGATGGTCATCGCCCAACCGATGCCGTCGATGCCGATCTACTTCTGGAACGACGCCGACGACGTCCGTCTCCGGGCGTCCTACTTCGAGCAGTTCCCAGGCGTGTGGACCCACGGCGACTGGTTGGTGCTGACCGAGCGCGGGACGGGTGTCATCCAGGGGCGCAGCGACGCCACGGTCAATCGTGGCGGCGTGCGCATCGGCACCAGCGAGTTGTACGACGCGGTGCTGCGACTCGATCTCGTCGAGGACGCGCTTGCCGTCGACGTGCCGGGGGCTGACGGCACGAGCCAGCTCCTGATGTTCGTGACGCTCGCGCGGGAGGTGTCGCCCGACGAGGTGCGTGATGCGGTGCGGTCCACCATCCGTGCCGAGGTGTCCCCGCGACACGTGCCCGACGTCGTCGTTCCGGTGCGCGGGATTCCACGCACGTCCAGCGGGAAGCGCATCGAGATCCCGATCAAGCGGATCCTGATGGGCGCAGATCCTGACTCGGTGCTGGATCGATCCAGCCTGGCCGATCCCAGCTGTCTGGATGAATTCGAGAAGTTCGCCGCGTCGTACAGGCCCGGAAACGAGGAGGAACAAGCATGAGTGCGCCCACGATCATCACCCCCGACGATGTCGTCGAGCCCCGGTTGGAGGAAGTCGCAGACGGGATCTTCGCCTACCTGCAGCTCTACGGTCAGTGGGGCCTGAACAACGCGGGCTTCCTCGTCGGATCCAAGCGGACGATCGCGATCGACACCTGCTTCACGGTCAGCCGTTCACGCGCCTTCCGGGACCAGATCGAGCAGGTGACGTCGAGCCCGATCTCGACACTCCTGAACACCCACCACCACGGGGACCACACCTACGGCAACTTCCTGTTCCCCGAGGCGACCATCGTGGGCCACGAGCTGTGCCGCGAGGAGGTCGTCTCGACCGGCCTGACGACCACGGCTCTCTTCCAGGACGGGGTCGACTGGGGCGACATCGAGATCGATCCGCCCTTCGTCACGTTCTCGGACAAGATCACGTTGCACTCGGACGCCGGGCGGGTCGAGGCGATCTACGTCGGTCCGGCCCACACCACCAACGACGTCGTCTACTACCTGCCGGAGCGGAAGCTGATCTTCTCCGGCGACGTCGCCTTCGCCGGCGGTACGCCGTTCGCGCTCATGGGCTCGGTCAGCGGCTCCCTGCTGGCGTACGAGCGCCTCCGCGAGCTCGATGTCGAGACGGTCGTTCCCGGGCACGGCCCGGTCTGCGGACCGGAGGTCTTCGACGACATGGCGTCGTACCTCGCCATGGTGCAGGACGCCGCCGTGGAGGCCCACGCGGCGGGCATCTCTGCGTTGGAGGCAGCCCGAAGCGTCGATCTCGGTCGGTACGCCGAATGGCACGACAGCGAGCGGATCGTCGGGAACCTGCATCGCTCGATGGCGGAGCAGGCCGGACTTCCTGCCGGTGGCCAGCTCGACCTGGGTCCGGCGATCGCCGACATGGTCGTCCTCAACGGCGGCCAGCCACTGCACTGCCTGGCATGACCATGGCGCTCGAGATCGAACCTCCCACCGCGGAGGAGTACGTCGAAGCGCTCCTCTCCACCGTCGAGGAAGGACATGGCTGTGGGTTCGATGACTGAGGAGACGATGGACGTGAGGCCACGGGTCGAGGTCGCGGGCCTCAGCGTGGATGCCGAGCTGCACACCTTCGTCCGCGAGGAGGCGCTTCCGGGCACGGGGGTCGACGAGTCGGCGTTCTGGGAGGGCGCGGCCTCCATCTTCGCCGATCTCGGGCCCCGCGTCAGGGCCGCTCTGCAGGAACGCCGCGAGCTCCAGGATCAGATCGACGAGTTCCATCGTGCCTGCCCGGGAGTTCCCGAGCCGGAGGAGTACGAGCAGTTCCTCCGATCGATCGGGTACGTCGTCGACGAGCCCGCGCCGTTCGAGATCTCGACCGACCACGTCGACGAGGAGATCGCAACGATCGCCGGACCGCAGCTCGTCGTGCCTTTGCTCAACGCGCGGTTCGCGACCAACGCGGCCAATGCCCGCTGGGGCTCGCTCTACGACGCGCTCTACGGCACCGACGCCGTCGAGCGCTCGGGCGAGCTCATGCCGGGGGACGGCTACAACGTCGCACGCGGGGCAGCCGTCGTGGCTCGCGTCCGGGGATTCCTCGACGAGCACTTCCCGCTCGCTTCCGGATCCCACGCCGACGCACGTTCGTACAGGATCACCGCCGACGGGCTGGTGATCGATGGGGCCGACGGTGCCACCGGCCTGGTCGAACCGGCGCAGCTCGCCGGCTATCGCGGTGATCGGTCCGCGCCGACCTCGGTGCTCCTGGTCCACCACGGCCTCCACGTCGAGATCGTGATCGACCGCGAGCACCCGGTCGGGGAGCTGGACGCTGCCGGGATCGCCGACGTCGTGATCGAGTCCGCCGTGTCGACGATCATGGACCTCGAGGATTCTGTTGCGGCGGTCGACGCGGCCGACAAGGTCATCGGCTACCGCAACTGGTTGCTGCTGATGCAGCGCCGTCTCGCCTCATCGGTGACGAAGGGCGGATCGACCTTCGTCCGCACGATGAACGACGACCGCGAGTTCGTGGCAGCGGACGGGACGGCGCTGGTCCTGCCCGGGCGTGCGCTCCTGCTCGTCCGGCAGGTGGGCCACCTGATGACCACCTCCGCGGTGCTCGACCCCCACGGGGCAGAGGT
The DNA here is from genome assembly GCF_054777115.1 of Nocardioides maradonensis. Lineage (NCBI taxonomy): Bacteria > Bacillati > Actinomycetota > Actinomycetes > Propionibacteriales > Nocardioidaceae > Nocardioides > Nocardioides maradonensis. The sequence goes on along the minus strand of NZ_BAAHAZ010000003.1, from coordinate 111,356 downwards.
CTCCGAGGGCATCCTCGATGCCCTCGTCACCGGGCTGGGTAGCCTGCACGATCTGCGCGGACCGACAGCCGGCAGCAACTCCCGACAGGGCTCGGTCTACGTCGTCAAGCCCAAGCAGCACGGCCCCGACGAGGTCGAGCTCACGGGCGATCTCCTGGCCCGCGTGGAGGACCTCCTCGGGATGCCCGCTCGCACCATCAAGCTCGGCATCATGGACGAGGAGCGCCGTACGTCGGTCAACCTCCGCGCGTGCGTGCACCGCGCCCGGGACCGGGTGGCGTTCATCAACACCGGGTTCCTGGACCGCACCGGCGACGAGATCCACACCTCGATGGAGGCCGGGCCGGTCGTGCGGAAGGCGGACATGCGCCAGCAGCGTTGGATCGGCGCCTACGAGGACGCCAACGTCGACGTGGGGCTGTCGTGTGGCTTCCGCGGGCGTGCCCAGATCGGCAAGGGCATGTGGGCCGCACCCGATGACATGGCGGCGATGCTCGCCCAGAAGGCCGCGCACCCGCGTGCCGGCGCGAGCTGCGCCTGGGTGCCGTCGCCGACGGCGGCCACCCTGCACGCCCTCCATTACCACCAGGTCGACGTCGCACAGCGGCAAGCCGAGCTGACCGGGCAGGAGCGCTCGACGCTGCGTGACCTCCTCGAGCTCCCGCTCGGGCAGCCGTCGATCTGGAGCGACGAGGAGCGTCGCGAGGAGCTCGACAACAACGTCCAGAGCACGCTGGGCTACGTCGTGCGCTGGGTGGATTCCGGGGTCGGCTGCTCGAAGGTTCCCGATCTCGGTGGGACCCAGCTCATGGAGGACCGTGCGACCTGCCGGATCAGCTCCCAGCACGTCTCGAACTGGGTACGCCACGAGGTCGTCACGGTCGCGCAGGTCGAGGACTCGCTGCGGCGGATGGCGGTCGTCGTCGACCAGCAGAACGCCGGCGACCCGACGTACCGGCCGATGGCTCCGTCGTACGACGGCGAGGCCTTCCTCGCCGCACGTGAGCTGCTCCTCGACGGGGCCGCCCAGCCATCGGGATACACCGAACCGATCCTCCACCGACGCCGTGCGGCGGTGAAGGCATCGACCACCACGAACAAGGAGAAGACGCGATGAAGTTCGCGACCTATGCAGATGAGTCCGGCGCCACCCATGCAGCGGTGCTCCGAGACGGGAAGCTGTACGCCGTACCGAACGTCTCGAGCGTCCTCGACATCATCGGCGACGGGCTCGACGCCCTCCTGGCCATCGGGGTGGCGGCGGTCACCTACAGCGTGCCCGTCAAGGCCGACTCGGTCCGGCTGCTGGCGCCGGTCCAGCCTCCGGCGATGCGGGACTCGATGTGCTTCCACGAGCACATCCGCAACTGCATGGGGTCGGTGGACCCGTTGCACGAGAAGTTCCCCGCGTTCTACTTCAGCAACCACCACGCGGTCCTCGGTCCCGAGGACGACGCCCCCATCTCGCCGGGATGCGAGATGTTCGACTACGAGCTCGAGGTGGCCGCCGTGATCGGCCGCCCCGGCTCCAACATCCGTCCGGAGGACGCGCGCGAGCACATCGTCGGCTACACGACCTACATCGACTGGAGCGCTCGTGACCTGCAGCTGGAGGAGATGGAGGTGCGGCTCGGGCCGGCGAAGGGCAAGGACGGGGCGACCACGCTCGGTCCGGTGCTTGTCACCGCCGACGAGTTCGAGCCGCTCCGGTCGGGGAAGGGCTTCGACATCGGCATGTCCGTCGCCATCGATGGCGTGCCCATCAGCGCGGGCAACTGGTCGACGATCAACTGGTCCTTCGATGACGTGGTGGCCTACACCTCGCGCGGAACGCACCTTCGGACCGGCGACGTCCTCGGATCGGGAACGGTCGGACAGGGCTGCCTGCTCGAGCAACGCGCGCTGGATCCCGAAGGATTCCGCGGGTGGCTGCGCGAGGGCGAGGTCGTGACCTTCGAGGTCGAGCTCATCGGGCGGCTCGACGTACGTATCGCGGCGTCGTCACCGCGGCATCCGCTGAGTTCCGGGCACTGACGCAAGCACCCCCGCGATGACGTCGGGCCACGACGTGCCTCGCGTCCGCCCCGGCGGTCGCGTCCGGGACCCCGGTCCGTGCCCGATCGAGCTCGGGCCCCAACCGAGCCCAAGCATTGAGTCGCGGCCTGGAACCCGGGCTCGTCCGACGGCCCCGCTCAGTCCCGGAAGTCCGGTGCGATCCGTTCGGCCTGGCGCATCAGCGCTGCCCAGGCGAGTTCTGGCGCCGCTTCCTCGCGGAAGTCGTCACCGACGTCCTCGCCGTTGAACTGAGCCGCGGTCCGCAGGGCGACGGCCTCCGCGGGGATCGTCAGGTCGCGTCCGCCCGCCAGCGCGTCCACCTGGATCTGGCAGGCGCGTTCGAGGTTGAACATGCGGAGGAACGCCTCCCCGGCACTCTGGCCCACCGTCAGCAGGCCGTGGTTGCGCAGGATCATGGCGTGGTGCGGCCCGAGGTCGTCGACCAGCCGCTTCTGCTCGTCGAGGGAGAGCGCGACCCCCTCGTAGTCGTGGTAAGCGATACGGCCGTAGTGGCCCATCGCGACCTGGCTGAGGGGCAGGAGTCCTTCGCTCTGCGCCGCGACGGCGCAGCCCGCGCGGGTGTGGGTGTGCAGCACGCTGTGGGCGTCCTCACGGGCCGCGTGGATCGCGCTGTGGATCACGAATCCCGCGGGGTTGACGGGGTGGGGGGACGGCTCCACCTTCGCGCCCTCCAGGTCGATCTTCACGAGCGAGGATGCTGTGATCTCCTCGAACAGCAGTCCGTACGGGTTGATCAGGAAGTGGTGGTCGGTGTCGGGGATCCGCAACGAGATGTGCGTGAAGATGAGGTCCGTCATCTTGTAGTGGGCGACCAGGCGGTAGACGGCCGCCAACTGGCAACGCAGGTCGTACTCGGTCTCGTTCATCATTCGGCTCCTTGGTGGTGCGCAGTTCCTGCGCCAGCGCCGGCGAGGCGTGCGGGACGTTCATCGACAGCCATGCGGGCCTTCTTCGTCGCCCCCATTCTCGGGAAGCGGCAGGACGCTGCAGATCCCCCGATCGGGTGTGAGCTGCCCCACAGTTCGTGCCCGGCGGGTGAGCGGACCTCGCCGCGCTCCGCGAGGTGACCTCTGGGGTGCGCGGAGCGCCGAGATCGGTCCTCAACCGGAAAACTGAGAACCCCCTCCGCACCGCGTTTCCGCGGGTCGGAGGGGGTCTTTGTCGCGTCGGGCTGACAGGATTTGAACCTGCGGCCTCCTCGTCCCGAACGAGGCGCGCTACCAAACTGCGCCACAGCCCGCGGTGCAACGCGCTGAGCCTACCGGAGGCTCAGCGGCGACCTCCAATCGGCACCGTCAGGTGAGCGTGAGGAGGGTGGCCTCGGGTCGGCAGGCGATCCGGATGGGCGTGTACGGGCTGGTGCCGACGCCGGCGGAGACGTGCAACCAGGCCGATCCGGGGTCGCCCGGAGCAGAGTCGGCGGGGTGGCGGTGCAGGCCGCGCGACCGGGCCGGCTCGAGGTCGCAGTTGGTGGTGAGGGCCCGTCCGCCGGGCAGGCAGACCTGGCCGCCGTGGGTGTGGCCGGCGATGATCGCGTCGTAGCCGTCGGCGGCGTACTGGTCCAGCACCCGCAGGTACGGCGCGTGCGCGACGCCGAGCCGCACGTCGGCATCGGGATCGGCGGGACCGGCGACGGCGCCGAGGTCGTCGTACCTCAGGTGCGGGTCGTCGACACCCGCGAACGCGAGCGTCGTCTCGCCCACGGTCAGGCGCGCGCGGCGGTTCGTCAGGTCCAGCCAGCCGGCGTCCGTGAAGCCGGACGACAGCTCGCCCCACGGCAGCTGCGGCACGTTCGTGCGCCGCTTCCCCCGGTCCGGCAGCAGGTACTGGAAGGGGTTGCGCAGCCGCGGCTCGAAGTAGTCGTTCGATCCGTGCACGAACACGCCCGGCCGGTCGAGCAGCGACCCGAGGGAGTCGAGCACGACGGGTACCGAGCCCTGGTGGGCGAGGTTGTCGCCGGTGTCGATGACCAGGTCGGGCTCGAGAGCCGCCAGCGAGCGCAGCCAGGCCTGCTTGTCGCGCTGGTACGGCGTCATGTGGATGTCGCTCAGGTGCAGGACCCGCAGCGGCCGCATGCCGGCGGGCAGCACCGACACGGTGACCTCGCGCAGCGTGTACTGCCGGGCCTCCCACACGGCGTACGCCGTGATCAGGCCACCGCCGACGCCGGCGACACCGAGTGCACCGAGGGCCGACGACAAACGCATTCGGCAAGGTTGCCAGAGAGCGGGCAGAATCACCGCATGAGCACCCTCAAGGACCGTCTCCGCACCGACCTGACCGCCTCGATGAAGTCCCGCGACGCGGTCCGTGCCTCGACGATCCGGATGGTGCTCACCGCGATCACCAACGCGGAGGTCGCCGGCTCGGTGGCCAAGGAGCTCACCGACGACGAGATCATCGGCGTGCTGGCCACCGAGGCCAAGAAGCGCCGTGAGGCGGCCACCGCGTTCGACGACGGCGGCGCCCCGGACCGCGCCGAGAAGGAGCGCGCCGAGGCGGCGGTCATCGCCGACTACCTGCCGCAGCAGCTGACCGAGGAGGAGATCTCCGCGCTCGTCGCCGACGCCATCGCCCAGCTCGGTGTGGCCGGCGAGGGCCCGCGCGCGATGGGCAAGGTGATGGGCGTCGTGAGCCCGCAAGTCAAGGGCCGGGCCGACGGAGCGGTCGTCGCCGCGGAGGTCAAGCGCCAGCTCGCCTGAGCCGGCCGCGGGTCAGTGGCCCTTGCCGTGGCCCTTGCCCGGTGACGTGGTCGTCGGCGGGGTCGAGGGCGGGGCCGTCCGGTGGTGGTTCTTGCCGCCGCGTCCCTTGTGCGAGGGCGGCGGAGGGGCGTGGTAGACCGGCGCCACCGCCGGCGCCCCGTGGCCGGTCGAGGTGAAGATGTAGACCGTCTGGCCGTCCGCGCCCATGCTCAGGAACGCCACCTCTCCGCGGGAGTACGCCGAGTCGACGACACCGGCCAGCGCGGGTGTGTAGCCCGCGTTCTTGATCGCGTCCATGGCGTGCCGCACCCCGGCGCCGAGCACGCTCGGCAGGGCGGACTGGTCCGGGCCCAGGCCGGGCGCGGTGAAGTCGGCGAACGGGATCTGGTCCTGGACCGGGCGCAGCGCGGCGGCCCACATCGGGCCGGCGACGGTCGATCCGTGGGCGGTGCCGTAGTAGATGCCGCCGAGCGTGGACGGCACCGGGATCGGGTGCCCGGCGCGGTTGACGCCGCTCACCACGGTCGAGACCGACAGGTGCGGGGTGTAGCCGTTGAACCAGACGGCCATGTTCTCCGAGTTCGTGCCGGTCTTGCCGGCCGCGGGACGGTTGAGCAGCAGGTTCTGCCCGAACCCGCCCGGCGCCATCACCCGGTGCAGCACCGAGTTGATCGTGTTCGCGGTGTGCTCGGAGAGCACCTGCTTGCACTGCGTCGGGTACTTCTTCACGACCTGGCCGTTGCCGTCGAGGATGGCGCTGACCGGGTGCGGCTTGCAGTACGTGCCGCCCGACGCGGCGGTCGCGTACGCCGACGCCATCGTCAGCGGGTTCTCGTCGGCGACACCGAGCGTGAAGCTGGGGACCTGGTTGCCCTTCTTCAGCGAGACGCCCATCTCCTTGGCCAGCTGGTAGGCCTTGCAGATGCCGGTCTTGCGCTCGAGCTGGGCGAAGTAGGTGTTGACCGACTCCGGCGCCGCGACGTCCATGTCCATGGTCTGGTTGGTCGCGGTCGTCGAGTTCGACGGCGTCCACGGGATGGTGCTGGAGTACATGCCCTGGCAGGTGCGGAACTCGTCCTGCGCCACCGACAGCGTCTGCGGTGCGTAGAAGCTCGTCGTCTCCGGCAGGCCCTCCTCCAGCGCCGCCGCCATGACGAAGAACTTGAACGTCGAGCCGGGCTGGAAGCCGTTCGCGCTGCCGTACTTCGGCGGCACCGAGTAGTTCAGGAACGTCTGGCCGGCCTTCGCGTCAGCACCCATCGGGCGGGACTGCGCGATCGCCCAGACGTCGCCGGTGCCGGGCTCGACCTCGGCGATCGCGCCGATCGCGTTGTCGGTCTTGTAGACGTGCGTCGTCGCGGCGACCGTCGCCCAGTGCTGGAACTGCGGGTGCATGGTCGTCTGGATGGTGAGGCCGCCACCCCAGAGCACGCGCTCGCGCTCCTTCCTGGTGTGACCGAGCGCCGGGTCCTGCATCAGGTAGCTGACGACGTAGCTGCAGAACGTCGGAGCGCTGGAGTTCACGCACCCGTTGGCCGTGGGCTGTACGTCGAGGCGCAGGCCCTGCTTCTTGAAGTGCTCGGCCCGCTGGTAGCTGATCGCGTGCAGCTGGGCCATCCGGTCCAGCACCACGTTGCGCCGCTCGATCGCGCCCTGCGGGTTGTTGGTCGGGTTCAGCGCCTCGGGGCTGCGGACCAGGCCGGCGAGGAGCGCGGCCTGCGGGAGGGTGAGGTCCTTGGCGTTGACGTTGAAGAAGTGCTGGGCCGCGGCCTGGATGCCGTACGCGCCGTCACCGAAGTAGACCGTGTTGAGGTACTGCTGGAGGATCCAGTCCTTGCTGTGCAGCTGCTCGAGGGCGATCGCGTAGCGCAGCTCGCGGAGCTTGCGCGCGAAGGTGTCGGCGACAGCGGCCTTCTGCTCGGCCACGGTGTCGGCCTGGTTGACCAGGGTCTGCTTGACGAGCTGCTGGGTGATGGAGGAACCACCCTGCACGACGCCGCCCTGCGTGGAGTTCGTGAACAATGCGCGCAGCGTGCCCTTCACGTCCAGCGCGCCGTGCTGGTAGAAGCGGTAGTCCTCGATCGCGACGATGGCCTTGACCATCGTCCGCGAGATCTGGCTCAGCTGGACGTTGACCCGGTTCTGGTCGTAGAGCGTCGCGATCGGGTCACCGGCGGAGTCCACGAGCTCGGTGCGCTGCGGCAGCGCCTCGGTGGTGAGCTCCTTGGGGAGGTCGTTCGCGGAGTTGGCGAGGTCCTTGGCCGTGAAGCCGAGCACGCCGGCGAACGGGATCGCGAGGCCGGAGACGACGATGCCGAGCACCGCGGCGACCGCCATCATCACTCCGATGTGGGAGGCCACCTTGCGCTTGTCGAGACCGTCGAACCGGGGTCCTGCCATGGGGTTCAGGGTACGGGACCGCTCCTGACCAGCCATTTCCGCGCTCGGCAGCCGATCTCTAGTCAGTAGTGACTAGACCAGTTGGGCCCAATTCGTCCTGTACGAGTCGCCATTTTCCTTTACCGTAGGGCCACGAGTCTGGGACCAAGGGCGCTGTGGGGGCGCCACCCGGGCTCAGATGTGGGGACAATTCCATGTGGGCAGAGGACTGGGCGCTGCGCGCCGCATGTCAGAACGGCCAAGCTGACGCGTTGTTCGTCAAGGGTGCCGAGCAGAACAAGGCCAAGTCGGTGTGTTCCGGCTGTGAGGTCCGTGCCGAGTGCCTGGCCGAGGCACTCGACAACCAGATCGAGTGGGGCGTCTGGGGCGGGATGACGGAGCGGGAGCGCCGTGCGCTGCTGCGTCGTCGTCCCACCGGTTCGTGGCGCAAGCTGCTCGAGTCGGCGCGGGACGCCGGCGTCGAGGCGCGCATCGGCGCCTGACCTGATCTGTGTGGCCGGGGCTCAGGCCCCGGCCAGCAGGTCGCCGACCTCGCGGAGTCCGTCGAGGTCGTGGACGTCGCCGGCGAGAGCCGGTACGACGACGGTCCGCACCTGCGGGTGCGCCCGGGCGAAGCCGTCCCTGAGCGCGCTCTCGCGCACGGTCATCCGCATCCGGTCGGCGTGCATCCGGAGCAGGGCCGCGGCCGCCGACGTACCGTCGCCGTCTGCTGCGTCGATCCGGTCCGCCCCGGCGGTCGCCTCCTCCGCGGACAGGTGCCCGGCCGGGACCGGCGTGCTGCGGTTGACCACCAGGCCGGCCAGCGGCATCCGGTCCTCGCTGAGCCGGTCGACGAAGTACGCCGCCTCGCGCAGCGCGTCCGGCTCCGGCGCCGCCACCACCAGGAACGCGGTGCCGTGGGCCTGGAGCAGCGAGTAGGTCTGCTGCGCGCGCTGGCGGAAGCCGCCGAAGACGGTGTCCAGCGCGGAGACGAAGGTCTGCAGGTCGGACAGGAAGCCGGCGCCAAGGATCTTGTTGAGCGCGCCCGTGATCAGCCCGAAGCCGGCGCTCATCAGCTTGGCCGGCCCGCGCGCGGGCGCCAGCAGGAGCCGCACGAACTTGCCGTCCAGGAAGCTGGACAGCCGCTCGGGCGCGTCCAGGAAGTCCAGCGCCGAGCGGGAGGGCGGGGTGTCGACGACGATCAGGTCGTAGGTGTGGTCGCCCTGGACCTTGTCGCGATGGATCTGTCCCAGCTTCTCCATCGCCATGTACTCCTGCGTGCCCGCGAACGAGCTCGACAGCGCGATGTAGAACGGGTTGGCCAGGATCTGCTTGGCCTTCTCCGGGCTGGCCTGGGAGAGCACCACCTCGTCGAAGGTGCGCTTCATGTCGAGCATCATCGCGTCGAGCGAGCCGCTCCCGCCCACGTCCTTCACCGGGCGGGGCGTGTTGTCCAGGGCCTCGATGCCCATCGACTGCGCGAGCCGCCGGGCCGGGTCGATGGTGAGCACGACGACCTTGCGGCCCCGTTCGGCGGCCCGCAGCGCGAGGGCGGCGGACGTGGTGGTCTTGCCGACGCCACCGGAGCCGCAGCAGACGATGATGCCGGTGGTCGGGTCGTCGAGCAGCGCGTCGACGTCGAGCGCGGGTGCCGGGCCGCCGGTCGGGCCGACGCGGGTGCGGTTGCTCATTCGGGGTCCCCGACAAGTTGTTCGCTGGAGGAGCGAAGCGGGGGAAGCGAAGAACTTGGTGGGGTGAATTTCATGCCATCCCCTGCTTCCGGAGCAGCTCGGCCAGCTCGTAGAGGGCGCCGAGGTCGACCCCGCCGGCGAGCCGGGGGAGCTCGTACGTCGGCACGCCCAGGTCGGCCACGACCGCACGCTGGCTGTCCTCGAGGGCGCGGCGCTCGGCGTACTCCTGCGCCTCGGTGAGCAGCCCGTCGACGAGCGTGCTGTCGTGCGGCAGGCCGATCGCGGCGAGGTCGGCCGCGATCGCGGCACCGTCGAGGGTGCCGGCTCGCGCCGCCACCAGGTCGGCGTCGCTGAGGTCGCTGGGGCGCGTCATGTTGACCACCACGCCGCCGACCGGGAGCTTCGCGTGGCGCAGCTCCTGGATCCCGTCGGCCGTCTCCTGCACCGGCATCTCCTCGAGCACGGTCACCAGGTGCACGGCGGTCCGGGGTGAGCGGAACAGCGTCATCATCGTGTCGCTCTGCGACTTGATGGGCCCGACCTTCGCCAGCCCGGCGAGCTCGTTGCTGACGTTGAGGAACTGGGTGATGCGGCCGGTCGGCGGCGCGTCGAGGACCACGGCGTCGTACTCGATGGCGCCCTTGTTGCGGCTGTTGCGCTGGACCGCCTCGTAGACCTTGCCGGTCAGCAGCACGTCCCGTACGCCGGGCGCGATCGTGGTCGCGAACTCGATCACGCCGAAGCGGTCGAGCGCCCGCCCGGCGCGGCCGAGGCGGTAGTACATGGCGAGGTACTCCAGCAGCGCCGACTCGGCGTCGACGTGCAGCGCGTGGACGGTGCCGTGGTTGCCGGCGTCGTCGGGCAGGCCGGTGGCGAGGCGGCGCTCCGCGTAGGGGAGCGGGTCGACGTCGAACATCCGGGCGATGCCCTGGCGCCCCTCGACCTCGCACAACAGAACGTTCTTCCCGGCCCCGGCAAGCGCGAGCGCCAGTGCCGACGCGACCGTCGACTTGCCCGTGCCCCCCTTGCCGGTGACGACGTGCAGACGCACCCGGCTCCAATCGCTCACCGGGGCAGCGTAGCGACCTGGGGCCGTGAGTATCGTGCGAGTCATGACCAAGTGGGAGTACCAGGTAGCGCCCGTCCTCAACCATGCGGCGGCGCAGATCCTCAACAACTTCGGCCACGACGGCTGGGAGCTCGTCGCGGTGATCCCGAGCCCGCAGGGCAACGACCTGGCCTACTTCAAGCGGCCGGTCGAGGGCTGAGTCATGACCGTCGAGGCGCGTCTCGCGGAGCTCGGGCTGACCGTTCCCGAGGTGGTGCCGCCGGTGGCGGCGTACGTGCCGGCCGTGCGGGTGGGCTCGCTGGTGTACACCGCCGGCCAGCTGCCGATGCGCGACGGTTCCCTCGTCGCTGTGGGCAAGGTCGGTGACGCGGTCACCGCCGAGGTGGCCACCGAGTGCGCCCGCCAGTGCGCGCTCAACGCGATCGCCGCGATCAGGTCGGTCGCGGGCTCCCTGGAGAACGTGCGGATCGTCAAGGTCGTGGCGTTCGTCGCCTCGACGCCGGACTTCACCGGTCAGCCGGGCGTCGCCAACGGGGCGTCCAACCTGTTCGGTGACGTCTTCGGCGATGCGGGGGTGCACGCTCGCTCGGCCGTCGGCGTACCGGTCCTGCCGCTGGACGCGCCCGTCGAGGTCGAGGTCATCGCCGAGATCCTGCAGCCATGACCGGTACGCCGCCGGCCCGCGGCCTCGCACGGATCCCGCTCCCGCAGCGCCTGGTCGACCAGGCGCACGCGTTCGCGTCCGGGGAGCAGGAGCCGGCCGAGCCGCGCAACGCCGCCACGGTGGTGCTGCTGCGGCCGGGCGCGGCCGGGTCGGAGGTGTACCTCCTGCTGCGCCAGGCCTCGATGGCGTTCGCGGCCGGCATGGCGGTGTTCCCGGGCGGTGGCGTCGACCCCCGCGACCACGACCACGCGGTGGCGTGGGCCGGGCCGAGCGCGGCGGAGTGGGCCGAGCGGCTGGGCACGACCGAGGAGCTCGCCCGCGCGCTCGTGTGCGCGGCCGTGCGGGAGACCTTCGAGGAGTCGGGCGTGCTGCTGGCCGGACCGTCGGCCGACGCGGTCGTCGCGGACACCAGCGGCGACGACTGGGAGGCCGATCGCCAGGCGCTCGAGGCGCACGAGCTGGCCTTCACCGATTTCCTCGACCGGCGCGGGCTGGTGCTCCGCACGGACCTGCTCGGCGCGTGGGCGGGCTACCTGACGCCGGTCTTCGAGCCGCGCCGGTTCCGCACCTGGTTCTTCGTCGCCGAGCTCCCCGTGGGTCAGGTGACCCGCGACGTGTCGAGCGAGGCGACCGAGGTGCAGTGGCGGCCGCTGCCGGACGTGCTGACGTCGGTGGAATCCGGCGAGCTGATGATGCTGCCGCCGACGTACCTCACCTGCCTGGAGATCGCGGGCCTGACGCCCGCGGAGGCGGTGGCCGCGTCGGTGCGGCAGGACCTCACCATGTTCATGCCCGAGGTCGTTGCCGACGGTGAGGAGTTCGTGCTCTCCCGTCCGCCCCGCTTCGACCGCCTGCTCGCGGAGCGGTTCGGATGAGCGAGGCCTGGACCGGCGGTGCGTACGGCGAACGTGGCCGGTGCGTCCTCGCCCCGAACCCGGGGATCATGACGCTGGACGGCACCAACACCTGGGTGCTGCGCGAGCCCGGCTCGTCGTCCTCCGTCGTCGTCGACCCGGGGCCGCTGGACGACGGGCACCTGGACGCCGTGGCCGAGGTGTGCGGCACGGTGACGGCCGTCGTCGTCACCCACCACCACGCCGACCACACCGAGGCGGCGCGATCGTTCGCGGAGCGGATGGGCTGCGGCGTACGCGGCCTGGATCCCGCGCAGTGCTGGCGGTCCGAGCCCGTCGTCGACGGCGAGGTCCTCGTCGCAGGCGACCTGTCCGTCGAGGTGATCACGACGCCGGGCCACACCCGTGACTCGATCTCACTGGTCCTGGATGCCGATCGGGCGCTGCTGACCGGGGACATGGTGCTCGGCCGCGGCACCACCGTGATCGTGCACCCGGACGGCGACCTGGGCGGCTACTTCTCCTCCTTGGAGCGGATGCGGGCGCTGGTGAGCTCGGGGCGCGTCTCGTCGCTCTGGCCTGCCCACGGGCCGGTCCTCCCCGACGCGGGCGCAGTCCTCGATCACTACAAGGTCCACCGCCAGGAGCGCCTCGCCCAGGTCGAGTCGGCCCTCCGGCGGCTGGGGATCGACACCCTCCTACCCGATGCCGCCGAGGACCCGGTGCTGCCGCGCCAGGTCGTCGAGATCGTGTACGCCGACGTCGACGAGTCCCTCTGGGGCGCGGCCGAGTGGTCGGTGCGGGCCCAGCTGGCCTACCTGGCGACCCGGTAGCGCTCCAGCAGGGTGACCCCGTCGCGTCGGTCGACGAGCCGGTAGCCGTGGATCGACGGCACCGCTGTGGTGATCGCGTCGCCGGCGCCGCACCGGTCCTGGGCGGGGTCGGTCGCGTCGAAGACGAGCCACTGCGGCGGCGTCGGGGTGGGGAGCGACCCGGGGGACAGGCACACCTCGCTGACCGTGGTGCGGGCGGCGAGCTGGGCCGCGAGCCGGTTCGAGGCCGCGACCGTGGCGCCGGAGGGGATCTCGGCGAGGATCGTGCGGACCGCGCGCAGGTGCGGGCCGGTCTCCCACAGGGACGGTGACAGCAGCGTGTGCAGCGGGTGCGCGGCGAACGTGATCGCCGTGACCGTGCTGCCGAGCCAGCAGGCCGTACGTCGTAGCGAGTGGGGGACGGTCCCGGCCGCTTGGATCGCCGCGGCGAACACGACCGGCATCACAACTGCGCTGTAGTGGAAGTGCGTGCCCCAGTAGTGCGGGTTCGATGCGGTGAAGCGCCACGCCAGTGTCGGGGTCGCCACCACCAGGAGCGGCGAGCGCACCGCGAGGAAGCCGGTCGGGGCGAGGAGCATCGACACCGTCAGCCACTTGGTCAGCGGCCCCGCGATCCCGGCCAGGTCCAGGCACGCGTAGGCGAAGTGGCCGCCGGGGTTGAGGGCCGGGAGGGCCACGCACATCTCGAAGGCGGTTGCCGCGATGCCGGTGGCGGCGAGAGCGAGTCCGAGTCGTCGCGGCCCGCGCCAGGCGATGACGGCGCCGACGGCAGCGACCGTCAGGCCGAGGTCCTCCTTCACCAGCACGAGCGGCAGGGACCAGAGTGCCGCGGTCGTCCAGCGTTCCTGTCCGAGCGCGCAGACGGCGTACGCCACGAGCGGCACGGCGAAGGCGACCTCGTGGAAGTCGAAGCCCACCAGCTCCGCGATGCCCCAGGACGCTGCGTAGGAGAGGCCGATCCACCAGGCGAACCGGCTGCCGACGGCCGTACGCGCCCACCGCATGAGCGGGAGCACCGGAACCGCCGCGAGGATCGCCTGCGCGACGAGGAGGGTCACGGCGGACGGAAACACCCGGTAGAACGGGGCGATCACTGCCAGGATCGGGTGGAAGTGGTCGCCGAGTGCGTTGTAGTGAGGCCCCTTCAAGGGCGCGTACGGCGCCGTGAGGTCGGCGTACGACTTCACGACCTGGGTGAAGATGCCGAGGTCGAAGCCGGTGGCCTGTCCCTCGGTGTAGCGGCGGATGCCGAGCAGGAGGTACGCCGCCGCGCAGGCTGCCGCGAACCCCATCTCGCTCCACCGCACGCGGGCGCGCGGGAGCACGGTGGAGCCTTCCTTCGTGGCTCACTCACCTGTGAGTGAGCGGGATTCACTCACATGTGAGTGAGCCGGCGGCGTCGGCGCCGCCAGAGGGCGGCGGCGACAACAAGGAGAGCGGTGGCGCCAGCGCCGACCAGCACAGCGGGGTGACCGGTTCCGGAGCCGGGCGGAGCGAGCGACCAGCTCGGCGCGGCTCGCGGCACCGTCAGGTGACCGGGTCTCATCAGGTCGGTGGCGATCGTCAGGCCTGAGATGCCGGGCGCGACCGTGATGAGCGGGAGCGTGCTCGTGCGACCGGGTTCGGTCTCGACGACCGTCGTCGACCGATGCGGATCGGAGCGGTGCAGGAGGACCCGGCCTGCAGCGAGGTGACCAGCGACGGTCGGGCGGGCGGTGCTCCCCGTCACGGTCGCGAGCATTCCTGTGTCGCTCACCGTGATGGTGCGGGTCCACGTGGTGAGGCCACCGGAGCGGAGGTCGGCCAGCTCTGCCGGGGTCGGCGCGGGAACCGTGCGGATGGAGGCCGCATGGTGCCTCGTCCCGAAGAAGTGGATGACGCCGCCGACGTACTTCGACAACGGTTCGTAGGTGTCCGGCGTCCACGCGCTCACCGGTACGCCGCCCCAGCCGACCCACTGGCTGTTCGCGGACCAGGTGAGGCCGAGGACGTTCACGGCATGTGCTGCGCCCTGGGACTTGCTGCTCACCCGTTGCTCATAGATCTGGCCGCCGACGAGATCGACGACGGTGACGGATGTCCACAGGTCGTCCGGGTAGCCCAGGTGCGGTGCGACAGCTCCCCACGCCAACTTGCGCCCGTCCGGCGACAGGGCGACGGCATGGACGCCCCGGGTCGGCCAGGCGTTCTCGGGGTACGGTGTCGGGTCGTAGCGTCGATATGCGCCGGTCGCGGCGTCCACCACGACGACCTGGCCACGTCCGTCCACGAAGGCGGCCGCGGCTCGTCCAACGATGGCCCCGCCCCACGGTTGCAGCTGGCCGGGTGGTGCGTAGAGATGGTTCGGCACGCCGACGACGGCTCGTCCCACGGGCTGGCCGTCGTAGCCCGGCTGTCCGGCACCCTCGCGTCCGACAAGGAGGGTCACGCCGAGAACAGCGCCGAGCACCAGGCACCCCGCGGCCACCACGCTCGCCGCGATCCTCGAGCGTGCGGTCGCCCGCCGCCCGCGTCGGTAGGTGTCCGAGGGGACCGAGGCGACCGGCGCGGTGTCGGCGAGGCGGGCCAGCTGTTCGCGGAGCTCGTCGCGGCTCATGACACACCCTCCAGCAGGGTCTCGAGGTGCGGCGCGACCACGCGCAGGCGGGCCAGCGCCTCGCGGGTCGTCGACTTCACGGTGCCGGCGCCGATCCCGAGGACCCGGGCGGTCTCGACCTCGGTGAGGTCCTCGTAGAAGCGCAGGACGAGCACGGTGCGCTGGCGTGGTGTGAGCAGGCGCAGGGCGGCGTCCAGGCTGAGCCGCAGGTCCGGGTCGGGAGCGGCGGCATCCGCGCGGTCGTCGTACGTCGACAACGGGATCTCGGGCACCCGTGACCGCGACCGCCGCCACCGGGAGATGTTCTGGTTGGCCATGATCCGCCGGACGTACGGCTCGGGGTCGCCAGCGATCCGGTGCCACGCCTTGGCCGCCTGGACCAGCGTGACCTGGACCAGGTCCTCGGCGAGGTGCGCGTCGCCGGTCAGCAGGAACGCGGTGCGGGAGAGCGCGGGCGTGCGCGCGGCGACGTACTGCTCGAACGCCGCCCGAGATGCTTCACGAACCACAACGGCCCCCTTTCACCGGTACCTACGCACCGGGAGAGGGGGCCGGGGGTGGCAAGCTGCGATCTTTCGGTGATCGAGCCTGTCGAGCTTCAGCGGGCGCGGCGTGCCATCCGCTCCATGTCCATGATCACGACCGAGCGCGGCTCGAGCCGCAGCCAGCCGCGCGAGGCGAAGTCGGCGAGGGCCTTGTTGACGGTCTCGCGGGAGGCACCGACCAGCTGGGCGAGCTCCTCCTGGGTGAGGTCGTGGTGGACGTGCACGCCGTCGTCGGCGGTGCGGCCGAAGCGCTCGGCGAGGTCGAGCAGCGCCTTGGCGACGCGGCCGGGCACGTCGGAGAACACCAGGTCCGCGACGACGTCGTTGGCCTTGCGCAGGCGGCCGGCGAGCTGGGCGAGCAGGCCGCGGGCGACGGCCGGGCGGCCCTCGAGCCAGCGCAGCAGGTCCTCGTGGGACAGCGAGGCGAAGTCGGCGTCGGTCACGGCGGTCACGGTCGCGGAGCGCGGGCCCGGGTCGAACAGCGACAGCTCACCGAACATCTGGCCGGGGCCCATGATCGCGAGCAGGTTCTCGCGGCCGTCCGAGGAGGTCCGGCCGAGCTTGACCTTGCCCTCGAGCACGACGTAGAGCCGGTCGCCGGTGTCACCCTCGTGGAAGAGGACCTCGCCGCGGCGCAGGTGGGTCTCGCCCATCGACGACCGGAGGGCGGTCATCGCCTCGTCGTCGAGGGCACTGAACAGTGGCGCCTGACGGAGTACGTCGTTGTCCACGCTGCCTCCAAGTTCACGTCGACGACGCACCCCGACCCCCCGCTGAGGCCGACACACACGTCGTCTCGCCGAATCCTAGCCAGTGGCCCACTTCACACCTAACAGCAGACGTACGTCGGGAGCGTCGGTGTCGCCCCGTAGGCTGACCCGCGTGCGGCCGATCGACACCTCCGGGGAGACCCCGACCCAGCTGGTGCGACGGGCCCGCAAGATCGACCGGGTGCTCGCCGAGACCTACCCCGACGCCAAGGCCGAGCTGGACTTCGACAACCCGTTCCAGTGCCTGGTCGTCACCGTGCTGTCCGCGCAGACCACCGACAAGCGGGTCAACGCGGTCCGCCCGATCCTCTTCGCGGCGTACCCCGACCCGGCGGCCATGGCCGCCGCCGATCGAGCCCACCTGGAGCAGATCGTCGGCCCGCTCGGCTTCTTCCGCGCCAAGTCCGACAACCTGCTCAAGCTCGCCGCCGCCCTCGTGGAGCGCTACGACGGCCAGGTGCCGGGCCGGCTCGAGGACCTCGTGACGCTGCCCGGCGTCGGTCGCAAGACCGCGAACGTGGTGCTCGGCAACGCCTTCGACGTCCCCGGCATCACCGTCGACACCCACTTCGGCCGGCTCGCCCGCCGCCTGGGCTGGACAGACGAGACCGACCCGGTGAAGGTCGAGCACGCGATCGGCGCGCTCTTCCCGAAGCGGGACTGGACGATGCTCAGCCACCACCTCATCTGGCACGGCCGGCGCATCTGCCACGCCAAGAAGCCCGCGTGCGGGGCGTGCCCGGTGGCGCGGTGGTGCCCGTCGTACGGCGCCGGTCCGACGGACCCGGTCGAGGCGGAGAAGCTGGTCCGCACCGAGGGCCCCAACTGATGCGGCGCCCGCTTGCCGCGGCCGGGGTGGCCGCCCTCAGCGCAACCGTGCTGCTCACGTCGTGCGACGCGAAGTCCGCCGTGGGCGCGTGCAACGTCGTGGTCAACACCACCGATCTGGCCCAGGCCCGCCAGCACTTCCACATCGCCGACTGCACGCCCTCCACGCTCGCCGTCGACGACTCAGCTCCTGCCACGACGCTCCCCGACACGGCGATCGGCTGTCTCGGCAGCCCAGCGACACCTGCCCTCGCCGACATCAAGGGCCCGGCGATCATCAACTTCTGGGCCTCCAACTGCGGGCCGTGCGTCAAGGAGATGCCGGCTCTCGCCGCCTTCGCCAAGGAGTACGCCGGGCAGGTGACCGTCGTGGGCGTCGACTACCTCGACACCTTCCCCAAGGCAGCCATGCTGCTGGCCGAGAAGTCGAACGTCACGTACCCGCTGCTGGCCGATCCGTGCGGCGAGCTGCAGCAATCGAGCATGGACCCGCCGAGCGCCCTGCCGACCTTCTACTTCGTGACCGCTGATGGCACGGTGTCGAACCCGGTGGCGGGTGGCCTCGATTCCGTGCAGGAGGTGGTCGACCTCGCGGCCCAGCACGGGATCACCCTGAAGCAGGCCGGATGACCGCCCCCGACGGCCCGAAGTGGCTGGAACAGATCGCGGCCGGAGCTGCCCGGATCCAGGGCAAGGACCTGACCGCGTTCCTGCCGCCCGAGGGCAGCGACCCGCGCCGTGGTGCGGTGCTGATGCTGATGGCGGAGGGGCCCGAGGGCCCCGACGTGCTCCTCACCGAGCGGGCGCACGACATGCGCTCCCACCCCGGCCAGGTGTCCTTCCCGGGCGGCAGCATCGACCCGGGGGAGACCGCGGTCGAGGCGGCGCTGCGCGAGGCCGAGGAGGAGGTCGGGCTCGATCCGCTGGCGGTCGAGGTCTTCGCGACCTTGCCGGAGCTGTGGCTGCCGCCGTCGAACTTCGCCGTCACCCCCGTCGTCGGCTACTGGCGCGACCCTGTCGACCTTGTCGTCGTGTCGCCCGCCGAGGTGCATGCGATCCACCGGGTGTCGATCCGCGAGCTGGTCGACCCGACGCACCGGATCCAGGTGCGCCACCCCGGCGGCTGGGTGGGTCCGGGCTTCCTGATCGGCGAGGACAAGGACGTCATCCTGTGGGGCTTCACGGGCGGCATCCTCACCCGGTTCCTGGACTTCATCGGCTGGTTGCCCCCGGTGGCCGACCCGCCGGTGCATGATCTCCCCGACTACATGTTGGCCGAGTACGTGCGGCGTACGGGGGACTGATGAACCTTCTGGACTGGCTCCTGGTCCTGCTCGTCCTCGCCTATGCGCTCTCCGGCTACTGGCAGGGCTTCGTCACCGGTGCGTTCGCGACGGCCGGGCTGCTGACCGGTGGCCTGTTCGGGATCTGGCTCGCGCCCACGGTGCTGCGCAGCGCGAGCCCGTCGCTGCTGGTCTCCCTCGGCGCGCTGTTCATCGTCATCGTGAGCGCGTCGCTGGGCCAGGCGCTGATGCAGTACGTCGGCGCGCGCGTCCGCGACAAGATCACCTGGCGCCCGGCCCGGGTCCTCGACGCGCTCGGTGGAGCGGTCCTCAGCTCCCTGGCCGTGCTGCTCGTCGCGTGGGCGCTCGGCGTCGCGATCAGCGGCACCCGGATCGGCCCGATCACGGCGCTGGTGCGCAGCTCCGAGGTCCTCGCCAAGGTCAACGGCGCGCTCCCGGGCGCAGCGCCCAAGGCGCTGCAGGCCTTCAACAACGTGGTCGGTACCGGCTTCTTCCCGCGCTACCTCGAGCCGTTCGCGCCGGAGCAGATCACCAACGTCCCGCCCGGCCCGAAGGACCTCCCGGGCACGGCCAAGGTGCTCGCCACGCAGGCCAGCATCGTCAAGATCCGCGGCGCCAACTCCTGCGGACGCGGCGTCGAGGGCAGCGGCTTCGTGTACGCCGAGAACCGGGTCATGACCAACGCGCACGTGGTCGCCGGTGTCCACGACCCCGAGGTGGAGATCGACGGCGAGACCGAGCTCGCGCGGGTCGTCCACTACGACCCCGAGCTCGACATCGCGATCCTCGAGGTCGACACCCACGGCGCCACCGGGCTGAAGTTCGCGACCGGCTCCGGCGCGGTGCAGGCCCAGGACCCGGTCGCCATCATCGGCTACCCCCAGGACGGGCCGTTCGACATCGAGACCGGCCGGGTGCGCGCCCAGCAGCGGCTGCGCTCTCCGGACATCTACGGCTCCGGCACGGTCCTGCGCGACGTCTACTCGCTGCGCGGCCTGGTGCGCCCGGGCAACTCCGGCGGCCCGATCGTGACGCCGGCGGGCAAGGTCGCGGGGGTGGTCTTCGCGGCCTCGGTCACCGACCCGGACACCGGCTACGCCCTCACCGCCGACCAGGTCCAAGGGGCTGCCGCCCAGGGGCGGACCGACGACACCGAGGTCGGGACGGGCGCCTGCGCGGGCTGATCGTTCCCGGTCCGCCTCGGGCAGCTGTAACACGTTGTTCGACGCTGTAGGTGCATCGAATTGCGCTGTAGTACGACGAGATTTCGGCGTACTACAGCGCTGAACAACGTGTTACAGCGGCGCGGACCGACCGCAGGCTCACCCCGGCAGCACCACCGAGAACCGGCACCCGCCCAGGCCCGTGAGGTTCTCCACCGCCACCCGGCCCCGGTGGGCCTCGACGATGCCCTTGACGATCGCCAGGCCGAGGCCCGCTCCCTGACCCAGGTCGGCGTCGCCCGGCGTACGGGCGCTGCTGCCCTGCCAGCCGAGGTCGAAGACGCGGTCGATCTCCTCGGCGCGCAGACCGCCGCAGCCGTCGCTGACGCACACCTCCACGCCGTCGCCCCGCTGCCGGCCGATCACCTCGACGACCCCGTCGGCCGGGGTGTGCCGGATCGCGTTCATCAGCAGGTTCGACAGCACGCGGGAGAGGCCGGCGGGGTCGGCGGTGACCTCCAGGCCGACGTCGACCGAGCCGCCGATCCGGACGTTGCGGGCCCGCGCCACCGGATCGGCTCCCGCGATCGCCTCGCTCACCAGGTCGCCCACAGCCAGGGTGGTCGGGTTGAGCTTGAGCACGCCGGCGTGGATCCGGGAGAGCTCGAAGAGGTCGTCGACCATCGCCGCCATCCGGTCGACCTCGGTCCGGATCTGCTGGTGGAAGCGGGCCGGGTCGGCCGCCAGGCCGTCCTCGAGCGCCTCGGCCATCGCGCGCAGCCCGGCCAGCGGGGTCCGCAGGTCGTGCGACACCCAGGACACCAGCTCCCGGCGGGCCTCCTCGAGGCGCAGCTCGCGCAACCGCGCCTGCTCGAGCCGCCGCTGGGTCTCGGCCAGCTCCTCCGCCACCGCCCGCAGCTCGCGCGGGCCACCCGACCCGGCCGTGCTCACCACGCCCGGGCCCATGCCGCGGACCTGCGTCTGCAACGCGGTCGACCAGCGGGCCAGCGGCCAGCCGACCGCGAGCGCGACGACCACCGCGACCACGGTCGCGACCGACGCGACCACGGTGACGACGAGGAGGTCGTGGGAGGACAGGAACATCAGCTGGGCGATGGCCAGCGTGCCGGCGTACGAACCGAGCCCGGCGATCGCGACGAGGAGCACGACGTGCCAGCGCAGCGACCAGCCACGGGTGAGCCAGGCCAGTGCCAGGCCGACGGCCCCGACCACCACCGCCGCGAGGGCGGCCACCCAGACGATCTCGAGGAACGCACCCGTGCTCATCGTGGCTCCCATCGGTAGCCGACGCCCCACACCGTGAGCAGTCGGGTCGGGTTGGTCGGGTCGTGCTCGACCTTCTCGCGCAGGCGGCGGACGTGCACGGTGACCGTCGAGCGGTCGCCGATGGTCCAGCCCCACACGTGGTGCAGCAGGTCCTCACGGGTGAACGCGGTGGACGGGTGCGCGACCAGGTAGCGCAGCAGGTCGAACTCGCGCACGGTCAGGGCGAGCGGCTCGCCGGCGAGGGTGGCGACGTGCCGGGCTCCGTCGATGACGAGGTCGCCGTCGGTGAGCGTCTCCTCGACGACCGCGGGCGCTGCGGTACGCCGGAGCACGGAGTCCACCCGCAGCGCGAGCTCGCGCGGGCTGAACGGCTTGCCCACGTAGTCGTCCGCGCCGAGCTCGAGACCCACGACCCGGTCCGCCTCGCTGCCCAGCGCGGTCAGCATGATGATCGGGACGTCGCGCTGCGCGCGCAGCTGACGCGTCACCTCGAGGCCGTCCATGCCGGGCAGCATCAGGTCCAGCACGACCAGGTCCGACGGCTGGTCGGACATCAGGAGCAGCGCCGACTCGCCGTCGGCCGCCTCGACCGTCTCGTGGTCGTGGGCGCGCAGGTACGTCGCCAGCACCTCGCGCACCGTCGCGTCGTCGTCGACGACCATCACCCTCGCCACCCGCGCGACCTCCTGAGTCGTCCCAGCGCCGCGGCGACCACCGCGGCGCCGATGATCACCAGCGTGACGGCCAGCAGCCCGATCGGGTAGTCCCGGTCCAGCAGGGTGCCGTTGCTGCCGCCCCGGTGGGACCGGGTGAGCACCGCGAAGGCGGCGACCGCGACGGTCCCGACCAGGGTGAGTGCGACGGCGACGGCGCGAGCCGGGCCGGCCGGCAGGCGGCGCTGTACGAGCCAGCCGACGGCGAGGGTGAGCGGTGCCAGCACCGCGTCGTGGAGGACCACCGCGGCGACCGCCCACTCGCCGACCTGGATCAGCTGCGGGACGGTCTGGTCGCGGACGAGCAGCCAGGCGGCGTACGCCATGAGGAGGGTGCCGGCCGCGACGAGCGAGGAGCGCAGGACACGCATCAGAGCACCTCGATCCGGGCGATCCACTTGGTCTGCAGCGCGCCGGGCCGGTCCGGCGCGATCAGCCGGACCGGGTAGCCGTGGTCGAGCGACAGCGGCTCGCCGTCCAGCGCCAGGGCCAGCAGGGTGCGCGGGTCGTCCGCGAAGTCTGCGGGCAGCGTGCTCACCCGCTCCGGGCCCTGGGGCTCCAGCGACGTCACCACGACCGCGCGTCCGCGAGGCGAGCCGACCCGGTCCAGGAGCACCCGCAGCGGTACGCCGGTCCACGACCCGTCCGCGCTCCAGCCCTCGACGCAGGCGATCGGGAGGGTGTGGGTCGACTGCGGCAGGGCGAGCAGGTCGGCCCGGGCGAACGTCGTGCTCCCGCCGGCGTGGTCGATCCGGCAGCGGTAGCCGGCGCTCAGGGCGGCCGGCGCCACCCGCGCATCGGCTGCGGTGCGGTTGACCGGGATGCCCGAGCGACGCGAGCGCGGTGAGAGGACCGCGAGCCGGTCCAGGCCGGGCACGGTGCCGGTCGCCGAGCTGGTGGTGACCACGGCGACGGCCGCGGCGAGCCAGCCGGTCCGGATGACGGCGCGGCGTCCGACCACGCCCGCGACGACGGCCTCCGGCCGGTCGCGGTCGACGCTGTCCACATCGTTGGTCAGCGCGTCGCGGATGACCGGCAGCTTGACCGCGACGTGCACCAGCAGCGCGCCGATCACCGCCCAGGCGAGGGCGTAGTGCGTGGCGCGGAAGTCGAAGCGCCAGACGTACCACTGCGCGACGTTCATGACGCCGATCGCCAGCTCCAGGAGCGATCCCGCCACCAGCACCGCGATCGATCCGCGCTCGAGGGCGGCCAGGACCACCTCGCCGAGCCGCCGGGGCAGCGCCTGGAACAGCCGGGGGTAGACCGCCCAGAGCTTGACCAGCAGCAGCGGGATCGCGGCCGTCCCGCTCACCACGTGCAGGGTCTGGGTGAGTCGGTAGCCCCAGCTCGGCGACGCGGGGAACGCGACAGGCTGCTGCGGGAGCTGGGCGTAGTGGCTGATCAGCCCGGTCACGAAGCAGACGCCGAAGCAGATGCCGACCCAGATCCCGATCCGGGCCGCGACGGCCGGGCTGCGCAGCCGGGACGTGAACGCGCCGGTCTTCATGCTGCCTCCGTCAGTACGCCGACCCAGCGGCCGTGCGCCGTGCGCCGGGAGATTTCGACCAGCCCGGCGGCGTCGGCCAGGTCGGGCAGGGCATCGATCGACACGAGCGCCCACGGGAACCGCTCGCTGTGCCCGCACGCGCACTCGAGCCGGGCGTCGAAGTGGACCGACGGCTGCCCCGGCCCCGCGACCTCGACGACGACGCGCCCGCCGGGGTGGAGCAGCCGACGGGTGCGCGTCAGCAGTGCGACCGGGTCGCCGCCGATGCCGATGTTGCCGTCGGCGAGCAGCGCGGTCTCCCACCGGCCCTCGCCCGGGACCCGCGCGAAGACGTCGCGTCGGAGCGCGGCCGCGCCGCGGTCGACGGTCTGCCGGACCGCCTCGCCGACGACGTCGATGCCCAGCGTCACGTGGCCGCGCGCCGCGAGCTCGGCGACCATCCGGCCGGGCCCGCAGCCGATGTCGAGCGTGGCGCCGAGGCAGAGCTGGAGCAGCAGGTCGTCGGAGCCGTCGGTCGCGCGGGTCCAGTCCGCGACCGGGAGCCGGAGCCGTTGCGCGTCGGGAGTCGAGAGGTAGCAGGTCTCGCCGCGCAGCGCGTGGCTGAACACCTCGCCGGCAGGCAGGGTGGCGGTCATCGCGGCACCGCCTCCACGATCGCCGCCAGCGTCCGCGCGAAGCGGGTCCCCGGAGCGGCCGCCGCGATGCGGCGTGCCTCGGCCAGGTGGTCCGCGTCCTCGAGCACCGGGGCAGGCGCGACCTGCAGCCCGCCGCCGGTCAGGGCCGCCAGCGTGTCGTCGTACGTCGCCGGCCCCGACATGCGCACCCCACGGAGCAGCCGTCCGTCGTGGCCGGTGCGCAGAGCCAGGGCCCACCAGCCGCCGTCGGCAGCCGGCGCGAGCACGGCGTCGTGGCCGGCGAGGCCGGCCGCCATGCAGAGCAGCAGGGCAGGGGTGACCTGGGGTGTGTCCATCCCGACCTGGACCACCGGCCCGGGGATGCGCTGGTGCGCGTGGGCGAGCCGGTCGGCGAGGTCGCCCGAGCACTGGCGGACGACGGTCCAGCCGGTGAGGGCGTCGCGGAGCTCCGCCGCGTGCGGGCTGTCGGCGAGGTCGCCGTCGAGCGCCAGCCGGCAGCGGTTCGCCCCGAAGGTCGCCGTGCCCGCCACGATCGTGTCCAGCAGCGCGGCGGCCGCCAGGTCGGCGGCGAGGTCGACGCGGTCGCCGAGGTCGGCGGCCAACCGGGTCTTCACCCGCCCCACGACGGGGGACTTCGCGACCACCAGCAGCGTCGTCATGGCTGCACCGCCAGCACGCGTCCGAAGTCGCGGGCCGTCCGCAGCGTGCCCCGCACCGAGCCGGAGACCTTGGACCGCGTGCCGGCCGTGCGGGGCAGGTACGCGACGTCGCGCTCGACGATCCGCCAGCCCGCTCGGGCCGCCCGGTCGAGCAGCTCCACCGGGTAGCCCATCCCGCGATCGGCCACCCCGAGGTCGAGCAGCATCTCCCGGCGTACGACGCGGAGCGGGCCGATGTCGCGCACGTCGAGCTCCAGGCGCCGGCGGAGGACGGCGAGGACCAGCCGGTTGCCGAGCCGCGCGTGCCACGGCACCAGGCCTCGGCGTACTGGAACGCGACGGCCCATCGCCAGGTCCGCCGCCCCGGAACGTACCAGCGCGACGAGTGGCGCGATGTCGTCCGGGTCGAGGGATCCGTCCCCGTCCATCACCACGACGATCGGTGCGGTCGCGGCCAGGACGCCGGCGTGCACCGCAGCGCCGTACCCGCGCTGCGACGCGTGCACGACTACTGCGCCGGCGGCGCGCGCGACCGCGGCGGTGTCGTCGCTCGATCCGTTGTCGGCGACGATCACCCGCATTCCACCGGGGACCCGGGGCAGCAGCGCCCGCAACGACGGCCCCTCGTCGAGGCAGGGGAGGACGAGGTCGACGTCGGCGTACCCGCTCATCGCACGACCTCCCGCAGCCGGGCGGTCGCCAGCTCGCGGAGGCCGTCGCCGGGAGCGACGGCGGCCCGGAAGCCCAGCTCCCGCGTGGCCGCCTCGGGCGAGGCGACGACGTGCCGGACGTCCCCGAGCCGGTAGCCGCCCGTGGTCTTCGGCGTGATGCCGGCGCGCGCACCGAGGAGCCGCGCCACCTCACCGACCGTGACCGGCGTCCCCGATGCGATGTTGTACGCCGCCAGCGCGCCGGGCGCGGCCGTCCCGACCGCCCCCACCGCGGTCAGGTCGGCCGCCGCCACGTCGGCGACGTGCACGAGGTCCCGGGTCTGCCGGCCGTCCTCGAGCACCACAGGTGCCAGGCCGCGCTCGATCCGGGAGCGGAACATGGCCGCGACACCGCAGTACGACGTGTCGCGGGGCATGCCCGGGCCGTAGACGTTGTGGTACCGCAGCGCGATCACCCGGCCTCCGGTGGCCCGGGCCCATGCGGCGGCGTAGTGCTCCTGCGCGACCTTGCCGGCGGCGTACCCGCTGCGCGGGCGGAGCGGTTCGTCCTCACCGACGGCGAGCCAGTCCAGGTCGGCGCCGCAGGCCGGGCAGGGGTTCTCGAAGAGCCCGGCCTCGAGGCGCTCCACCGACCGCGCCACCGGCTGCTGCGGTCCGTGCACAGCGCACGCGTAGCGGCCCTCGCCGTACACGACCATCGAGGACGCGAGGACGAGTCGGTCGATGCCGTGCGCCGCCATCGCGGCGAGCAGCGCGGCCGTGCCGAGGTCGTTGTGGGCGGCGTACGCCGGCAGGTCGGCCGGCGACGTCTCGACGCCCACCATCCCGGCCTGGTGGCACACCACGTCGATCCCGTGCAGCAACCTGCCCCAGGCGGGGTCGTCCGCCGCCCGTCGTACGTCGAGCAGGTGGGTGCCCTCGGGCACCGCCGGTGTGGTGCCGTGCGCCTGGGGGAGCAGCAGGTCGACCGCGACCACCTCGTGGCCGTCACCCTCGAGGGCGGACCTGACGGCGGACCCGATGAAGCCGGCCGAGCCGGTCAGGAGCACCCTCATCGCTCGGCCCGCCCCGGCACTCCGTACGCCAGCTGCAGGCCGTCGGCCCACGTCGCACAGGTGCAGCCGTCCGGATCGGGCAGCTCCTTGATCGCGGCCGTGAGGACGTCTCCGAGCCGGTCGAGGTTCGCGGCGAACAGCCGGTGGACCTCCCGCTCGTCCACGCCGTCGCCCGGGTCGACGCCGGCGTCGAGGTCGGTCACGAGGGCCAGCGGCGAGTAGCAGAGCAGCATCTCGCGCGCCAGCACCGCCTCGGGATGGCCGGTCATGTTGACGAGGTCCCAGCCCTGGGCGGCGTACCACTGCGACTCGGCGCGGGTCGAGAACCGCGGCCCGTCGATCACGACCATGGTGCCGCCCCGGCGGACCTCGGCATCGGCGTCGGCCAGCACACCGCGCAGCCGCGCGCAGTAGGGGTCGGCGAAGGGCACGTGCGTCGCGCCGGTCTCGACGTACGTCTGGATGCGGCCGGTCGTGCGGTCGACGAGCTGATCCGGCACCACCAGCGAGCCCGGCGGCACGGAGGGCCGCAGGCTGCCGACCGCGCACGGCGCGAGCACCTGGCGCACCCTGAGGCTGCGCAGCGCCCACAGGTTCGCGCGATGGTTGATCGCGTGCGGTGCGAGGGAGTGTCGCTCGCCGTGCCGGGGGAGGAACGCGACGGCGTGGCCCGCCACCGCGCCCACCCGCACCGGCCCCGAGGGAGCGCCGTACGGCGTCCTGATCGCGACCGGCTCGGCGTCGTCCAACCAGCGGTAGAAGCCGGTGCCGCCGATGATCGCGACCGTGGCCCGAGGTGTGTCCATGGCAGTCAACCTGACAGCGGAACCCGCGTGGGAACAGGGTTCTGGGCCATCCGTCACCGCCTCGTAAGAACTTCCTTACGGACCCCTTACGGTCCCACCGCAGCCCTTCAGGAGGCCGGGGGACGACTGGCAGGCTCGCCGTGTGCTCGAGGTACGCCGCCCTGTCCTGCTCGCCGGGGCCGTCGGCTGCCAGGTGCTCCTCACCGCCGCCCTGTACGCCGGTCCGCACGTCGGTCTCGACGTCCCGCGGGCGGGGGAGTTGCAGCCCCTCAACGCGGTCCCGTTCGCGGTCGCCGTCCTCGCCCTCGCGCGGTCCGGCCTGAGCCGTCGGTCCACCGCGGTCCTGGTGCTGGCCGTCACCGCCGCGCTGCAGCTGCTCGCCCTGACCCAGCCGCCGCTCACCTCCAACGACGACCTGCGCTACCTCTGGGACGGCAAGGTCCAGCTGGCCGGCGTCGACCCCTACCGCTACACCCCGGACGACCCCGCGCTCGCGCGGCTGCACGAGCCGGACCTCTTCACCACCCAGGGCTGTCCGCTACCGACCGGCTGCGCGCTGCTCAACCGCCCGACCGTGCACACCGTCTACCCCCCGGTGGCCCAGGCCGCCTTCGACCTGGTGCGCATCGTGACGTTCGGCGGGCACGCCGCGTACGGCGGGCAGCAGGCCTTCCAGGTCGCCGCCGCTCTGGCCGTCCTGCTGCTGACCTGGCTGATCCTGCGGCGCTGCCGGCAGCGCGGCGACCCGGCGTGGTGGGCCGCGCTGTGGGGTTGGTGCCCGGTGGTGGTGTCCGAGATGGGCAACAACGCCCACATCGACTGGGTCGCGATCCTGCTCTGCTACGCGGGTCTCGTGGCCTACGCGGCGGCCAGGCCGGCGTGGGCCGGCGCGCTCGTCGGCGCTGCCGTCGCCACGAAGATCTACCCGGCGCTCGTCGGCCCCGCGCTGCTCCGCCGGCACCCGGTCACGGTGGTCGCGGCGGCGGCCGCGGTCGGCGTCGCGAGCTACCTCCCGCACGTGGCCGCGGTCGGGACCCAGGTGATCGGCTACCTGCCGGGCTACCTGCACGAGGAGGGCTATGCGAACGGCAACCGGCTCACCCTGGTCGGCCTCCTCGCGCCGCACCCGTTCGACTCGATGGTCGGCGTCCTGCTGCTCGCCGTCGCGGCGTGGTGGTGCTGGCGTCGTACCGACCCCGAACGGCCGGAGGTCGCCGCCGTCGGGCTGGTCGGGGCGGCGTTCCTCGTCTTCACCCCCGGCTACGGCTGGTACGCCGCCCTGCTCGTCGCCCTCGTGGCCATGACCGGCCGCTGGTACTGGACCCCCGTCGCCCTCGCGCCCACCTGCGTCTACCTCTACGCGCGCTCCGGCTCCGCCTCCGCGGCGATCTACGGGACGGCGCTCGCGGCCGCCCTCGGCTGCTGGTGGGTGTCCCGACCGGTGCGGGCGGGCGTCCCCGCGCCGTACGGCATGCTCGTCCCATGACTGAGGACGTCCGCTACGAGTACGCCGACGGCCTGGCCACCATCACGCTGGCCGACCCGGCCGGCGCCAACGCCCTCGGCACCGAGGTCGGCGCGGCCATGGTGTCGTCCGTCCTCCGCGCCCGCTCGGACCGGGCACGCGTCATCGTGGTCCGCGCCGAGGGACGCTTCTTCTCCGTGGGCGGAGACCTCGCCGGCATGGGCAGCGCCCAGGACCCGTCGGCGTTCGTCCTCGAGCTCGCCGAGGGCGCGCACCGCTTCATCACCGAGCTGATCAAGAGCGACGCGATCGTCATCAGCGCGGTGCAGGGCGTGGCGGCCGGCATCGGGTTCCCGATCGCGGCGGCCGCGGACGTCGTCGTGGCGTCCGAGAAGGCGGCGTTCAACCTGGCCTACGTCAAGGTCGGCCTGAGCCTCGACGGCGGCGGCAGCATGCTCGTGCACACCCTCGGCCTGCACCGGGTGCTGCGCCTCGCGCTGCTCGCCGAGAACCTGACGGCCCAGGAGGCCGCCGACTGCGGGCTGGTCGCCCGGGTCGTCGCTCCCGAGGAGCTCGACGCGACCGTCGACGGCATCGCCCGGACCCTCCTCGCCGGCTCCTTCGACGCGCTCGCCGCCACGAAGCACCTCGTCCGTCAGGTGGCCGAGCCGTCTCCGCAGGAGGCCCTGCGCCGCGAGTCCGAGTCGATCAGCCGGCTCGCCGGTGGCCCCGACGGTCGCGAGGGCGTCGCCGCCTTCCTGGCGAAGCGGTCCCCCGAGTTCTCCTGATCCGCGAGTTCTGGCTTCTGGTCGACCGAAACCCTGGCTTCGGTCGACCAGAGCTACGAACTCGCGGGAGTGGGGGTCGGGGTGGAGGTCGGGGTCGCGGTGGCGTGGGGGACCGGACAACCGCCGTACGGCGTGAAGGTGCCCAGATCCTCGAGCCGGTAGCCGTCGGGGTAGGTCTTGAACCGCGGCAGGTCCGCGATGCGCTGGGGCGTACGCCGCGACGGGGTGTGCCTCAGGACCCGTGCCCGCACGCGCATCCCGGCGTGCACGAGCCGGCGGGCGCGCGGGCCGGGGTCGTCGTACCGGAACGCGGCGAGCAGCGGCGGGTCCATGAGGGCGCGGCTCATGACGTCGACCGGACGCCTCAGCGCCCGCGAGTAGAAGGTGCCGAGCAGGTCGAGCGTCGCGTCGGCGACGTGCCGGCCACCCTCGTCGTACCCGAAGTGCGCCCGCTCGTAGTCGTCCATCAGGTGCATGAACGCGTCGTAGGTCTCGGGGATGTCCTTGATGCCCATGTGCCGGCCGAGCGCCCGGTAGTAGCTGACCGTCGCGCGCAGCTCGCCCTCGGTGAGCGGCCGCCAGCCGTACGCGTCCAGCCACCGCTTCGGTACGACGACGAAGGTCGACAGCACGTAGCGCAGGTCGTCGTTGCTGATGTCGTACATGTGGTGCATCTGGTTGATCCGGCGGATCGCGGCCCTGCCCTCGGGGCTGTCGAAGCCGCTCACGAACGGCGCCTCGAGCAGCAGCCCGGTGTCGTCGTACCGCTTCTGGCAGGCGGTCGTGAAGGCACCGGTCTCGTCCAGGAGCCGGCCGATGCTGGGCACGGCGTACGTCCGGAACAGGGCGAAGCTGAGCGCCTGGGTGATGTCCCAGGTGAACTCGTAGAGCGCCAGGTTCTGCACGATCTCGACGTAGTCGGTCTCCGGGTCGAGCGCCGCGTTGCGCTCCTGCCACAGCTTCTTCGCCATGTCCTCGAGCGTAGGTGCGGCAGCCGGTGGCCGAAAGATGAATGATCCTCACTTTCTTCTCACTTCTCGATCTAGAACACGTTCCAGTTTCTCGTTACGCTGCCGGGGTGGCGATCCCAGACGTCTTCGACCCGGTCGACCTCGGCCCGGTCCGGCTGCGCAACCGCACGGTCAAGGCCGCGACCTTCGAGGGGCGTACGCCGGAGGGGCTGGTCACCGACGAGCTCATCGCCTACCACCTGGCGCCCGCGCGCGGCGGCGTCGGCCTGACGACGGTCGCGTACCTGGCGGTCGCGCCCGAGGGCCGGACCCATGCCGAGCAGGTCGTCGTGGGGGAGCGCTCGCTCCCCGGCCTCGCCCGGCTGGCCGACGCGGTCCACGAGACCGGCGCCAAGGTGGCTGGCCAGGTGGGGCACGCGGGTCCGGTCGCGAACGGCCGCTCCAACGGCGGCCGGGCCATCGCGGCGAGCGCGATGCCCAGCCCGCTCTCGATGCAGATGGTCCGCGCGGCCTCCGAGAAGGACCTGACCCGGGTCACCCGTGCGTACGTCGACGCGGCCCGCACCCTGGTGCGCGCCGGCTTCGACGTGCTCGAGCTGCACATGGCCCACTCGTACCTGATCTCCTCCTTCCTCGCGCCCGGTCTCAACCGGCGCCGCGACCGCTGGGGCGGATCGTTGGAGAACCGGGCCAAGCTCGCCCGCCAGGTCGCGCGGGCCGTGCGTGAGGAGATGGGCGACGCCGCCGCGGTGACCGCCAAGATCTCGGTCAGCGACGGCTTCGCGGGCGGCGTGACGACCGAGGCCGGTCTGGACTTCGCGCGGCTGCTGCAGGGCGACGGCCACCTCGACGCGCTGCAGCTGTCCGGCGGCTCCTCGCTGATGAACCCTATGTACCTGTTCCGCGGCGACACCCCCGTCGACGAGTTCGCCGCGAGCATGCCGCCGCTGGTGCGCTTCGGGCTCAGGACCCCGGTGGGACGGGGGTTCATGAAGCACTACGCCTTCGAGGAGGCCTACTTCCGGCCGAAGTCGCTGGAGTTCCGCAAGGAGCTCGCGATGCCGCTGATGTACCTGGGCGGGGTCAACTCGCTCGCCACCATGCAGCAGGCCATGGCCGACGGCTTCGACTTCGTCGTCATGGGCCGCGCCTTGCTGCGCGAGCCGGACCTGGTCAACCGCCTCGCCGTCGGCGCGGCCACCGAGGGCATCTGCATCCACTGCAACCGCTGCATGCCCACGATCTACTCGGGGACCCGCTGCGCGGAGTGGTCGGCCGACCAGGTCATCCCGGTCTCGCGTCAGGGGAGGTAGTACGTCGGGTTCGGCAGCTTGATGGTGGTGTCGGCGTACCCACCGATCAGGTCGGAGAACTGGTCACCGAAGCTCGCGACGATGTCATAGCCCTCGGCCTCGACGTGTCGGCGCGTCCCGGACTTGTACTCGATCGTCGAGCACACGCCGTCGCTGCCGCAGTCGAGGTACGCCGGCGGGGTGGTGCCGGTCGCCCACTTCGTGAAGTAGGTGTCGGGCATGAAGCCGACGTACCCGACCTTGGCGAGGTTGGCGAGGGTCGCGTCCTTCTGCGCGGCACCGCGCCCGGTGAGGCCGATCGGGGTGCAGCCGGCGGCCGTGACGGCCCGCTCCAGCCCGACCATCGACGGGGTTGCGGGGAAGCGCTGGTCCTGCACCCACTGGTCCTGGAGCGCCGGGTCGAAGTTGAACCTCATCGCCCCGTCCTCCATGTCGTAGGTCCACAGCGTGGTGTCGTCGGCGTCGAACACGATGGCCGGCCGGGCACCGCCCGCGGCGAGCCGGCGGCACGCGTTGACCAGCCGCGGCTGCCAGCGCCCGGCCAGCTCGGCCATCTCGCTGATGTACGGCGAGGTCGACTTGTCGGCGATGCCGCCGGTCGCGCGGTAGTAGGCGCGGATCTCCTTGCGGAGCGGGTCGAGGTTGGGGATGCCGTCACCGCTCGCGACGGTCGTGCCGCTCGAGCCGTCGGGCGCCATCGTGTAGCTGGTGGGCGGCACCATCGTGCTGTCGGTGGTCGGCGCACCGGCGATGTCGGCGGCGGCCAGGAAGTACGTCGGGTTCGGGATCTTGGTGTGCGCGTCGGCGTACCCACCCTCGAGGTCGCTCCATTGGTCGCCCACGTTCATGACGACGTGGTCGCCGAGGTCCTGCTCGATGTGCTTGCGCGTGTTGGCCTTGTACTCGACCGTGTTGCACGTCGGCGAGAGCGTGCAGGCGCCGATGTAGCCAGGCTTCGCGGACGGGTCGGCGGTGTTCCACTTCGTGTAGAGGGTGTCGTTGGTGAGGAGCGGCGTGCCGGTCGGGGTGCCATCGCTCGTGAAGCCCTGGGCGGTGAGGTTGCCGAGGGTGGCGTCCTCCTGGCTGAACGGCCGCCCGGTGATGCCGTAGAGGTCGTAGCCGCGCGCGACGATCTGGCGCAGCAGGTCGGGCATCCCGGGCACGGCGGGGAACGCCTGGTCCTGGACCCAGGTGTTGTTCACCGCGGGGTCGAAGTTGAAGTGGGTCGCCTCCTCGAAGGCGTAGTCCGACAGCAATGTCGAGTCGACGTCGAAGACGACGGCCTGGTGCGGTGCGTGATCCGCGGGGAGAGCGTCGAGGATGCCCTGCTCGATGGCCCGCACCTGGTGTGCGTACGTCGATCCGGTGAGGTCGGGCAGGTTGATCGGACCGCTCGACAGACCGGTGGGGTCGGGCCCCTTGCGCGCGCCGTAGTAGGTGCGGATCGTCGACTTCGCCGAGTCGATGTTCGGGATCTCCGCGCCGTGGTCGGGCGGAGCGACGGTGCCCGTCGCCTGGTCGACCACCATCGTGAAGTGGGTCCTGGGGGCGAGCTGCGGAGTGGCGGCTTTCTCGTTCTGGCGGGCCTGGGTGGGTCCGGCGACGAGGGCGGCGGCGGCGAGGGCCGCGGTGGCGGCGACGATGCCGGAACGGTGCATGGGGGTCTCCCGAGGGATCGACGGTGGCGGTGCGGTGACGGTAAGCCGCTCCTTGCGTGCCAGCAAGCAACTCCTTGCGGGCCGGCACCCCTAGCCAGAAACTAGAACCTGTTCTAGA
This sequence comes from Nocardioides maradonensis, assembly GCF_054777115.1. NCBI lineage: Bacteria > Bacillati > Actinomycetota > Actinomycetes > Propionibacteriales > Nocardioidaceae > Nocardioides > Nocardioides maradonensis. The sequence continues at coordinate 78,233 of NZ_BAAHAZ010000003.1, read as the reverse complement.
TTCGGCCCATGTCGCAGGCCATCCCCGAACGCCCCCTCAAGATCGTCGTCTGGTCGACCGGCACCATCGGCCGGCACGCCATCGCCGGTGTCGATGCCCACCCCGACCTGGAGCTGGTCGGGGTGTGGACGTCCACCCCGGAGAAGGAGGGCAAGGACGCCGGCGAGCTCGCCGGTCTCGGCCGCACCCTGGGTATCCCCGCCACCACCGACCGGGACGCCCTCATCGCCCTGAAGCCGGACTGCATCGTGCACGGTGCGATGACCGACGACCGGCTCTTCGAGTCGATCGAGGACCTCACCGGGTTCATCCGCGACGGCGTCAACGTGGTCTCCAGCGGGCCGGTGATCCTGGTCCACCCGCACGGCACCCTGCCCGACGACTTCATCGCCGGCATCGACAAGGCCGGCCAGGAGGGCAACGCCAGCCTGCACGTCAACGGCATCGACCCCGGTTTCGCCAACGACGTGCTGCCGCTGGTGATGACGAGCCTCAGCCAGCGCGTGGACCACGTCCGGGTCAGCGAGATCGCGGACTACTCGACGTACTACCAGCCCGTCGTCATGAAGGACCTGTTCGGCTTCGGGCAGCCCCTCGACACCAAGCCGATGCTCTGGGAGCCCGGCATCCTGTCCTCCGCCTGGGGTCCGGTCGTCCGCGTCATCGCCGCCGGCCTCGGCGTCACCCTCGACGAGCCGCTGACCGAGCACGTCGAGCGCCGCCCCGCCCTGCGGGCCAAGGAGGCGATCTCCGTCGACATCGCCGAGGGCACGATGGGCTCGGTCCGTTTCCAGGTGACCGGGAAGGTCGACGGCGTGCCCCGGATCACCCTCGAGCACGTCACCCGCACCGACGCCACGAGCGATCCCGACTGGCCCACGCCGCTGGAGGGCGACGGCTGCTACCGGATCGAGATCACCGGCGAGCCGTGCATGAAGGTGGAGTTCAGCCACCACGGCGAGAACGGCGACCACAACGTCTCCGGGATGATCGTCACCGCCCAGCGCCTGATCAACGCCATCCCCGCGGTCGTCGCCGCGAAGCCCGGGCTGGTGAGCCCGATCGACCTCCCGCTCGTCACCGGAAGGGGGCTGGTCGCGGGTCTCGATACGGCTCCCTCGTCCCTCGGGAGCCACTCGACCACCGGGAAGGCTGGCGCCTGATGCCGATCCTCGACCGCTTCGACCTCACCGACCACGTCGCCGTCGTCACCGGCGCCGGCCGTGGCATCGGTGCCGCCACCGCCGTCGCGCTGGCCGAGGCCGGCGCCGACGTCGTCATCTCGAGCCGCACCGAGAGCCAGCTCGCCGAGGTCGCGAGCCGGATCGAGGCGACCGGCCGCCGCGCCCTCGTCGTACCGGCCAACCTGAGCCACACCGACGAGGTCGCCGCCCTCGCCCAGCGCGCCTTCGACGAGTTCGGCCGCCTCGACACCGTCGTCAACAACGTCGGCGGCACCATCCCGAACGCCTTCCTCGACACCGACGTCGCCTACCTGGAGGAGGCGTTCCACTTCAACGTCGCCACCGCCCACGCGCTCAGCCGCGCGGCCGTCCCACTGATGCTGAAGTCCGCCGGCGACGACCGGCAGAAGTCGATCACCAGCATCAGCTCGATGATGGGGCGTACGGCGGCCCGCGGCTACCTCGCCTACGGCACCGCGAAGGCCGCGCTCGCGCACTGGTCCCGCCTCGCCGCGACCGACCTCGCGCCGACCATCCGGGTGAACGGCATCTACGTCGGCTCGGTGATGACGAGCGCGCTCGAGTTCGTCGCCGGCGTACCGGAGATGAAGGAGCAGATGGAGACCCGTACGCCGCTGGGGCGGATCGGCGAGGCCGAGGACATCGCGGCCGGCGTCGTCTACCTGGCGTCGCGGGCCGGGCAGTTCGTCACCGGCAAGCTGCTCGAGATCGACGGCGGGATCCAGGAGCCGAACCTCGACCTGGGGCTGCCAGACTTGCAGCCGTGACGACTTCGATCCCCACCGGCGCGGCCATCTCCCCCGACTCCGGAGAGCACTGGGCCGCCGAGGGGGCGTGGAAGGTCGCCGAGGGCATCCACCGGATCCCGCTGCCGCTCCCCATGGACGGCCTCAAGGCGATCAACGTGTACGTCGTCGAGGGTGACGACGGGCTCACCCTGATCGACGGCGGCTGGGCGATCCCGGTGGCTCGCGAGCTCCTTGACCGGTCGCTCAAGTCGATCGACGCGGGCTTCGGCGACATCAAGCGGTTCCTCGTCACCCACATCCACCGCGACCACTACACGATGGCGTCGGTGCTCGGTGGCGAGCTGGGCATCCCGGTCGCGCTCGGCCGCGACGAGCAGCCGGGTCTCGACCTGCTCAACAACGTCGACGCGTTCACCGAGAGCCCGTTCCTCCCGGTGCTGCGCAGCGCGGGCGCCGAGGACGTCGCGGCCGCATGGGCCGCCGGCCGGACCGAGGACGACCTGCCGGTCCCGGAGATGTGGCGCTACCCCGACCAGTGGCTCGAGGGCGACACCCGCTTCGAGATCGGCGCCCGCGCCATCGATGCCGTGCACACCCCCGGCCACACCCCCGGCCACTACGTGTACGCCGACCAGGCGGCCGGCCTGCTCTTCGCCGGCGACCACGTGCTGCCCACCATCACCCCGTCGATCGGCTTCACGGTGCCGCCGGTCGACCAGCCGCTCGGCGACTTCATGGCCTCCTTGGCCAAGGTCCGTTCGCTGCCCGACCTGCAGATCCTGCCGGCGCACGGGCCGGTCGCGCCGTCGTCGTACGCCCGCGTCGACGAGCTGCTCCTGCACCACGAGAGCCGGCTCGACCTGTGCCGCGAGTCGGTCGACGCGCGCGGCGACGTGACGGCCGAGATCGTCGCCCGCGACCTCGGCTGGACCCGGCACGAGCGCAGCTACGCCGACCTCGACGTGTTCAACCAGGGCATGGCCGCGATGGAGACCAAGGCGCACCTCGACCTGCTCGTGGCCCGCGGCCAGGCCGCGCTGGCCGTGCGCGACGGCGTCAGCTGGTACCAGCCCGCCCCGTAGCTGCCCGAGTGACCCAGGGTCACGCTGACGACGCCGCGCGCGCCGTTGCGTAGCATGGATGGCTCAGACAGGGGAGCACCCGCGGGGTGCTGAGAGTGCGGATCCGCTGCAGACCCTCCGAACCTGATCCGGTTAGCACCGGCGAAGGGAGTCCATCCGATGAACCGTGCACGCGCCGCCGTCTCCGCGACCGCCGTCCTCCTCGCAGCGACGGCGGTCGCCGGCTGCGGGTCGAAGGCCGCGACCACCACGTCGACGGCCCCGGCCGACCACAAGGTCGTGCTGGTCACCCACGACTCCTTCGACCTGCCCAAGGCGTTGCTCAAGCGCTTCGAGAAGTCCAGCGGCATCGACGTCCAGGTCACCACCTCGGGCGACGCGGGCGAGCTCGCCAGCAAGCTGCAGGTCACCAAGGACGACCCGCTCGGCGACGCGGCGTACGGCATCGACACGACCTTCCGGGCTGCGGTCACCGGTGCCGGGGTCGTGGACGGGGACCTCAGCCCGATCGACGTCGGCTACGTCTGCGTGAACGTCGACGACGCGTGGTTCGCCAGCCACCACCAGGCGCCGCCCACGAGCCTGGACGACCTGGTGAAGCCCGCCTACAAGGACCTCTTCGTGACCGAGGGCGCGACCACGAGCAGTCCTGGCATGGCCTTCCTGCTCGCCACGATCGGCACGTACGGCGACGGCTGGCAGGACTACTGGCGCCAGCTGGTGGCCAACGGGGCCAAGGTCGACGGCGGATGGACCCAGGCCTTCGAGAAGGACTACTCGGCATCCGGCGGAGATCGGCCGATCGTGGTCAGCTACAACACCGATCCGTCGTACGGGGTGAAGAACGGCAAACCCTCCACGCACGCGCTGCTCAACACCTGCTTCGCCGACACGGAGTATGCCGGCGTGCTGGCCGGCGCGAAGAACCCGACCGATGCGCGGAAGGTCGTCGCCTGGCTGCAGAGCGCGGCGGTGCAGAGGGTGCTGCCGACCAGCATGTACGTCTACCCGACCCGCGCCGGCACCCCGCTGCCGAGCAGCTGGAAGCGGTTCGCGCCGGTGCCGAGCAAGCCCATCGAGGTCTCCGCGTCCGACATCGCGGCGAACCGGCGCGACTGGACCACGACGTGGACAGACATCGTCTCCGGCTGAGCCTTCGGCCGGCCCTCGGCCATCTCGCCCTCGCCGCGGTCCCGGCCGCGGTGCTGGCGGTGTTCTTCCTGCTGCCCGTCGGCGGCATGGTCGCCCACGTCGACTCCTCCGGGTGGGCGCTGCTCGGTGACGACCGCACCCGCCGGGTCGTGTGGTTCACGGTCTGGATGAGCACGCTCGCGACGGTGCTGTCCGTGGTGCTCGGCCTGCCCTGCGCCTATGTCACGCACCGGCTCCGGTTCCCGGGCCGCGGCCTGCTGCGCGCGCTCCTCCTCGTCCCGTTCGTTCTGCCGACCGTCGTCGTCGGTGTCGCGATCGGGCGGCTCGTCGACAACGGTGCGTTCGCGATCCTGCTCGGCCTCGTCTTCTTCAACGTCTCCGTGGTCGTCCGCACGGTCGGGGTCGCGTGGGAGTCGCTCGACCGCCGCCCCGCCGAGGCCGCAGCCGCCCTCGGTGCGTCCTCGGCGCGGGTGTTCCGCTCCGTCACCCTGCCCGCTCTCCGCCCGGCGCTCGTCTCCGCGGCGGTCGTCGTCTTCCTCTTCTGCGCGACCGGCTTCGGCGTCATCCTCACCCTGGGCGGTCTGCGCTACTCCTCGGTGGAGACCGAGATCTACCTGCTCACCACCGGCGGCATCACCGGCTTCCCCGAGCTCAGCGCGGCCGCCGCGCTGTCGCTGGTGCAGCTCGCGGTCGTGGTCGTCCTGCTGGCTGTCGCGGCGCGGTTGCGGGCCACCCCCGACCCGACCGTACGACGCCTCCCGGCCACCCCCGCCCGCCCGCGGCTGCGGGACGTCCCGGTCCTCGGGGTGACCGCGGCGGTGCTGGTCGCGCTCGCCATCCCGCTCGTCTCGCTGGTGCTCGGGTCCCTGCGGCGCGACGGCCGCTGGACGCTCGTCTTCTACCGGTCGCTGCAGAGCGACGGCGGCGGCCTGATCCGGGTGCCGATCACCGAGGCGCTCGGCAACTCGCTGCGGATCGGCCTCGAGGCCTCGGCCCTGTCGCTCACCCTCGGACTGCTCGTCGCGTTCGTCGTCACCCGTCGCTCCCGCAGCGTCGCCGAGCGCCGGGTGCGCGCGGTGTTCGACGGTCTGTTCATGGTGCCGCTCGGGGTCTCCGCAGTCACCCTCGGCTTCGGCTTCCTGATCACCCTCGACCGGCCCCCGGTCGACCTGCGCGAGAGCCCCTGGCTGGTGCCGATCGCCCAGGCACTTGTCGCGCTCCCGCTCGTGGTGCGGATCCTGGTCCCGGTGCTCGCCGGCATCGACGACCGGCAGCGGCAGGCCGCGGCCTCCCTGGGCGCCGGCCCGTTCCGGGCCGCCCTCGTCGTCGACGTCCCGGTGCTCTGGCGGCCGCTGCTCGCCTCGGCCGGCTTCGCCTTCGCGGTCTCGCTCGGGGAGTTCGGCGCCACCAGCTTCCTGGTCCGTCCCGAGACGCCGACGCTGCCCGTGGTGATCTACCGGCTCAGCGGCAGCCCCGGCCAGCTCAACTACGGTGCGGCCATGGCTGCCTCGGTGATCCTCGCGGCCACGGCCGCCGCCGTGGTGCTCGTCGTCGAGCGGCTGCGGGTGCCGGGGGTGGGATCGCTGTGACCCTGTCGGTCGAGAACCTCGCCGTCGACGTCGGCGTCCCGCCGCTGCGGGCAGTGGCCGATGTCGACCTGACCCTCGACGACGGCGAGGTGCTGGCGGTCCTCGGCCCGTCCGGCTGCGGCAAGTCCACGCTGCTGCGGGCTATCGCCGGCCTCGAGCCGCTCGCGACCGGGCGGATCGCGTGGGACGGCGCCGACCTGTCCGGCGTACCGACCCATCGGCGGGGGTTCGCCCTGATGTTCCAGGAGGGTCAGCTCTTCGACCACCTCACGGTCGCGCGCAACGTCGCCTACCCCTTGCGGCTCCGGGGCGCGACGCGTCGCGCTGCCGCGGCGGAGGCGAGCGACCTGCTCGACCTCGTCGGCCTGCACGCGTACGCCGACCGCCTCCCGCGCACACTCTCCGGCGGTGAGAGGCAGCGGGTCGCGCTGGCCCGGGCGCTGGCCGCCCGGCCGCACCTGCTGCTCCTCGACGAGCCGCTCAGCGCGCTCGACGCGGGCCTGCGCACCCGGCTCGCCGCGGACCTGCGTCGCATCCTCACCGAGGCCGGCACCACCGCGCTGCTCGTGACCCACGACCAGTCCGAGGCGTACGCCGTCGCCGACCGCCTCGCCGTCATGCGCGCCGGCCGCGTGGTGCAGCAGGGGCCGGTCGCCCAGGTCTGGGCCCACCCCGCGGACGCCGAGACCGCCCATTTCCTGGGGTACTCGCGGCTCCTCGAGGGCGACGCCGCCCGCCGCCTCGCCCACGCCGACCGGGTCGCGCTGCGGCCCACCGCGCTCACGACCAGCGACCACGGCGATCTCGAGGGCGTCGTCCGCGCGGTCCACGCCACCCCCGACGCCACCCGGCTCGTCGTCGACGTCGACGGCATCGGCGAGCTCGACGCCACGACGGACGGCACGCCCCCGGCGATCGGCGACACGGTCCGCCTCGCCCCGACCGGCCGAGGCACCGCAGACCTCTAGACTCCCCGGGTGCGCAACGGAGCGGAGAGGTCGACGTACCGCCTCGCCTACCCGCTCCTCCTCGCGACAGCCGGGACGATGGCAGCGGCCACGGTCTACGTGCATGTCCGCTACGACCGCCCGATCCTCGACCCCGAGGGCAGCTTCCTCGGCCCGTCGTACATCCGGATCCCGGTGCTTCTGCTGCTCGCCCTGGCGGTCGACCTGGTGCCGATCGCGTGGTGGCAGTCGCGCCGCAAGCGCAGCGCCTTGCTGCCCCTGATGCGGGACCGCTGGCACAGCCACTGGACCGCCGAGCGGCTGCGGCTGGTCGTGCTCGGCGTCGCGTGCTTCTACGTCACCTACGTGGGCTACCGGAACCTCAAGTCGGACCTGCCGTTCGTGCGGATCGGCGACAACGGGATGCCCCTGCTCTACGACAACGAGCTGCACAAGCTCGACCGCGTGCTGTTCTTCGGGCACGACCCGAGCGACGCGCTGCAGGCGGTCCTCGGCACCCATGCGGCGTACCTGCTCTCGCCGGTCTACCTGTTCTTCCTGCCGCTGGTGCCGGTGGTCATCACGCTGTGGGCGGTGTGGTCGCGCAACATCTCCTACGGCTACTGGTTCGTCGCCAGCCAGTGCCTGGCGTGGGCCTTCGGGACGCTCAGCTACTACCTGCTGCCCACCCTCGGGCCGGGCATCGCGTTCCCCTCGGAGTACCAGGGCCTCCCGCACACCAGCACCACGGCGCTGATGGAGACGATCGTCGACACCCGCGGCCGGTTGGTCTTCGGCGGCGTCACCAACACGGTCAACTCGATCGCCGGCTTCGCCAGCCTGCACACCTGCATCACGCTGCTGGTCGCGCTGATGGTCAACTACACGATCCGCAACCGGGCACTGCGCGTCGCCTGCTGGGTCTACTTCGGCCTGGTCGTCGTCTCGACGCTCTACTTCGGCTGGCACTACCTGGCCGACGACATCGCCGGCGCCGCGATCGCGATCGTCTCGTTCTGGCTCGCCGCGGTCGCGAGCGGGCAGCGGTTCGGCCGCGACACCCCGATCAGCCCCTACCCCCGCCCCGAGGGTGCGGTCCCGTTCTGGCGGGTCCCGCTCACGTGGCTGCAGCGACGTACGACGACGGAGGACCCATGATCCGCATCCCCGGTCTCGGCGGCTGGTCCGAGGACCCGCTGTGGGCCAGCTTCTACGACTGGACCGTCGAGCACCCCCGTGCGGGCGGAGCGATCTGGCGCACCGGCATCCGCAGCGACCTCTCCCGCCTGTACCGGGCGGCCGACGAGATCGGCCGGCAGCCGGCGGGCGCCAGGATCCTCGACATCCCGTGCGGTGGCGGCGTCGCCCTCCGCGGCCTGCACGAGGGCCAGGGCGTCGAGTACGTCGCCGCCGACATCGCGCAGACCATGCTGGACCGCACGATGCGGGCCGCCGAGCGGCGCGGTGTGGCCGACCAGGTGATCCCGCGGCTGGCCGACGTCGGCCGGCTCCCGTTCGACGACGGGGAGTTCGACCTCGTGGTCAGCTTCACCGGCCTGCACTGCTTCCCGGACCCCGAGCTCGCCGTGCGCGAGATGTCCCGGGTGCTCCGCGTCGGCGGCGTGGTGACCGGCAGCGCCCTGACCAACGACACCGGGATCGCGTTCGAGCCGATGCGCCGGGTCGGCCGGGTGGCGGGCCTGCTCGGCCCCGGCTGCACCCGTGACGACCTCCGGAAATGGTTCGGCGCCGCTGGTGTCGACGACCTCGTCGTCGACACCAGCGGCGCCATCGCCTACTTCAGGGGCGTCCGCCGCGCCTGAGCGCGGCCGCCGCGGTCAGTGACCGCCGGATTCCGCGAGCCGCTTGATCGAGGCCTCGATCTCGGCCTCGGCGGCGGCGCGGTCGGCCCAGTTCGAGCCCTTGACCGACTTGCCCGGCTCGAGGTCCTTGTAGCGCTCGAAGAAGTGCTGGATCTCGTCGAGGTCCCACTCGGCCACGTCGGGCAGGTCCTGGATGTCGTCGAAGCGCGGGTCGACCGGCACGCAGAGGACCTTCTCGTCCTGGCCGGCCTCGTCCTCCATCACGTACATGGCGACCGGGCGGGCCTTGACGACCGTGCCCGGGTAGACCGGGAAGGGCAGCAGGACCAGTGCGTCCAGCGGGTCGCCGTCGCCACCGAGGGTGCCCTCGATGTAGCCGTAGTCGGCCGGGTAGACCATCGACGTGAAGAGCACGCGGTCGAGGCGGATGCGACCAGTCTCGTGGTCGACCTCGTACTTGTTCCGGCTGCCCTTGGGGATCTCGATCAGAACATCGAACTCGGCCACTGCAGTTCCTCCACCACTCGTGCCTGTCCGTCCAGGCTGTGTCACGCCGCCCGGTGCGGGCGACGCGGAGCATTGTCGCGCACAATAGGCGCGCAGCGCAGTCGAGGCCCCGCTCGGGGGCCGGTGGGAGGGTGAGCGAGTGGCCGACGTGGCCTCAGGGGTACGCCGCAAGGCGCTGGTCGCGATCCCCACGGTCCTGGCCCTCGTGGTGGCCGTCGCGGGCCTCGTCGGCTGGCGCACCGGCCGCCTCGACGACTGGTGGCACCAGGTCCGCGGCGACGCCGTCGCGGCCGGTCCGGCCGCGGTCGCGCCGCCGCGGGGCGTGGAGGCGCCCGACGTCGTCCGGCCCGGGGTCGTGGCGCAGGCGGTCACCGAGCGCGCCCTCAGCCGCTCCCGGATCGCCGCCGCCCTGGCCCGGCCGCTCGCCAAGGCGGCCTTCGGTCCGCACGTCCTCGCTGCCGTCGGCACCCTCGACGGCCCCGGCCTGACCTACCGCTCCGCCTCCTCCGGCAGCTTCCTCGCGACGCCCGCCTCGACGACGAAGCTCGTCACCACCACGACGGCTCTCTTCGCGCTTGGGCCGGCCCACACCTTCGACACCACCACGGTCCTGACCGGCTCCGGCGCGAACCGCCGCCTCGTCCTGGTCGGCGGCGGCGACCCCTACCTCGCGTCCGCTCCGGAGAAGGACGACCCGTCGCCGACGTACGACCTGCACCGGGCGGACGTCACCACCCTCGCCTCCCGCACGGCCGCGGTGCTGCGCCAGCGCGGCATCCGCCGCGTCCACCTGGGCTACGACGCCTCGCTCTTCTCCGGGCCGGCCGTCAACGCCCACTGGGAGGTCGACTACGTCTCCAGCGGCGAGGTCGCGCCGACGAGCGCGCTGTGGGTCGACGAGGGGCACACCGCAGCGGGGGAGAGCGTCGCGAACCCGCCGCTCACCGCCGCCACCGTTTTCCGCAAGGCCCTGGCCCGCCGTGGCATCACCGTCACCGGCGCGCCGACGCCGACGGTGGCGCCGAAGGGAGCCAGCGCGGTCGCGAAGGTGACCAGCGCCCCGATGGCCCAGATCGTCCAGCGCATCCTGCAGGTCAGCGACAACGACGGCGCCGAGGTCTTGCTCCGCCAGCTCGGCCTCGCCGAGGAGGGTCAGGGCTCGATCGCCGCGGGCCGGACCGCCGTCCAGCACGTCCTCGCCGCCAACGGCATCGGCATGCAGGGCAGCGTCCTGTACGACGGCAGCGGCCTCTCCCGCCACGACCTGATGTCCCCGAACGTGCTCGTCGGCGTGCTCCGGCTCGCCGCCGGCGGCGCGCACCCCGAGCTGCGCGCGATCATCGAGGGCCTGCCCGTCGCGGGCTACAACGGCTCGCTCGTCGACAGCTCGGGCGGTCCGACCCCGCAGGGCTGGGGCCGGGTCCGGGCCAAGACCGGCACCCTCACCGGCGTCACCGCCCTGGCCGGCATCGGTGTGGACCGGTCCGGCGACCCGATGGTGTTCGTCCTGATGGCCGACCACGTCCCCGCCGGCAAGGACGCCCTCGCCCGCCAGTGGCGCGACCAGGCCGCCTCCGCGCTCGGCGCCTGCCACTGCGGCTGACCACCCACCACCGTCGTACCTGACCAACGCGTTGGTTTTTCGCGCGCAACCCAACGCGTTCGTCAGGTACGACGCACCCCTGGCCTCCCCCGTAGGCTGAATCCATGAGCGACGCGCCCGCCCCCGAGATGATCGACTGGAAGCTCGCGGTCGCGCTGGGCGCCAAGATCGCCGGTGAGGGACCGGCGGTGTCCCGCCTCCAGGCGGACGAGGCCGTCGCCGAGCTCCGCTCCGACGCCCACCGCTCCACCTCCCTGGTCCGCGACTTCACCGGCCTCGACGCGCCCGACGGCACCGCGCCGATCCTCGTGGTCGACCGGCCCGGCTGGGTCCGCGCGAACGCCGAGGGCTTCCGCACCGCGACCGGCCCGCTCGTGCAGAAGCTGACCGAGAAGCGGCCGCCGTCCGGGCTGAGCCGGATGATCGGCGCGAAGGTGACCGGTGCCGAGGTCGGCGGCCTGCTGGGCTACATGGCCGGAAAGGTGCTTGGCCAGTTCGACCCCTTCCACCCCGACCACGGCCGGTTGCTCCTGGTCGCCCCCAACGTGGTCCACGTCGAGCGCGAGCTCGAGGTCGACCCGACCGACTTCCGGCTCTGGGTGTGCCTGCACGAGGAGACCCACCGGGTCCAGTTCACCGCCGTCCCGTGGATGCGCGACCACCTCTTCTCCGAGATCGCCGCCATCACCGGGGCGATGGAGCCGGCCAGCCTGCTCGAGGGCGGCGCCGAGCGGTTCGCCGAGATCATCCGCGCGGCCCGCACCGGCGGCAGCATCATCGACATGGTCAGCACCCCCGAGCAGCGCGAGATCCTGGACCGGGTCACCGGCATGATGTCGCTGCTCGAGGGACACGCGGACGTGGTGATGGACGACGTCGGCCCCGAGGTCATCCCCAGCGTCGACGCGATCCGCGCCAAGTTCACCCAGCGCCGCAAGGGGCTCGGCACCCTCGACCGCGTCCTGCGCCGGCTGCTCGGCCTCGAGGCCAAGATGGCGCAGTACCGCGACGGCGCCACCTTCGTCCGCGCCGTCGTCGACAAGGTCGGCATGCAGGAGTTCAACGCCGTGTGGGCCGGTCCGGAGCACCTGCCGTCGAAGGCCGAGATCTCCGATCCCGAGGCCTGGATCACCCGAGTGCTGTGAGTCTCCACCCGGCCCTCGCCGCCTGCCGCCAGGGCGTACGACGGACCCTCGCGACCCTCGAGCCGGGTGACGCCGTCCTGGTCGCCTGCTCGGGCGGGCCCGACAGCCTCGCGCTGCTCTCGGCGGCCGTCTTCGAGGCGCGTCGGCCCGGCCTGCGGGTGATCGGGGTGACCGTCGACCACGGCCTGCAGGAGGGGTCGGCCGACCACGCGGCCCGCGTCGTGGAGCAGATGGCGGCGATGGGCGCCGACGAGACCGCGTCGGCCCGGGTCACCGTCGAGGCCGCCGGCCTGGGGGTGGAGGCGGCCGCGCGGCAGGCCCGGTACGAGGTCCTGGAGCAGGTCCGCGAGCACTTCGGGGCCGCCCTCGTGCTGCTTGGCCACACGCGCGACGACCAGGCCGAGACCGTGCTGCTCGGGCTGACCCGCGGCTCGGGCGGGCGCAGCCTGGCCGGGATGCGGCGTACCTTCGACCACTACGCGCGCCCCTTGCTCGACGTCGGCCGCGACGACACCGTCACGGCCTGCCAGGTCGAGGGTCTGACGACCTGGGAGGACCCGCACAACCTGGACCTCAGCTACACCCGCGTGCGCGTACGCCGCCGGGTGCTGCCCGTGCTCGAGGACCAGCTGGGGCCGGGCGTGGCCGCCAACCTCGCGCGCACGGCCGACCAGCTCCGTGACGACGTCGACCTCCTCGACGCCATGGCCCGGGCGACGTACGCCGACGTCGGCCGGCCCGACGGTGTCCTCGTCGGCCCGGTCGTGCACGCGCACCCGGCGCTGCGGACCCGGGTCCTGCGCCTCGCCGCCCTCGCGGCCGGGGCGATCGACGCCGAGCTGTTCCACGTGCACGTCCAGCAACTCCTGTCACTCGTGCTCGGGGAGATCCGGGGCGAGGTCCAGCTCCCGGGTCACGTGACCGGGTATCTCGCCGACGGTCGCCTGCGGTTCCGCTCCACCCGTGTGGAATCCTGAGTTCATGGAGTCCTCCCACGTCGAGTCCGACCTCGTCGAGGTGCTGTTCACCGAGAAGCAGATCCAGGACCGGATCGGTGAGCTCGCCGCCCAGATCGAGCAGGACTACGAGGGCAAGGACCTGATCATCGTCGGTGTCCTGCGCGGCGCCGTGATGGTGATGGCCGACATCGCGCGCAGCCTCAACCGGCACGTCGAGATGGACTGGATGGCGGTGTCGTCGTACGGCTCGGGGACGAAGTCCTCCGGTGTCGTCCGCATCCTCAAGGATCTCGACTCCGACCTCACCGGCCGGCACGTCCTCATCGTCGACGAGATCATCGACACCGGCCTGACGCTGTCCTGGCTGACCCGCAACCTGTCCTCCCGTGGCGCCGCGAGCGTCGAGGTCTGCACCCTGCTGCGCAAGCCGGACGCCCTGCAGATGCCGGTCGAGGTCCGCTACATCGGCTGGGACATCCCCAACGAGTTCGTGGTCGGCTACGGCCTGGACTTCCGGGAGCGCTACCGCAACCTCCGCGACATCGCGACGCTCGCGCCGCACGTCTACAGCTGAGTCCACGAGGCGTGACCGATGTCGCCCCGACAGGCTGGAACCAGGAGCCGGACCGGCGCGTTCAGCATTCGGGAGCGGCGTGTACGGTCATGTGATCCAAGCGCGCGGCGTTGATCGCCGGATCAAGGAGCGGATGAGTCAGTGAAGCGTGTGTTCAGGGGCCCGTGGCTCTGGATCGTGGTGGCCGTGGTCGCCGTGGTCCTGGCACTGGAGTTCCTCGCCTCCGGCGGTGGGTACGACGAGGTCGACACCTCCCAGATGTCGCAGTACATCCAGGACGGCAAGGTCAAGGACATCACCTTCATCGACGGTGACCAGGTCATCCAGGCCACCCTGGACGACGGTGTGCGCCCGCAGGGCTCCAAGATCTCCACGCACTACATCGACGGTCAGCAGCCCGAGCTCCTGCGCGAGGTCGACCAGGCGCTCAAGGCCAAGAAGCTGGAGACCTCCAACTCGGAGAACCCCAAGCCCAGCCTGCTCAGCTCGATCCTCGGCACGGTCCTGCCCTTCGCGCTCATCATGCTGTTGTTCATCTTCCTGATGAACAACGTGCAGGGCGGTGGTCGCGGCGTCATGCAGTTCGGCAAGTCCAAGGCGAAGATGATCACCAAGGACATGCCCAAGACCACCTTCGCCGACGTCGCCGGGTGCGACGAGGCGATCGAGGAGCTCGGCGAGATCAAGGAGTTCCTCCAGGAGCCCGCCAAGTTCCAGGCCGTCGGCGCCAAGATCCCCAAGGGCGTCCTGCTCTACGGCCCTCCCGGCACCGGCAAGACGCTGCTCGCGCGCGCGGTCGCGGGTGAGGCGGGCGTCCCCTTCTACTCGATCTCCGGCTCGGACTTCGTCGAGATGTTCGTCGGCGTCGGTGCCTCCCGGGTCCGCGACCTGTTCGAGCAGGCCAAGGAGAACGCCCCGGCCATCGTGTTCATCGACGAGATCGACGCCGTCGGCCGCCACCGCGGCGCCGGCATGGGCGGCGGTCACGACGAGCGCGAGCAGACCCTCAACCAGCTCCTCGTCGAGATGGACGGCTTCGACGTCCGCGGTGGCGTCATCCTGATCGCGGCCACGAACCGTCCCGACGTGCTCGACCCCGCGCTGCTGCGCCCGGGCCGTTTCGACCGCCAGATCGGCGTCGACGCGCCCGACCTCGCCGGCCGCCACCAGATCCTCAAGGTGCACTCCCGCGGCAAGCCGCTCGGCCCCGACGTGGACCTTGAGAACACCGCCCGTCGTACGCCGGGCTTCAGCGGCGCCGACCTCGCCAACGTGCTCAACGAGGCCGCGCTGCTCACCGCGCGCAACAACCAGAAGCTGATCACCAGCCAGGCCCTCGACGAGGCGATCGACCGCGTCATCGCCGGCCCGCAGCGGCGTACCCGCCTCATGAGCGAGAACGAGAAGCTGATCACCGCCTACCACGAGGGCGGCCACGCCCTGGTCGCGGCGGCGCTCCCGGGCACCGACCCGGTCCACAAGATCACGATCCTGCCGCGCGGTCGTGCCCTCGGCTACACGATGGTGCTGCCCGACGAGGACAAGTACTCCCAGACCCGCAGCGAGATGCTCGACAAGCTCGCGTACATGCTCGGCGGCCGGGCGGCCGAGGAGATGGTCTTCCACGACCCGACTACCGGCGCCGGCAACGACATCGAGAAGGCGACCAACCTCGCCCGGGCGATGGTCACGCAGTACGGCATGACCGAGCGGCTCGGCGCCATCAAGCTCGGCGAGTCCAACTCCGAGCCGTTCCTGGGGCGCGACCTGGGGCACTCGCGCAACTACTCCGAGGACGTCGCCGCGATCGTCGACGAGGAGACCAAGAAGCTCCTCGCCACCGCACACCAGGAGGCGTTCGACATCCTGGTCGAGAACCGCGACGTGCTCGACGCGCTGGTGCTCGCGCTGCTCGACAAGGAGACGCTGGACAAGGCCCAGGTGGCGGAGATCTTCACCGCGCTGCGGCGTCGTCCCGAGCGGCCGGCCTGGACCGGCTCGCCGACCCGCGTCCCGTCGTCGATCCCGCCGGTGGAGATCCCCGAGGAGATCCGCAGGCGCGCGCAGAACGGCACCAAGCCCGAGGAGTCGGGTCCCGAGCAGATCCTGACGCCGCCCGGCGGCGGTGGCGACATCCACGGCGGGGGCGACGTACCTCCGCCGGCCCCTCCGACCCCAGGTTTCTGATGCCCGACCCGATCTCCCACCCCGAGCCTGCGCTCGAGGACGTTCCCCCGTTCGACCACGCGCGCGCCGAGGCCGCCGTCCGCGAGCTGCTGCTCGCCATGGGCGAGGACCCCGACCGCGAGGGCCTGCACGACACCCCGGCCCGCGTGGCCCGTGCGTACGCCGAGGTCACGTCCGGGCTGCGGATGCGCCCCGAGGACGTCCTCACCACGACCTTCGACCTCGGCCACGACGAGATGGTCCTGGTCCGCGACATCGAGCTGTGGTCGATGTGCGAGCACCACCTGGTGCCGTTCACCGGCGTCGCCCACGTCGGCTACATCCCGGCCGAGTCCGGCAAGATCACCGGCCTGTCCAAGCTGGCCCGGCTCGTCGACGTCTACGCGAAGCGACCGCAGGTGCAGGAGCGGCTCACCACCCAGGTCGCCGACGCACTCGTCGAGATCCTCGACGCCCGCGGCGTGATCGTGGTGATCGAGGCCGAGCACCTCTGCATGACGATGCGCGGCGTCCGCAAGGCCGGCGCCCGCACCATCACCTCGGCGGTCCGCGGCCAGATGCACAACGCCGCCACCCGCGCCGAGGCGATGTCGCTGATCGTCCGCGGCTGAGTTCCGTAGGGCAAGACGTGGCCCGGCGGCAAGCCTCGGTAGCCTGCGGGGCATGACGTCGCGGCCGCTGGTGATGGGCGTCGTCAACGTCACGCCGGACTCCTTCTCCGACGGGGGCCGGTACGACGACACCGACCGTGCCGTTGCGCACGGGCGAGAGCTCTTGGCGCAGGGCGCCGACATCCTCGACATCGGCGGCGAGTCGACCCGCCCGGGCGCGACCCGACCCCTGCTCACCGAGGAGCTGGACCGGGTCGTCCCCGTCATCTCCGCGCTCGCCGGCGACGGTGCCCGCGTCTCGGTCGACACGATGCGCGCCGAGGTCGCGGCGGCGGCGCTCGAGGCGGGCGCCACGATCGTCAACGACGTCTCGGGCGGCCTGGCCGACCCGGCGATCCTCGACGTGGTGGCCGGCTCGTCGGCGACGTACGTCGCGATGCACTGGCGGGCGCACAGCGACACGATGCAGAGCCTGGCGACGTACGACGGGCCGGGCGGTGTGGTCGCGGCCGTGCACGCCGAGCTGGCGGACCGGGTCGCGGCGGCGCGGGCTGCCGGCATCCCCGACGACCGCCTCGTGCTCGATCCCGGGCTCGGCTTCGCGAAGCTGCCCGCGCACAACTGGGAGCTGCTGCGGCACCTGGACCGGATCGCCGAGCTGGGCCTCCCGATCCTGGTCGGGGCGAGCCGCAAGACCTTCCTGGGGCGGCTGCTGGCCGACCCGGCCGGCGAGCCCCGGCCGGTCGACGACCGCGAGTCCGCAGGGGTGGCACTGACCGCTCTGCTGGCGGCCGGGGCCGGGCGTGCGGAGGTGTGGGGGATCCGCGTCCACGACGTCCGGGCCCACCTCGATGCCCTGCGGGTCGTGGCCGCATGGCAGGGTGAGGGTCGTGCCTGAGCTCGCTGACGACGTCGACGTCCTGTCCGTGGTCGGCATCGAGTGCTGGGGACACCACGGCGTCTTCGACCACGAACGCCGCGACGGGCAGCGCTTCGTCATCGACCTCGCGCTGGCGGTGGACACCCGTCCCGCGGCGGCCTCGGACGACTTGCGCGACACCGTCGACTACGGAAGTCTCGTGGCCGAGGTTGCGGATGCGGTGGGCAGGGACCCGGTCGACCTGATCGAGACCCTCGCCGAACGGATCGCCACCGTCTGCCTCAGGGACCGTCGTGTTGAATGGGCTCGGGTGACCATTCACAAACCGGACGCACCGATCGAGAATCCCTTCGGTGACGTCAAGTTGACCATCACCCGTCGTCAAGCCGCTGACAGTGTGCAGGGAGAGGGCCAAGGATGACCGAGACTCCGAATCCGAACATCATCGATGCAGACACGCTGACGGGCGAGATGCGACCGATCCGACGCGTGGTCATCGCCCTCGGATCGAACCTGGGTGACCGCTTCGCCAACCTGCAGGGCGGCGTCTCCACGATCGCCGACACCCCCGACGTCTGGGTGACCGGCGTGTCGCCCGTCTACGAGACCGTCCCGGTCAACTGCCCTCCCGGCTCGGACTCCTTCCTCAACGCCGTGGTCCTCGCGGACACGACGCTGTCGGCCAGCCGGCTGCTCGACCGTGCCCTGGCCGTCGAGGACGCCTTCGACCGTGCCCGCAACGGCGAGAAGAACGCCCCGCGCACGCTCGACGTCGACCTGATCGTCGTGGGCGACCGGCGTGCCGACACCGCCACGCTCAAGCTCCCGCACCCGCAGGCGCACCAGCGCGCCTTCGTGCTGCAGCCCTGGCTCGACCTCGAGCCGGACGCCCAGTTCCTCGACAAGGGCTTCGTCGCCGACCTGCTGGCCGCGGCCGACCGCTCCGGCATCACCCGCCGCGACGACCTGGTGCTCGAAGCCGAGTGACCCGGCGCCTCCGGGTGTGAACGCATCGTCCGACGAGCCGCACGGCTCGCTGCGCCCGACCTCGCCGCTGGCCCTGCTGGGCTGGGCGGTGGTCGGAGGTGCGGGCGGCTACGCGCTGCACGGCCTGTGCGACCGGTTCAGCGTCGTGCCGCCCCTGGTGCCGTGGGTGCAGGCCGCAGCCCTGTTCCTCATCGCCGCCATCGTCGGGTGGACGGCCTGGGCCACCCACCGCGCCCTGCAGGTACGCCGGGACCGCTGGTCGGTCGAGAACGCCGTCAACCGGTTGGTGCTCGCCCGCGCCTCCGCTCTCGCGTGCGCCCTCGTGGGAGCCGGGTACCTCGGCTACGCGCTGAGCTGGATCGGTGACCCGGCCGACCTCGCCGGCGAGCGCCTGGTGCACTCGCTCGTCGCGGCCGGCGGCGGGTTCCTCGGTGTCGTCGCCGCGCTGTTCCTGGAGCGCGCCTGCCGGGTGTCCGGCCCGCCCGACGAGGACTGACCCCACGGGTCACACCGGTATCACCCGCCACGCGGCGGATCTCCCCGGGATCGGGCTCGTCCGGGCCTACCGTGAACCCATGACGTCACCGGTCGGAACCCGCCGCCGTCAGCGCTCGACCCGTGTCGTGGTCGCGCTGGCCCTCCTCGTGCTCGCCGCGGTGACGGTCCTCGTCACCGCCTTCTCCGGTTCTCTCGCCGCCGCGATCATCGGCGGCGTGGTCGCGTTCGTGCTCGGCGCGGCCGCCACCAAGATCACGCACGCCGAGGTCGTGCTGACCCGCGTCGAGGCCGCCCGCGACCGCGCCGCCCAGGCCCAGGAGTACCGCCGGCTCACCGAGGAGCGGACCCGCGAGGGCGTGGAGTTCGCCGCCGACATGCAGGGCCGGATCGCCAAGCGCGACGCCACGGTCGCCCGGCTCGAGAAGCGGTTGACCGAGGCCGCCGGCGAGCTCGCCGACGCCCGCCGGGAGCTCGCCGACGTCACCGCCCGCGCCGAGCTCGCCGAGCGCGAGACCGAGCGGGTCCGCACCCGCATCAGCGACGCCGAGAACCGGGCGGCCGACGCCGCGATCCGGGTCGCCGAGCTGGAGCAGCAGCTGGACGTGCTGGAGTCGGAGCTGGCCACCTGGCGGCGTACCGACACCAAGCGCCGGGCCGTCTGAGCCCTACTTCTCGTCCGCTCGCAGGGCGACCGCGTCCCGCGGCACGCCCGCAAGGTCGAGGGTCGGTACTTCGACCCGCACGCCCGCCGAGTCCCGGACCCGCGGCAGGCCACCGTGCTCCGCGAGGTAGGAGATGACGGCGACCGCCTCCGGGCGTCGGTCCTGCTCCACGAACCAGCCGACCAGGCGGTGGGCCGGGACCAGCCGGCTCGAGGTCAGCGACCCGTGCGTGCCCCAGAACTCGCGCACCCCCGCCACGAGCAGCGCCCACCACTCGTCGTCGCAGCCGGGGATCTGCAGGAAGTAGCGCCACAGGTCGCCGGGCAGCACGCGCTGCTCGAAGGTCTTCGTGACCGGCGCCGAGCCGTAGCCGCGGACGCTGGCCAGCGACATCCGCTTCGTCGTCCAGCGGTCGCGCAGGTCGGCCACGCTCGCCCGCTGCTGCGTGATCGAGGTGCCGTCCTCGCGGATCCGCCAGTGGTAGACGACGTCCGGGACGATGCCGATCAGCCGGGCCTGCAGGTAGGCGCGGGTGAGCGTGGGCTGGTCCTCGTAGCGCAGCCGCTCGGGCCACGAGAGCCCGGCGCCCTCCCAGAACCCGCGGCGGTAGAGCTTGTTCCACGCGAACACGTCACCGAGCAGGTCGGGCCGCTGCTCGATGAGCACGGCCGCGCGGCCCTGGTGGATCCGCCGCATCCACGGGATCTCGCGCACCTCGTCACCGACCAGCTGGACGACGTCGCCGGTCACCAGGTCGGCGCCGGTGCGGCGCAGCTGGCGCAGCAGCACGGCGTACGCATCGGGCGGGAGGACGTCGTCGGAGTCGGCGAACGCGATGACGTCGCCGGTGGTGTGCCGCAGCCCGGCGTTGCGGGCGGCGCCGAGGCCGCCGTTCTCCTGACGCACGAGCCGCACCCGCGGGTCGCGCTCGGCGTACGCCGCCGCGATGGCCGCGGAGTCGTCGGGGGAGCCGTCGTCGACCACCACGACCTCGAGCTCGCGGTGGGTCTGGGCGAGCAGGCTGTCCAGGCACGCGGGCAGGTACGCCGCCGTGTCGTACGCCGGCACCACCACGCTCACCACGGGAGCCCGCCTACCGAACCGCACGACTGAACGCTAGGGCATCGGTACTCAGGGTGGCCCGGCTCACACCCCGCAGAGGTATCGCAGCGGGATGACCCCGGCCTACCCTCGACGTTGTTCAGCACGAGCACACGTCCGGTACCCACACCGGCCCGCACCCGCGGGTGGCCGGTGGGATTGGAACGAAAGGTTCGCCCATGTACAGCAGCCCTGCCCTGCGCGTCGGTGTCATCGGCGCCGGTCGGGTCGGTTCTGTCCTCGCCGCCGCGCTGCGCGCCGCGGGACACGAGATCGTCGCCGTCGCCGGTGAGTCGGACGCCTCGCGCGGCCGCGCCGCGGACCTGCTTCCCGGCGTACCCCTCCACAAGCCGACGACCGTCGCGCGCGAGGCCGACCTGCTGCTGCTGACCGTCCCGGACGACATGCTCTCCAACGTCGTCACGATGCTCGCCGACAGCGGTGCGCTCCGCGCCGGTCAGTACGTCGTGCACACCTCCGGCGCGCACGGCCTCGCGATCCTCGAGCCCGCCGCCCGGGTCGGCGCCCGCGCGATCGCGCTGCACCCCGCCATGACCTTCACCGGCACCGCCGTCGACCTCGACCGGCTCGCCGGCTGCGTCTTCGGCCTGACCGCCGGTCCGCTCGAGCGCCCCCTGGCCGAGCGCTTCGTGCACGACCTCGGTGGCCGCGCCACGTGGGTGCCCGAGGAGATGCGGACGCTCTACCACGCGGGCCTCGCCCACGGCGCCAACCACCTCGTCACCCTGGTCAGCGAGGCGATGGGCCTCCTGGCCGCGGCCGGGGTCGACGACACCGCCGGTACGCTGCGCCCGCTGCTCCAGGCCGCCCTCGACAACGCTCTCGCCCACGGTGACGCGGCCCTGACCGGCCCGATCGTCCGCGGCGACCTCAAGACCGTCGCCGCGCACGTGCGCGAGATCGAGCGCACCCGGCCCGACACCCTGCCGTCGTACGTCGCGATGGCCCGGGCCACCCTCAGCCGTGCGGTCACCGACGGCCGGGTCCTGCCGATCCGCGCCCGCCGGATCCTCGAGGTGCTCGACGCGGCCGCCGCGCGCGCCCAGGTGGAGCTGTAGAACGGTGGAGATCGCCCGCACCCGCGTCGACCTCGACGCGATGATCGACCGGTCGCGCCCGGTCGTGCTCGTGCCCACGATGGGTGCGCTGCACGACGGCCACGCCTCCCTGATGCGGCTGGCCCGCGAGCGCGCCGGCGCCGACGCGACGCTCGTCGTGTCGATCTTCGTCAACCCGCTGCAGTTCGGCCCCGACGAGGACTTCGACCGCTACCCGCGCACCGAGGAGGCCGACCTCGACGTGTGCAAGCGCGAGGGCGTCGACCTGGTCTTCGCGCCCGGCGTCGAGGAGATGTACCCGACGGGCGTGCCCCACGCGCTGGACGCCGACCCGGTGACGGTCCACCCCGGCGCGACGGCCGACATCCTCGAGGGCGCGAGCCGTCCCGGCCACTTCCGCGGCGTCCTCACGGTCGTCGCCAAGCTCTTCGGGCTGATCCGCCCGGACCTCGTCGTCTTCGGCGAGAAGGACTACCAGCAGCTGGCCCTGATCCGGCGGCTGGTCGACGACCTGTGCCTGCGGGTGGAGGTCGTCGGTGCCCCGACCGACCGCGAGCCGGACGGCCTCGCGCGCTCGAGTCGCAACCGCTACCTCGACGACGAGCAGCGGCAGCAGGCGGTCACTCTCAGCCGGGCGCTGCGCGCGGCACAGGAGCGGGCGTCGTACGGCGTACCGGCGGCCCGGTGGGCCGCCATGAGCGTCATCAAGGGCGAGCCCGCGGTCGAGCTCGACTACCTCGCCCTCACCGAGACCAACCTCAGCACGCCGCCGGACTACCCCGAACCCGGCAGCGAGGGCCGCATCCTCATCGCGGCCCGGGTCGGCACGACCCGGCTGATCGACAACATGCCTCTCGTCTTCGGAGGTGGTGGATGACCCAGCACTCGCTCACGAGGAACGAGCGAGCCCGCCCGACGCGAGCGAAGCGAGCCTGTCGGGCGGAACCAACCAACAGCGCCGCGAAGCGGCCCGTAGCCCTTCCGTCGAACGAAGTGAGACAGCAATGTTGCGCACGATGATGAAGTCCAAGATCCACCGGGCCACCGTGACCCAGGCGGACCTCCACTACGTCGGCTCCGTGACGATCGACGAGGACCTCCTCGAGGCCTCCGACCTGCTCCCCGGCGAGCTGGTCCACATCGTCGACGTCACCAACGGCGCCCGGCTGGAGACCTACACGATCGCCGGCGAGCGCGGCTCGGGCGTGATCGGCATCAACGGTGCCGCCGCGCACCTGGTGCACCCCGGCGACCTCGTCATCATCATCGGCTACGGCCAGATGAGCACCGAGGAGGCCAAGGAGCACCAGCCGCACGTGGTCTTCGTCGACCAGGACAACAAGATCCTGGCCACCGGCTTCGACCCGGCCGAGACCTTCGGCGACGCGACCCTCGAGCGCGGCGACGCGGTGGCCGCTCGCTGATGCCAGATCTGCCTGGGCGCCTCACCGCACCCGAACCCGGCTGGACGACGCGCGCCGACGTCGTCGTCATCGGCTCCGGCATCGCCGGCCTGACCGCGGCCCTGCGGCTGCGCAAGAAGGTCGACAAGGTGCTGCTGGTGACCAAGGACGTGCTCAGCGCCGGGTCCACGCAGTGGGCCCAGGGCGGGATCGCGGCCGCGCTCGGGCCGGGCGACACCCCTGAGCAGCACGAGCACGACACCCTCGTCGCCGGGGCGGGCGTGTGTGACCGGGAGGCCGTCCGGGTGCTGGTCACCGAGGGGCCGAAGGCGGTCCGCTACCTGCTCAAGCAGGGCACCAACTTCGACCTCGACGCCGCCGGCGACCTGTCGCTGACCCGCGAGGGTGGCCACCACCGCGACCGGATCGCCCACGCCGGCGGCGACGCCACGGGCGCCGAGATCCAGCGCGCCCTGATGAAGGCCATCGCCGACGCCCCGCAGATCGAGGTCATCGAGCACGCGCTCGCCGTCGACCTGCTGCTGGACGCCGACGGAGCGGTCGCGGGCGTGACGCTGCACGTGCTCGGCGAGGGCCAGCGCGACGGTGTCGGCGCGGTGCACTGCCGGGCGGTCGTGCTCGCCAGCGGTGGCCTCGGCCAGGTCTTCGCGCAGTCCACCAACCCGGCGGTGTCGACGGGCGATGGGATGGCCATCGCGCTGCGCGCCGGCGCGATCCTGCGCGACCTCGAGTTCGTGCAGTTCCACCCGACGGTCATGTATGTCGGTCCCGACTCGCACGGCCAGCAGCCGCTGATCTCCGAGGCGGTGCGCGGCGAGGGGGCCTTCCTCGTCGACGACGACGGCAACCGGATCATGCAGGGCGTGCACGAGCTCGCCGACCTGGCACCCCGCGACGTCGTCGCCAAGACGATCATGAAGCGGATGCTCGAGACCGGCCGTCCGCACCTGTGGCTCGACGCGCGCCACCTCGGCGCGGAGTTCTGGGAGAGGCGCTTCCCCACGATCCTCGCGACCGCGCGCCGGTACGGCGTCGACCCGGTCACCCAGCTCATCCCCGTCGCGCCCGCCCACCACTTCGCCTCCGGTGGTGTCGCCACCGACCTGCACGGGCGTACGACGGTCCCGGGCCTCTACGCCACCGGCGAGGTGGCCTGCTCCGGCGTGCACGGCGCCAACCGGCTCGCCTCCAACTCGCTGCTCGAGGGCCTGGTCTTCTCGCGCCGGATCGCGAAGGTCCTGCCCGGGGAGCTGCGGCCGTGGGCCGAGCCCGCCGCGGACCCCCGCGCCGCGGGCCTGGTCTCGGGATCGGTGCGGGACGAGATGCAGGAGACGATGAGCGGACGGGTCGGCGTGCTGCGCACCGCCCCCGGCCTGACCGAGGCTCGTGCCGTGCTCGACAAGCTGGCCGGCGTGGCCGCCGACGAGGTGGGCCCCGACGCCTGGGAGACCACCAACCTGGTCACCATCAGCACCGCCTTGGCCGCGGCCGCCCTGCTCCGCGAGGAGACCCGCGGCTCGCACTGGCGCGAGGACTTCCCCGAGCGCGACGACGCCGACTGGGCCGGTCACTTCGACGTGGTGATGGCCGACGGCGCCACCGCGGTGTCCTTCCACCCGGCGCCCGCCACCGACGGGGAGGTCTGAGCATGGGGATCGCCCGGACGCCGTACGACGAGCTGCCCACCGCCCTCGTCGACGAGATCGCCGCCGCAGGGCTGGACCCGCGGGCGATCTACACGCACGTCGCGCTCGCGTTCGACGAGGACCTCCCCGGCGGCGTGGACGACGTCACCAGCGCGGCGATGCCGGACATGGGGGTCGCCGTCGGCGACTTCGCTGCCCGCGAGCCGGGCGTCGTCGCGGGGCTCGCGATCGCCGAGCTGGCGTTCCGCTACGCCCTCGGCGACACCGTCGAGCTGACCGGACGCATCCCCGACGGCACGCACGTGAAGCCCGGTGACGTGGTCCTGACCGCGACCGGCCCGGTCCAGGGCGTGCTCACCGCCGAGCGGACCGCCCTCAACTTCGCCTCGCACCTCTCCGGCGTCGCGACCGCGACCTCGCTCTGGGTCGAGGCGCTCGAGGGCACGAAGGCGCGGGTCCTCGACACCCGCAAGACGCTCCCCGGCTGGCGCGCCCTGCAGAAGTACGCCGTGCGCTGCGGCGGCGGGGTCAACCACCGGTTCAGCCTCGTCGACCGGGCGATGGTCAAGGACAACCACGCGGTCGCCGCGGGAGGTGTGGTGCCGGCGTACCGCGCCGTCGTGGCCGCCAACCCCGGCCTGCGGGTCGAGGTCGAGGTCATGGACCTCGACGAGCTGCGCGCGGTGCTCGAGGCCGGCTGCGTCGAGGTGCTGCTCGACAACATGTCGATCGACGCGATGACCGAGGCCGTCCGCATCCGGGACGGGCTCGCGCCGACCGCCACCCTCGAGGCATCGGGCGGCCTGACGCTGGAGCGGGCGCGGGCGGTCGCCGAGACCGGCGTCGACTTCATCTCGGTGGGCGCGCTCACCCACTCGGTCAAGGTCTTCGACCTCGGCCTCGACTTCAGAGACGGAACTCCGTGAGTTGGGGGTCTGGGGGCGGAGCCCCCAGCGGGGGGATCTCGGGGGCGCAGCCCCCGAGCGTCCTCCTGGCCGCCGACATCGGGAACGCGCACACCGTGCTGGGTCTGGTCAGCGACGGCGAGGTCGGCGCGCACTGGCGGGTGTCGACCGACGCCCGGCGTACCTCCGACGAGTGGGCCGTCCTGCTGCGCGGCGTCCTCGGTGCGGCCATGGGGCAGGTCGACGGGATAGCGGTGTGCTCCACGGTGCCGTCGGTGCTCAACGAGTGGCGCGACATGCTCTCCCGGCATTTCGCCGATATCCCGCAGGTGATCGTCGAACCCGGTGTCCGCACCGGGGTCGCGATCCAGGTCGACAACCCGCGGGAGGTCGGCAGCGACCGGATCATCAATGCGCTCGCCGCCGCCGATATCGCGACTCCGAGCATCGTCGTGGATTTCGGTTCGACGGCGACGACTTTCGATGTCCTCGACGCGCAGGGACGGTATGTCGGCGGCGCCATCACCCCCGGTATCGAGGTCTCCCTCGCCGCGCTGAGCCGCTCCGGCGCCCAGCTGCGCCAGGTCGAGCTGGTCCGCCCCAAGGGCGTGATCGGCAAGAACACCGTGGAAGCGCTGCAGTCCGGCATGGTCTTCGGCGTCGCCAGCCAGGTCGAGGGCATGGTCGCGCGCCTCACCGCCGCGCTCGGCGCGGAGCCGGGATCCGTCGCGATCATCTCCACCGGATATCTCGCGCCGCTGGTCGTTGACGAGTGCGACTGCTTCACGACGCACCGGCCCTTTCTCACCCTCGAGGGGCTGGCGAAGGTTTTCGCCCGCAACGCCCGCTGAAATCGTGGAGTGACGCCGACTTAGTTCTCCGAATTCGGTGGATATGACACTATTCATCGAAATGCGGTCACATATCGGGCCGCTGTCCTCAACGCATTCGAGCGGAGAAAAGCAGATGGCGCAGAAGGTCAACATCGTCCTCGTCGACGACATCGACGGCAGCGACGCCACCCAGACGGTCGTGTTCGGGCTGGACGGCAGCAGCTACGAGATCGACCTGAGCGACGCCAACGCCGCGGCGCTGCGTGAGGCGCTGGCGCCCTACGTCGGCCACGGCCGCAAGGTCGGTCGCGCCGCCCGTCGTACCGCTCGCGCGGCCGCCGCCTCCTCGACCGCCGGTGCCTCCGCGCGGGAGATCCGCGAGTGGGCGAAGTCCAACGGCCACTCGGTGCCCGAGCGCGGCCGGATCCCCGCCGACGTGCGCGAGGCCTACGAGAGCGCCAACTGAGCCTGTTCGCTGTGAGCGCACGCGGATAATCCCGCTGGCGGGAACGCGTAGGCTGCTCGTGGGGTTGTCTGGGAAGTGACCCCCGAGTCTGGAGGAGCGAATATGTTCGAGCGGTTCACCGACCGAGCCCGACGCGTTGTTGTGCTGGCCCAGGAAGAGGCCCGCATGCTCTCGCACAACTACATCGGCACCGAGCACATCCTGCTCGGCCTCATCCACGAGGGTGAGGGCGTCGCCGCGAAGGCGTTGGAGTCGCTCGACATCTCGCTGGAGGCCGTGCGCGCGCAGGTGGAGGAGATCATCGGCCAGGGCCAGCAGGCCCCGTCCGGGCACATCCCGTTCACGCCGCGCGCCAAGAAGGTGCTCGAGCTGTCCCTGCGCGAGGCGCTGCAGCTCGGTCACTCCTACATCGGCACCGAGCACATCCTGCTCGGGCTGATCCGTGAGGGCGAGGGCGTCGCCGCCCAGGTGCTGCAGAAGCTCGGCGCCGACCTCAACCGGGTGCGCCAGCAGGTCATCCAGCTGCTCTCCGGCTTCCAGGGCAAGGAGTCCGGCCAGCAGGCCGCCGGCGCCACGACCGGTGCCGGCACCGACGCCCCGTCGTCGTCGCTGGTCCTCGACCAATTCGGTCGCAACCTCACCCAGGACGCGCGCGAGGGGAAGCTCGACCCGATCATCGGTCGCCACCAGCAGATCGAGCGGGTCATGCAGGTGCTGTCCCGGCGTACCAAGAACAACCCGGTGCTCATCGGTGAGCCCGGTGTCGGCAAGACCTCGATCGTCGAGGGCCTGGCCCAGGACATCGTCAAGGGAAACGTCCCCGAGACGCTCAAGGACAAGCAGATCTACACCCTCGACCTGGGTGCCCTGGTCGCCGGCTCCCGGTACCGCGGTGACTTCGAGGAGCGCCTGAAGAAGGTGCTCAAGGAGATCCGCACCCGCGGCGACATCGTGCTGTTCATCGACGAGATCCACACCCTCGTGGGTGCCGGTGCGGCCGAGGGCGCCATCGACGCGGCGAGCATCCTCAAGCCGATGCTGGCCCGCGGCGAGCTGCAGACGATCGGTGCGACGACCCTCGACGAGTACCGCAAGTACCTCGAGAAGGACGCCGCGCTGGAGCGCCGCTTCCAGCCGATCCAGGTGCCGGAGCCGTCCATCGCGGACACCATCGAGATGCTCAAGGGCATCCGTGACCGCTACGAGGCGCACCACCGCGTCACCATCACCGACGAGGCGCTCGTCTCCGCGGCCACCCTCGCCGACCGCTACATCTCCGACCGGTTCCTGCCGGACAAGGCCATCGACCTGATCGACGAGGCCGGCTCGCGGCTGCGGATCCGCCGGATGACGGCGCCCGCCGACCTGCGTGAGTACGACGAGAAGATCGCCGAGGTCCGCCAGCGCAAGGAAGGCGCCATCGACGGCCAGGACTTCGAGGCCGCCGCGCGCCTGCGCGACGAGGAGAAGCAGCTCATCCTGAAGAAGGCCGAGCGCGAGAAGCAGTGGCGCGCGGGCGACATGGACGAGGTGGCCGAGGTCGACGAGGAGCTGATCGCCGAGGTGCTCGCCGTGGCGACCGGCATCCCGATCGTGAAGCTGTCCGAGGAGGAGTCCACCCGGCTGCTCAAGATGGAGGACGAGCTGCACAAGCGCGTCATCGGGCAGGACGAGGCCGTCAAGGCGCTGTCCCGCGCGATCCGTCGTACCCGTGCCGGCCTGAAGGACCCGAAGCGTCCCGGCGGCTCGTTCATCTTCGCCGGCCCGTCCGGTGTCGGAAAGACGTGGCTGTCCAAGACGCTCGCCGAGTTCCTGTTCGGCGACGAGGACGCGCTGATCCAGCTCGACATGAGCGAGTTCGGCGAGAAGCACACCGTCTCCCGGCTGTTCGGCTCGCCTCCGGGCTACGTCGGCTACGAGGAGGGCGGCCAGCTCACCGAGAAGGTGCGCCGCAAGCCGTTCTCCGTGGTCCTCTTCGACGAGGTCGAGAAGGCGCACCCGGACATCTTCAACAGCCTGCTGCAGATCCTCGAGGAAGGTCGCCTGACCGACTCGCAGGGCCGCGTCGTGGACTTCAAGAACTGCGTCATCATCATGACCACCAACCTCGGCACCCGCGACATCGCCAAGGGCATCAACCTGGGCTTCCAGCAGTCCGGCGACGCCGCGGGCTCCTACGAGCGGATGAAGGCGAAGGTGTCCGAGGAGCTCAAGCAGCACTTCCGCCCCGAGTTCCTCAACCGCGTCGACGAGATCATCGTGTTCCCGCCGCTGTCGCAGGAGCAGATCATCGCGATGGTCGACAACATGATCGCCGCGGTGGAGGTCCGGCTGAAGGACCGCGACATGCAGCTCGAGCTCACCCAGGCCGCGAAGAACCTGCTCGCCGAGCGGGGCTTCGACCCGGTCCTGGGCGCCCGCCCGCTGCGGCGTACCGTCCAGCGCGAGATCGAGGACATCCTCGCCGAGAAGATGCTGTACGGCGAGGTCGGCCCCGGCCAGATCGTGCTGGTCGACGTCGAGGGCGAGGGCCCGGCCGCGAAGTTCACCTTCAAGGGCCAGAAGATCGCCGAGCTGCCCGACCTGCCGCCGTTCGAGGCGGTGGCCGAGGGTGGCGAGGCGTCCGAGGAGAACCTGAGCTGACCTGCTGAAGCACCATCGCACCTGGCGATCTGGTCGAGGATCCTTGCGGATCCCAGCCAGAACGCCAGGTGCGATGTGCTTTTTCGATCAGTGGGCGGTGCCGGTGAGGTTCAGCAGCACGACGCCGAGCACGATCAGGCTCAGCGCGGCCAGCTTCATCGGGTCCAGCCGCTCCCCGAGGAAGAGCACGCCGACGACGGCGATGCCGGCCGTGCCGAGGCCGGCCCAGACGGCGTACGCGATGGAGATGGGGAGCTGCTTGACGACCACGGTGAGCAGCCAGATCGACAGCGCGTAGCCGCCGACGACCAGCACGGTCCAGAACGGGTCACGGAAGCCCTCGGTGCGGGACAGCGCTGCGCTGGCCGACACCTCGACCCCGATCGCCGCGAGCAGGAGCATCCAGGCGAACATTCACAACACCTCCTTCCGATGGGTTTGTAGCAACTGCTACAGAAATGTAGCACCTGCTACAGTGAAAGCCAAGCGGGAGGTGGCGACAGTGGCGAAGGACACGGAGAAGCGGGCGCGGCTCGCCGAGGCGGCGACGGACTACGCGCTCGACAACGGGCTGATCGGCCTCAGCCTGCGCCCCCTCGCGGCGGCGATCGGGACCAGCGACCGGATGCTGCTCTACCACTTCGCGGACAAGGACGACCTGGTCGCGACCGTCCTGCACACGGCCAACCAGCGCTCGATCGAGCTGGTCCGCGCACTCCCACGGGCTCGCTCGGTACGCCGTGCGGTGCTCGACCTCTGGGCCGCCTGGAGCTCGGGCCACCTCGAGCGGTGCCAGCGCCTGTACGTCGAGGCGGCCGCGCTCGGTCTCTTCGGCCAGGAGCCGTACGCCGGCGTCGTACGCTCCGCCAACGAGGTCTGGGTCCAGGCCCTCGGCGAGTGGCTGGTGGCCGCGGGCTGTCCGCCGAAGGTCGCGCCGCGCGCCGTGCTGCTGATGGACTCCGCGATGATGGGCCTCCACCTCGACCTGCCCCTGGACCGTGGCAGCCGGGAGCTCACCCGCGCCGTGGAGGACCTGGCCGACGCCGTCCACGCCATCGCGAGCCCGTGACCCTGACCCGCGAGTTCGGACTTCTGGTCAGCCGAATCCAGGGCTTCGGCTGACCAGAAGCCCGAACTCGCGGGTCAGACGGGCTGGAGGTCGGCGATCTTCCAGGTGTCGCCGGTGCGCTGCAGGGTGACCTCGACCCGGCTGCCGGAGACCGACTGGCGCTGTGCCTTGTTGGTGGTCGTCTGGGTGAGGAAGACCAGGACGACCACGCGGTTCGCGTCGCCGGAGACCACGCCGGCGGAGGAGACCTCCGCGTCGGTGCTGATGCCGTTCTTCGTGGCGGTCGGCTTGACGACGGTCGCGAGGATCTTGGCGTAGTCGGCGGCGAAGCTGCCCGTCGTCTGCTGGTTCGCGACGGCGAGGTCGGCGGCGAGGCTCTCGACGCGGTAGGAGAGCAGGGCCGGGACGCGGGTCGTCGCGGCCTCGAGCGCGGCGGTGCGGGCGTCGGCGGTCGCCTGCGCGCCGTGGGCGCCCACGAAGGTCGTGACGGCCGCGGCGAGCGCCAGCACCACCACAGCGGCCAGCACGAGGAGGCGGTTGCGGGGGTTGTTCATGACACCAGCTCCAGTCCCGACACCAGCCAGGTGCCGCCGGTCTTCTGCAGGCTGACCTGCACGCGGTAGTTGCGCGGTTGCGCCTGGGTGGTGCTGCGGTTCTTCACCGTGCCCGCCGCAGCGACGATGACGGTCGCCCTGTCGTCGCCGTACGACGTGATGCCGGCCGAGACGACCGAGCTGTTGGCCGTGACGTGGTTCTTGGTGAGCCCGTTCTTCAGCGTCTCCGACTGCTTGCCGAGGTCGGACTTGAAGCCGGCCGTGGCTCGGGCGAGCAGCGCGTCGATGTCGGCCTCGGAGCTGCCCGCGCTGAGGCTGGTCAGCCCGGTGACCTCCGCGGAGGCGACCGAGATCGCCGAGGCCCGATCGCTCTGCTGCTGTTCGAGGTGCCACCAGGTGGAGCCGCGCCAGGCGGCGACGGCGAGGAGCGCGACGGCGAGCACGCCGAGGGTGAGCTCGCGCCAGTGCGCGCCGAGCCGGGTGGAGACGGCGGCGGCGGCGGACGTGGTCAGGGGTTCGGTCATGGTGTCGCTCACGGGGTCAGTCCCAACGGTCCGAGGACGAGGATCTTCCAGCTGCTGCCGGAGGGGGAGGTCGCGGAGGAGGTGCCGCGGCCCAGGGCCAGGTCGTAGGCGGTCGTCGCGGACGGCGAGACGAGCTGGCGGGCGCCGCGGAAGCGGATCCCGCACGAGGACGGGAGCGGGCCGCGGGCCGAGGAGTTCGGGCACGGCAGGTTGCGTACGCCGCGGACGACCATCGGGTTCGACGGCGCGACGTTGCAGTGCGCGAGCGTGTCGACCCGCCGGGTGGTGCGGGCGGCGGGGCTGCGGCGGTCCTTCGACGGCAGGTAGCCGGTGGTGCACGTGGCCGGGTCGTCGAAGGTCGAGCGCAGGTCGAGCTGCACGTCGCCCTCGGACGCTCGCGGGTTGACCGCCGACTGCAGGGAGGCGACGGTCGCCGGGTAGACGACCAGGGTCTCCTTGAGCTCGGGGAGGTAGGTCCTCAGCACCGAGGCGTCCGTGGTCAGGTTCGTGAGCAGGGTCGGCAGGATCGGCTGCAGGCTGTCGATCGTCGAGCTCAGCGAGCTCAGTCCCGGAGCGCCGTGGGCGAGCAGCCCGCGCAGGTCGCCGTCGTGCGTGGCGACCGCGGTCGAGAGGGCGTTGAGGGAGCGGGCGTACGCACCGGTGAAGCGGCTCAGCGCGACCTGGGTGCCGAGGACCGGCTGCAGCGAGGCGATCAGCGAGGTCGTCGCGTCGATCTGCTGCTGGGCCGTCGAGAGCAGCGAGCCGGTCGAGTCGATGACCTGGCCGAGGTCGCGGCCCGAGCCCCCCAGCCCCTGGCCGACCTCGTTGAGGACCCGGGTCGTCTGCTGCTTGGGCACGGACTTCAGCAGCGCGTTGAGCTTGTCGAGCACGGGCGTGATCTGGGGCATCTCGATCGCCCTGTCCGGCGGGATCACCGCGCCGTCAGCCAGGTACTGACCCGTGCCGGTGCCGGTGAGGTCGACGTACTGCTCGCCGATCGCGGACGTGCTGTGCAGGTGCGCGACGGCGTCGGACGGGATCAAGGTGTCGTTGTCGATGCGCAGCACCGCGACCGTGCCGGTCGGCGACAGCTTGAGCGAGGAGACCTGACCGACCTTCACGCCCTGGTAGGTCACCAGGGCCTTCGGGTAAAGGCCGCTCGCGTCGCGGAAGTCGACCGAGACGTTGTAGACGCCGAGGCCGGCCATGGCCGGGATGCGAGCGTAGACGAAGACCGTCATGCCGATCGCGAACGCCGCCAGGACCGCGAAGATGCGCAGCTGGTTCTTGACGAGTCTGGTGAGGATCATCAGCAGAGTCCGATCAGCTGGAGGAGGCAGGACGAGCCCGACGAGGCGCTCGGCGACGCGCTCGGTGTCGGGGAGGCCGGGGACTGCGAGGAGCGGTGCTTCTTCGCGCCACCGCTCGTGCCGGTCGTGCCCGTGCCCGCGGAGAGAGGGGCCTGCACCGGGTCGGTGAGCTGGTTGGCGATGGGTAGGCCGCCGAGGAGCTGGCCGACGTCGGGGAGGCTCTGGGTCCGCAGGTCCAGGGTGAGGAAGAGGTTGGCGTAGTCACCACGGACCGCGTTCATCGACGTCATCACCGGGAACGGGATGGTGAGGCCGATCTTCAGGGCCTCGGGAAGCCTGCTGCTGGCCCTGCCGAGGTTGGTCAGGATCGGCACCAGCGCGTCGAGGTTGCCGAGCAGCGCCTCCCTGCTGGCGCGTACGACGCCCACGGCCCGCACGCTCGCGTGCCCGGCAGCCGTGACCGCCCGCACCAGACGCACCCGCTCCTGCTCGAGAACCCTCAGGCCCGGGGCGATCCGGTCGATGGCCGTGCCGATCCGGTCCTTGTCGTTGCGCAGGCCGCGGCTGAGCCGGTCGAGTGAGTTCAGGGCCGTGACGACGGCGCCCTTGTTGTGGTCCAGCACGGCGAGCAGCTGGTTGGCGTCGCGCACGAAGGCCCGGGTGTCGGGCACGCGGTAGTGCAGCGCGGTCGAGAGCTCGCCGGTGATCGTGCTGATCTGGGAGAGCCCGCCGTTGTTGAGCAGCAGCGCGACGCCGCCGAGGACCTGCTCGGTCGACGGGTAGCTGCCGGTCTGCGAGGCCGGGACGACGGTGCCGTCCGCCAGCTGCTTCGCGCTGCCGCGCGACGGGGCCGTGACATCGACGTACTGGGCGCCGAGGAGGGTCTTCTGCCCGATCGAGAACATCGCGTCGGCCGGGAGGTGCACGTCCTTGCGCAGCCGCAGGGTGACGACGGCCTGCCAGTCCTTCTCGTCGATGGAGGCGACGGTGCCGATGGTGACGTCGTCCTTCTGGACCGTGGAGTTCGGGACCAGGTTCTCGACCTGGTTGAAGTGCACGGTGACCGTGTAGCCGTCGCTGCCGACCGCCACCTGCCCGGGGAGGGTGTTGTCGTTGGGCTGGATCTGGCAGCCCGAGGCCGTCAGCCCGACCAGGACGGCACCCGCGGCGGCCCAGCGGCGCCAGGTGTGTGTGCGCTTCATCAGTTGCCTCCCGTGCCGAGCAGCCCGGACAGCAGGCCGTCGAGGCCGCCGGTGGTGCTCTGGACCAGACCGCCGAGGCCGCCCTGCTGGCCGCCCTTCGCGGTGCTGGTGCCCTTGGACGTCGTCGGGTGGGGGATCCCGGGGATCGTCAGGTTGGACAGGCCGAGCAGGTCCAGCAGCGGCTGGAGCGTCGCGCTGCACTGGGCGGCGGTCCCGCCCGAGCCGAGGATCGCGCCGCAGATCAGCTGCGGGACGTTGTCGAAGTTCGCCAGCGCGGCGCGGGCGGTGAGGGCCCGGTTCTGGATGATGTTGTTGAGGTCGACGAGCGAGTGGGGTGCGACGTGGAGGACGCCGGCGAGCTGGTTGGA
This sequence comes from Nocardioides maradonensis, assembly GCF_054777115.1. NCBI lineage: Bacteria > Bacillati > Actinomycetota > Actinomycetes > Propionibacteriales > Nocardioidaceae > Nocardioides > Nocardioides maradonensis. The sequence goes on along the minus strand of NZ_BAAHAZ010000003.1, from coordinate 43,949 downwards.
CCGCGACGCGACGGTGGCGGCCGTGGTGTTGAGCCCGCGCAGCGACCGCGTCAGCCGCGCGCGGTGGTGCTGGAAGAAGACCGAGGTGGTCCGCAGCACCGTGCTCAGGTCGCGCATCACGCCGGTGAGGTTCTGCCGGTTGTTCGCGAGCACGGCGCTGGCGCCGGTCAGCTGCTGGGTGAAGCCCCGCACCGCGGCGTCGTTGATCGCCAGGTTGCGGGTGAAGGTGTTCAGGTTGGCGATGGTCGAGAATAGGTCGCCCCGCCCGTTCGACAGGGAGCCGGCGGCCCCGCGCAGCTCGGCGATCGCCTGCCGCAGCTGGGTGGAGTTGCCGTGGTGCAGGCTGCGATCGATGGCGTTGATCGCCGTGGCCAACGACCCCTTCCGGCCACCCCGCGGACCGAGGGCGCCGGTGAGGTCGATGAGCTGCTGCTTGACCTCGTCGAAGCTGAGTGGCACGGCGGTGCGGGCCTCCGGGATCGCGTCGCCGTCGCCCATCTTCGCGCCACCGGCGTACGCCGGCGTCAGCTGGACGAAGCGGCCGCTCACCAGGCTCGGCGACACGATCGCGGCCTTGGCGTCCTCCGGGATCGGCTGGCCGGAGTCGACCGCGAGCGTGACGACCACGCCGTCGTCGGTGGGGTCGACCTGGGTCACCTTGCCGACCTTCACCCCGAGGACCTTCACGTCGTCGCCGACGTACAGGCCCTCGCCGGAGGCGAAGGTGGCCTTGATCGTGGTCGTGCTGCCGTCCTTGAACAGCTGCCACCCGACCGCGGCGACCAGGGCGATCACCACGATCGTGATGATCCGCTTCGGCGACAGGATGCTGGAGAGCGCGTTCACTGGGTCACTCCCGACAGGCCGGGCACCAGGGTCCCCGGTGAGGTGATGTTCTGGACGTAGGCGTCGAACCACGGCCCGCTGCCGATCGCGTCACCGAAGGCGGTGGCGTAGCCGCGCAGCCCGGTGATGGCCTGCTGCAGGTTCCTCCGGTTCCTGTTGAGTACGCCGAGCAGCTTGTCGAGCTCGTCGAGGGCCGGCCCGAGGCGGCCGTCGTTCTGGGACAGCACCAGCTGCAGCTGGTGGGCCAGGGTCCGGCCGTCGCGGAGCAGCGCGACGACCACGGACTGACGGGCGGTGAGCTCGGCGAGCAGCGCGCGTCCGGAGGTCAGCAGGGGAGTGATCTGCTTGTTCCGGCTGGCCAGCACCGCGGTCACCCGGTTGGCGTGGCCGAGCAGCGAGCGCAGGTTCGCGTCGTTGCCGGCGATCGCCGAGGACAGCGACGTGATGCCACGCAGCGCCGGTCCGATGCTGTGCTGCGAGGTGTCGAGGGTCGTGGACAGCTGCGCGAGCGCGTTCGTGAGCTTGGCCTTGTCGATCGCCGAGGTCTTCACCGTCAGCTCGTTCAGCGCGCTGGTGATGTTGTACGGCGACGACGTCCGCTCGACCGGGATCGTGTCTCCGGCCTTCAGGTCACCCGTGCCGGCGGGCGTCAGCTGGACACCCGCCCGACCGAGCAGCGTGATCGTGACGATCGCCGCCGTGGTGTCCTGGCCCAGCCGGAGCTTGCTGTCGGTGATGACGGCGTCGGCGACGACGTGGGTGCCCTCGATCTTGATCGAGCGGATCTTGCCCACCTGTGCGCCGGAGACCAGGACCACGTCGCCGGCCTTGAGCCCGCCGGCCTCGGCGAAGTCGAGGTGGATGACGTCGTTGTTGCCGATCAGCGGCAGCTTGTTGAGGTTCATGCTCGCGAGGACCGCCAGCACGATGACGAGGGTGCCGATGACGCCGCGGACGGCGAGGCTGCCGGCGCTCATGATCTTCATCGGGCGCACCTCGCCGCTCCGGAGGTCGTGATCGGGATCGTGCCGGTGACGTCGGTGATCACCTTCACCCCACAGAGGTAGAAGTTGAAGAAGCTGCCGAAGGACGCGGTGTCCTGGATCATCGCGTAGTGGTGCGGGAGCAGCTCGAGCACCTTGTTGAGCGTCGCGGAGTTCTTGTTGACACTCCGTGCCGCGACGGTGAGCTGGGTCAGGTCGGTGCCGAGGTCGGCGCGCGAGGACTGGAGCAGCGACGCCGCCTGCCGGGCGAGGGGCGCGATCTGCCCGGCCGCGTCGAGCACCTGCGTGTCCTGGTGGTGCAGCCCCTGGACGAGCTGGGAGAGGTTCGTGATCAGCTGGCCGAGGGTGCCACGGCGCTGGTCGACCGTGCCCAGCACGGCGTTGAGGTTGTCGATGACCTGGCCGACGACCTGCTCCCGGTCGCCGATGGCGGTCGTGAAGGAGCCGACGTGGCTGATCAGCGTGTTGACGGCCGACTCCTGGCCCTGCAGGACCTGGATGAGCTCACCGGACAGCTCGTTGATCTGCGCGGTGCTGAGCCCGGCGAAGAGCGGCTTGAAGCCGTTGAGCAGGTCGTCCAGGTCGAGAGCCGGCTTGGTGCGCGACACCGGGATGGTGCCGCCCGTCGGGAGCGCCGGGGCGTTGCGGTTGCTGGTGCTGAGCTGGACCACGCGCTCGCCGATCAGGTTCTTGTACTGGATGGTCGCGTCCGTCGCGGCGTTCAGGCCCTGCGACTGGGCGACGTTGAAGGTGACCTCGACGGTGTTGTCGGGCTGCACCTGGATGTCCTGCACCTTGCCGACGTCGACGCCCGCCACGCGGACCTCGTCGCCGACCTTCAGGCCGGACACGTCGTTGAAGATCGCGTGGTAGGAGGTCCGCGAGCCCGGTCGGTACGACGCGGTGATGATGCCCACCCACACGGTGAAGATGGCTGCGACGACCAGGAAGATCGTGAACTTGATCAGGTCCGCGCGTTCCTTCTTGCGCAGCGCGCTGCTACCCCTCATCGCGTGCTCCCTCCTGCCAGCTGGCCGAACAGGGCGCGGAGTGAGGCCTGCTTCGTGGCGGTCGACGTACCGGTGGCGTAGGGGTTGGCGCCGGTGTGGAACACCGGCTGCGGTCGCGATGCCTCGGCCGGCGTGACGTACGGCAGGCCGAAGCAGTGCGGGCCGCTGTCCTCGCCGAGCAGCGGCAGGTTCTTGGCGTAGGTGTACGGGTCGGCGCCGGGGACGAGGCGGGTGATGGTGGTGACGCCGGGGTTGGTGCCGCCGACTGCGCCCTCGGCCAGCTTGTTCGCCGAGGCGAGCCCGAAGACCAGGCAGGGGAGCTCGGGGGAGTAGCGGGCGAGCACGGCGCTGACGGGCTGCGTCGTGGTGAGCGCGGCGACGATGCCGTGCCGGGTCTGCTTGAGCAGCGTGTCGGCCTTGCCGCTGAAGGAGGTGAGGCTGAGCTCGAGCGCCTTCAGCGAGGCCTGCTGCTGCACGAGGGTCTGCGACGTCGTACCGAGGTTGGCGAAGGTGTCGACCAGGTCGTGCTCGGAACGCGCGTAGGTGTCGACCACGTCGTCGGTCCGGCCCAGGTCGGTGCTCAGCGTCTGCAGCGACGGGTTGAGCGAGCGCAGGTAGGTGTCGGTCTGCGTGATCAGGTCGCCGATCAGCCGCCCGCGGCCGTCGACCGCGCTGGCCACGGCGGTGAGTGCCTGGTTGACCTGCGCGGGGTGCGCGGCGTCGAGGACCTGGGTGAGGTTCTCGAAGGCGTCGTTGATCTCGACCGTCACCCTGGTCGCCTCGATGACGTCGCCCGCGGCCATCGGCGTCGCGGCCGCGTTGGTCGCCGACGTCAGCTGGACGTACTTGCCGCCGAACGCCGTGGGCGGCACGATCTGCGCCGTCACCGACGCGGGCACCATCCTCACGTCGCCGGAGTTCATGGCGAGCTTCACGTCGACGGTCCTCCCGTCGGTGGTGACCTCGTCGACGTGGCCCACCTGGACGCCGCGGTACTTCACCGGCGCTCCGTGCGCGAGCGTGAGGCCGGCCCGGTCGGTGTGCACGTCGACGGGGACCGTCGACTGGAAGGCGCCCTGGTAGCTGGCGATGGTCGCCGCGATGATCAGCGCGATGAGGCCCACGAAGATGACCCCGTAGGCGGTCTTGCGGTCGAGGAGATGCATCCGGATCACCCTGCGATGTGGACCGACGGACCGCCCCAGATGGCGATGCCGAAGACCAGGTCGACGAACATGGAGCAGATCAGCGCGGAGCGGACGGCGCTGCCGACCGCGCGGCCCACGCCGGCCGGGCCGCCCTTGGCCTGGAAGCCGTGGTAGCAGCAGATGGAGACGATGACGAGCGCCATGATCAGCACCTTGAGGATCGACAGGAACAGGTCGCTGGGGATCAGGAACGTGTCGAAGTAGTGCTGGTAGGTGCCGGGAGGCTGGTGGTAGCCGACCGTGACGACCAGCCGGGTGGCCAGCCAGCACGTCATCAGCGAGATGGTGAACAGCGGAACGACGGCGATCAGGCCGGCGAGGATCCGGGTGGTCACCAGGTAGGGCACCGACGGCACCGCCATGACCTCGAGAGCGTCGATCTCCTCCGACACCCGCATGGCGCCGATCTGGGCGGTGAAGCCCGCGCCGACGGTCGCGGTGAGCGCGACGCCGGCGATGATCGGGGCGACCTCGCGGGTGTTGAAGTACGCCGAGAAGAAGCCGCTCAGCGCCGAGACGCCGATGTTGTCGAAGGAGGTGTACGCCTGCAGGCCGACCTCGACTCCGGCCGCGGCCGTGAGGAACCCGACCACGAGCACGGTGCCGCCGATCAGCGCCAGGGCCCCGGACCCGAGCGCGACCTCGGCCAGCAGCCGGACGATCTCCTTCGGGTAGTGCTTGATCGCCAGCAGGAAGTGGCTGTAGGAGCGGAAGTGGAAGGCGAGCTGGTCACCGAGGTTCTGCAGCCCGCCCGCCGGCTTGCCGAGGACCTTCATCATCCGCCGGCCCACCGTCGGCCCGGTCGGCTCGATCGCCTGGTCAGCCATCTCAGGCCCCCAGCTTCAGCTGAAGGAAGAGCGCGCTCAGCACGCTGTTCGTGGCGAACAGCTGCATGAACGCGAACACCACCGTCTGGTTCACCGCGTCGCCCACGCCCTTCGGGCCGCCCTTCGCGTTCAGGCCCAGGTAGCAGGCGGTGAGTCCGGCCAACAGTCCGAAGACCGCGGCCTTGATCTCGGCCTCGAGGAAGTCCGGGAACTGCACCAGGAGGGTGAGGTCGTTGAGGTAGAGGCCGGGCGTCGCGCCCTGGAGGACCACCGAGAAGAAGTAGCCTCCGACCAGGCCGACGACCGTGACCATGCCGTTGAGGGCCACGCCCACGAGCGTCGAGGCCAGCACCCGCGGGACGACGAGCCGCTCGATCGGGTTGATGCCGAGGGTGACCATCGCGTCGATCTCCTCGCGGATCTTGCGCGATCCCAGGTCCGCGCAGATCGCCGTCGCGCCGGCGCCGGCGACGACGAGCACGGACACGATCGGCCCGATCTCGCGCACGACCGCGACCGCCGCACCGGCACCGGCGAGGTCGACCGCGCCGATCTGGATGAGCAGCTGGTTGACCTGGAAGATGATGACGACGCAGAACGGGATCGACACGAGCAGCCCCGGCACCATCGAGACCGTCGTGATGAACCACGCCTGGGAGATGAACTCCTGGAAGTGGAACTTCGTGGTGAACATCGTCTTGAAGGTCTTGCCGACGAAGCCGTAGAAGTCACCGAAGGTGCTGAAGGTCTTGAAGATCATCGTGCCCTGGAACGCGTCCTTCGCGATCGCGCGGGCACCCGGCGACATGCCGGACGGGCCGGGCCGGTCGGCGACCGGTGGCGTGGTGGTGGTCATGAACAGGTTCCTCCGCCGATGACGGTGAGCGGGAGCCGCAGGGCCGCGGGCGCGGTCGGCGGTACGACGGGGAAGCTCGGGCTGGTCGCGCGCACGGCGGCGTACGCCTCACCCAGGGCGGGGCGCGCGTCCGGCTCGCCGTGGTTGGGCCACAACGACATCGCCCTCTCGGCCTGGGCCGTGATGGTCAGGCTCGGGTTCACGCCGAGGTTGGCCGAGATCGCGGCGCCGTCGACGACGTGCAGGCCGGGCTGGCCGTAGACGCGGTGGTAGGGATCGATCACCCCGGACTTCTCCGAGTCGCCGATGGGGCACCCGCCCAGGAAGTGGGCGGTCATCGGGATGTTGAAGATCTCGCCGGTGGTGCTGTACGAGCCGCCGTCGATCTTCGCGCTGATCGAGCGGACCACCTGGTTGCCCACCGGGATCCACGTGGGGTTCGGCTCGCCGTGGCCCTGCCTCGAGGTGAGGCTGACCTTCGCCTTCCGGCCGAAGCGACGCTTCTTCGGGAAGACCGTGATCGAGTTGTCGCTGGTCTGCATGACCAGCGCGATGATGGTGCGCTCGGGCCAGCTGCCCAGGCCGCCGATCGTCGAGAGCAGCAGCAGTGGGTGCCGGAGGGCCTGGCCGATCCAGCGCAGCCAGCGCGGGACCCTGCCGCCGCCGTCGGTCATCAGCGTGAGCAGCATGCCCATCAGGCCGGAGCCGTGGCCGTAGCGGACCGGCTCGACGTGGGTCACGTCGTCGGGGTGGATCGAGGACGTGATCGCGACGCCGTGGTGGAAGTCGTACTTGCCCTTGTTCCGCATCTTCGTGCTCGACGCGCACAGCGCCTCGGAGTTGGTGCGGGTGAGGTAGCCGAGCCGCTCGGAGAGGTGCGGGAGGCCGCCGGAGCGGGCGCCGCCGTGCAGCAGCTCCTGGGTGCCCCAGGTGCCCGCGGCCAGGACGACCTGCGCGGCGGTGATCGTCTCCGTCGTACGACGTGCCGACGTGCCGCTGCGGTGGGTGACCACGTCGTAGCCGCCGCCGGGACGCTCCACGACCGCGTCCACCGTGGTCCGCTCGCGGATCTCGGCGCCGGCCTTCTCGGCGAGGTAGAGGTAGTTCTTCAGCAGTGTGTTCTTGGCGTTGTGCCGGCACCCGGTCATGCACTCGCCGCACTCCGTGCAGCCGGTGCGCTCGGGTCCGGCGCCCCCGAAGAACGGGTCGGGGAAGGTCGCGCCGGGCTGCTGGGTGCCGTCCGGGCCGAAGAAGACGCCGATCGGGGTCGGGCGGTAGGTGTCGCCCACGCCCATCTCGTCGGCCACCTGCTTCATGATCTCATCGGAGGCCGTGACCGTCGGGTTCGTGACGACGCCGAGCATCCGCTTCGCCTGGTCGTAGTGCGGCGCCAGCTCGGCCTTCCAGTCGGTGATGTGGGCCCACTGCGGGTCGTTGTAGAAGGCGTCCGACTTCGGCTCGTAGAGCGTGTTCGCGTAGACCAGCGAGCCCCCGCCGACGCCCGCGCCGGCCAGCACCACGACATCGCGCAGCAGCCGGATCCGCTGGATGCCGAAGCAGCCGAGCGCCGGTGCGTAGAGGAACTTGCGGACGTCCCAGGAGGTCTTCGCGAACTCCTCGTCGGCGAACCGGCGGCCCGCCTCGAGGACCAGGACGCGGTAGCCCTTCTCCGTCAGCCGCAGGGCGGTGACCGAGCCCCCGAATCCCGAGCCGATCACGATGACGTCGTACTCGTGCTTCGACATGGGTCGCCTCCTGGTTCGGGCTGTGCGGAACGCTCATCCCACCAGTGGCGGTCATCACACCGCTTGGGGCGAGCGGCCAAACATCGGGGGCGGGGTTGTCCGCTCGCACAGGCGGCGCCGCGGGCTGTACCTCCGTCTCCGCAGGGTGTCGGATTGCACAGTGCCGGCCGCGTGGTCCGCTAGCGTGAGCAGAACGGTTCGGAACGGATCCGTCGGTTCGCCGGCGGGAGAGTGGGTGTCGTGGCGATCGGTCCAACGCCGCACGGGCTGGCCGAGTGGCTGCCCGGCTTCGTGGCCAACGAGGCCCGACCGGAGATGGTCGAGCAGTGGGCGGACCGCACCACCCGGGCCATCGAGGCCGAGGTGCCCGAGATCGCCCGGTTCGACGGGATGCTCGACGAGATCCGCGACACCGTGCGGCAGCACTGGCTGGCCTTCCTCGCGGAGTTCCCGCAGCCCACGTTCACCTTCCGCATGGTGTCCGGCGCACGGGAGCTGGCCGGCGAGCTCGCGCGGCTCCAGGTCCCGCTCGAGACGCTGATCCGGTTCTACCGCGTGGCCCAGCGCACGACCTGGGACTACCTCACCGGCCTGGTCAGCACGATCCCCGCCGAGCAGATCGACCACGCCGCCGTCCTCGTCTACTTCTGGGACCGGGCGAGCAGGTGGATCGACCAGTCGATCACCGTCTCGATCGAGATCTACCAGGCGGAGCGGACCAAGCTCGTCGCCGGTGTCGACGCCCAGCGGTACGAGACGGTGCAGGCCGTGCTCGACGGCCAGATGGACGACGTACGCCGGATCTCCTCGGCCCTCGGCGGCTACCCGATGTCCGCGCACCACACCGCGATGGTGCTGGCCTGCGAGGACGACGACGCCGTCGCGCGGCTCGAGCAGACCGCCTTCGACCTCGCCCGCAGCGTCGGCTCGGGCAACCCGCTGCTCGTGCGTCCCGGCGGTCGCCGGCTCTGGGTGTGGGTCGCGACGCGCGACCCGATCAGCACCGACACCCTGGTGGAGACCTTCGACGGCGCCAAGCGCGGCACCACCGTGGTGGGGGTCGGTACGCCGTCGCACGGCGTCCGAGGCTTCGCCGACAGCCACACCGAGGCGCTCGGGGCGCTGCAGGTCATCGGCACCCGCGACACCGCCCGCATCAACGTGTACGCCGACGTGGAGCTGCTCGTCCTGCTCGGCTGCAGCCCCGAGGTGGACCGCTTCGTGGTCCGCACGCTGGGTGGTCTCACCAGCGACGAGGAGAGCGCGCAGCGGATCCGTGAGACCGTCGACGCGTACCTGTCCAGCGGCGGGAGCGTCGACGAGGCCTCGCGCCAGCTGATGGTCCACCGCAACACGATCCGCTACCGGCTCGGTCAGGCCGAGGAGCTCCTCGGCCGCCCGGTCGGCAAGATCAGCACGGAGGTCGCGCTGGCCCTGCGGCACCTCAGCGCCTTCCACGCCGACGGCTCGCTCGGCGCGAGCGGCGCCAGCGGGAGGTGACGGAGCCGGCCGCGACAGGGGTGTGAACGCGGCCGGCGCGTCCCAGCATGGTCCGGTCACGCCCCCGGTCGCTCGGGGGTTCGAGCCAAAAAGCCGACGGGCCGCTGTGCAGATCGCACAACAGCCCGTCGCTGGTCGCAGGCGTCAGTCGTCGTCGACGTCCTGGCTCGCGGCCTCGGCCTCGAGCTCGGCCGACTTCTCCTTGAGCAGCAGCGTCACGGCGGCCGTCAGCTCGGAGACCTGGCCGCGCAGCTCGCGGATCTCCGCCTGCTGGCGGCGCATCAGCTCCTCGGGATCCTCGGCGTCGGCCTTGGCCTTCTTCGCCTTCGGCTTGCCGCCGGACTTCGACGTGGCCTTGGTCTTCGCGCCGGACTTCTTCTTGGGCTTCGGCTTGGTGGCGGTCACGTCGTCCTCGAGCTCGACCTTGACCTTGTCGCGCGAGCCGGAGCCGGTGAGCCTGGTCGGGTCCCCGAGCGTGCCCGCGACCTCGACCGCGATCTGGGCGGGAGCGCGCAGCAGGCCGGCGAGCAGGTCGGTGCCGCCGGGGGTCCTGCTGACCCGCCGCCCGAGCACCTGGCCGAGGATCTCGTCGGTCCGGTCGGCGCCGGTGCTGTGGTCGCGGACGACGACCTGGGTGCCCTGCTCCAGGAGCTTGGCGATGTCGTCGAGCGTGGTGAAGCGCCGGAGCACGGTGTCGTAGAGCTTGCGGTTGGCGTAGCGCTTGACGACGTACGGGTCGATGCCGGACATGTCTCCCTCTGGCTCTGGTCGACGGCTACTTGGACTTCTTCTCGCGCAGGCGGGCCAGCTTCTCGACCTGGTCGGTGAGCTCCTTGGCGCGCTTGCGGAGCCTCTTGATGTCCGCGTCGGACGGGATCAGCTTGTCGCGGGCCTCCTTGGAGCGGGTGCGCGCGGACGTCTCGACCTTACCGGCGCTCTCGAGCAGGTCGTCGACGACGTTCTTGGTGGTGTCGATCAGGTCGGAGAGGTAGTTGGTCAGGTGCGCCTCGGAGGGCTGGGCGGTCTTCTTGGCGGGCGCCTTCTTCGCGGTGCTGGTCGTGGTGGTGGTCTTCTTCGCGGTCGCCATGACGGCTCCTTCGGGTCGTGGGTGCGGTGCACCGGAGTGACGTCAGTTTTACGCACCGCAGAACGCGCGTGCCATGTGCCGATGTACAAATCCGTGCGGGTTTTCTTGGCCACGGCGCTCGCTTCACGGGCATGATGCGTCTGTGACGCTGGTCTCGCTCCGGACCGGCCGGTGCGTTCGGAGGTGCAGCCGTGCAGTCCTGGTCAGAGATCTCCCACGACGTGAGCACGAACTGGCCGATCTACGTGTCGATGCCGTTCATCGCGGCGATCATCGGCTGGTTCACCAAGCTCGTCGCGATCCGGATGATGTTCCGGCCGCAGAAGTTCAAGGGGATCGGGCGGCTCGGCTGGCAGGGCATCATCCCGAGGCGCGCTCCCGAGATGGTCGAGGTCCTGTGCAACACCCTGACCGGACGGTTGATCTCGGCGGGGGAGATCATCGACCGGATCGACGGTGACGAGCTCGCGCGACGCATCGACCGGCCGTTGCGCAAGGAGATCGCGGCCCTGGTGCCGAAGGTCGCCGAGGAGTACCAGCCGGCGATCTGGAACATGCTGCCGAAGGCGGGCCGCGACGCGGTGATCCAACGGGTGCAGGAGATCGCGCCGGTCATCATCATCGAGTTCGTCGGAGCCCTGCGGGAGAACATCGACCAGGTCTTCGACCTGCAGGAGATGGTCACCCACGAGTTCCTGTCCGACCCCGACATCCTCGAGTCGATGTTCCTCGACGTCGGCAAGCGCGAGTTCGCGTTCATCCGGCGCAGCGGTCTGGTCTTCGGCTTCGCGATCGGCTGCGTCCAGGCCGGGATCTGGGCGTTGTTCCACCAGCCGCTGGTGATGCCGATCTTCGGTCTGTTCATCGGTTGGTTCACCGACTGGTCCGCGCTGCGGCTGATCTTCAACCCCAAGGAGCCGACGAAGTACCTGGGCCTGATCACCTGGCAGGGCCTCTTCCTCAAGCACCGCATCCCGGTGTCGGAGGAGTACGGCGTCCTCATCGCCACCCGGGTGCTCACCTCCGAGCGCCTGGTCCGCTCGGTGCTGACCGGGCCTCGCTCCGACGAGGTGGCGGCGCTGCTGGCGCCGATCATCGAGGACACTGTGCGCGACGAGTTCGTCGACATCGACAAGACGCTGCGGCGGGAGCTGCGTGGCATCAACCCGGCGCTGGGCGAGGTCGGGGACGCGGTGGGGTCGCTGTTCGGGGTGCTCACCGGGGTGGCGAAGGCGCCGCTGCGGGAGGTGGGCTCGGTCGGGTTGGCGATGGCGCAGGTCGGCGCCATGTCGAAGGCCGCGGCCGGCGACCTGCTGCAGGTGCTGCCCGGCATCCTGGAGCCGTCGATGTCCTACCTGGACCAGGCGCTGGACATCCAGGACACGATGTCGACCAAGATGGTCGCGATGACGCCCGAGGAGTTCGAGGGCGTGCTGCGACCGGCGTTCCAGCAGGACGAGCGGACCCTCATCATCGTGGGCGCGATCCTCGGATTCCTGGTGGGCGAGCTCCAGGTCACCCTGGTCGAGCACCTCTCCCGGTAGCCGCGGGTCAGGGGAGTCCGTACCAGCCGTCGTCCTCGGCCGCGAGCCCGTCCGCAAGGAGCGAGGCCAGGCAGCGCTCACGCTGCTCGGCGTCGTCCCAGACCTGGTCCAGCCGCCCCTTCGGGACGCTGCCCTCGCTGTCGCGCAGCACCGCGAGCAGCCGGCCCCGGACCATCCGGTCGGTGCCGGCGTAGGTCTGGACGGGTCGCGGCGGTCCGTCGTACGCCGGACGCCCGGAGCCGTGCCACGCGCACAGGTCGAGGACGGGGCAGTCGGCACAGCGCGGTCGGTCGGCGGTGCACACGAGCGCGCCGAGCTCCATCACCGCGACCGACCAGGTCGCTGCCGTGGCCTCGTCCTCCGGCAGCAGGGCGGCCGCCGCGTCGCGCTCGGCCCGGGTCACCGAGCGCGCTGGGAACTCCTCCCCCGCCACGGCACGCGCGATGACCCGCCGGACGTTCGTGTCCAGCACGACGTGGCGGCGCCCGTGGGCGAAGCTGGCGATCGCCGCTGCGGTGTAGTCGCCGACGCCGGGCAGCGCGATGAGGTCGTCGTACGCCGCCGGAACCTCGCCGCCGTGCCGCTCGACGATCGCCTGGGCAGCGGCGTGCAGCCGCAGCGCGCGCCGCGGGTAGCCGAGCCGTCCCCAGGCGCGCACCGCCTCGCCCGACGACTCGGCCGCGAGATCCGCGGGCGTGGGCCAGCGCTCGAGCCATGCCTCGTGCACGGGCAGCACGCGCGCCACCGGCGTCTGCTGCAGCATGAACTCCGAGACCATGACCGACCACGCCGAGGCATCGGTACGCCGCCAGGGCAGGTCGCGCGCGGCACCGGCGTACCAATCGAGGATCGGCGCGACGATCGGCGATGTGGTCATGCCCGCATTCTGCGGGTCCGGCGCGCGTCCGCCGATCGGCGGGTCGGTGTGGTTAGCGTGATCGCATGCAGGCCGGCACGACGCTCACGCGAGGACCCCTGCCTCCGGGGGTCTACTGGCGACGTCGTCTCCTGCTGCTGGTCCTCGCCGCGGTGCTGGTGTTCCTGATCGCCCAGCTGCTCGGTGGCGGGAGCAACGGCAAGGGCGGCGGCCCGGTCGCACAGCAGGCCGGAGCCGTCTACTCGACCTCCACCGGTTCGACGTCCCCCACGACTCCGGTCACCACGAGCACGGCGGTCGCCGGGCCGACGTTCTCGGCCCCCACCGGACGTACGACCTCGACGACGCCGCTCACCCTCGCGGCCCCGACCGGCCCCTGCACCCCCAGCGACATCAGCGTCGTGCCGACGGTGTCCAAGGCGGTCGCCGGCAGCGACGTCACGATCGACCTGGCGCTGCAGACCAAGAAGACCGCCGCCTGCACCTGGAACGTCGACCAGCACGACATCGCCGTGAAGATCGCCCGGCACGGCAAGGTGCTGTGGACCTCCCAGCAGTGCCCGGGAGCGCTCCCGGTGCGTTCGGTCGTGATCCGCAACGTGGTGCCGAGCATCGTGACGATGGTCTGGAACGGCCAGATCTCGACGGTCGGCTGCCGCAGCCGCGCAGGGTACGTCTCCCCCGGCAAGCTCTACGTCTACGGCACCACCCTCGGCGGAGAGCCCGGGCACTCCGCCTTCACGATGGTGCTGCCGGCGACGCAGACCGTGACGGCCTCCCCGACGCAGACCGCGACGACGAGGGCGACGTCCACGAGCACCGCGAAGGCGACCTCCACCGCGAGCCCGAAGGCTCGCTAGACGTATCTCTCGAGGATCGTCGACTCCGCCAGGCGGGACAGGCCCTCGCGGACGCTCCGGGCGCGCAGCTCGCCGACACCCTCGACGGCCTGGAGGTCGTCGATGCCGGCGGAGAGCAGCTTCTGCAGCGTGCCGAAGTGGTCGACGAGGTTCTCGACGACGACGCCGGGCAGCCGTGGGACCTTGGCCAGCAGCCGGTAGCCGCGCGGGGCGATCGCGCCGTCGAGGTGCTCGCCGCCGGCGAGGCCGAGGACCTTGGTCACCGAGGCCGGATCCACCAGCTCGGTCGACGACAGCTCGCCGAGCTTGCCGAGCAGCTCCTGCGGATCGCGGCTGCGCTTGCGGGACGGCACGTAGTCGCGGATCACCAGCTCGCGCTCGACGTCGACACCGGTGACGAGCTCCTCCAGCTGCAGCGAGAGAAGCCTTCCGTCGGTGCCGAGCTCGAGGACGTAGTCCTCGATCTCCCGGGCGATCCGGGTGACCATCTCGAGCCGCTGGGCCACGACGGCGACGTCGCGGACGGTCACGAGGTCCTCGATCTCGAGGGCGGACAGGGTCGAGGACACTTCGTCGAGGCGCAGCTTGTAGCGCTCGAGCGTCGCGAGCGCCTGGTTGGCGCGGGACAGGATCTGGCCGGAGTCCTCGAGGACGTGCCGCATCTCGCCGACGTACGCCGCGATGATCTGCATCGACTGGGACACCGAGATCACCGGGTGGCCGGTCTGCTTCGCAACCCGGTTGGCGGTGCGGTGCCGGGTGCCGGTCTCCTCGGTGTGGATGCTCGGGTCCGGCATCAGGTGGACGGCGGCGCGGATGATCCGCGAGACGTCGCCGTCGACGATGATCGCGCCGTCCATCTTGGCGAGCTCGCGCATGCCGGTGGCGGTGAAGGGGACGTCGAGCTGGAACCCGCCGCTGGAGATCTGCTCCACGAGGCGGTCGTGGCCGAGCACGATGAGCGCCCCGGTGCGGCCGCGCAGGATGCGCTCCAGCCCGTCGCGGAGCGCGGTGCCGGGGGCGATGGCGGCGAGGGTCTCGCGCAACCGCTCCTCGTCCGTGCGTTCGGTGATCACGCCGTCACCCTACCGATCTCGCCCCACGTCCATGCCCGGATTTCAGGTGACGCTGTGCAGGTGGGCGCCGGCCTTGGGCGTCGCCGGGCGCGGCTCGCGCTCCTGCCCCATGCGCAGGCCCTCCAGGGTCTGGCGCAGGTCGGGCGCCTCGATCACCCGCAGATTGTCGACCCGTCGCTCGCGGATGCCCCGGCGATCGCGAGCGCTGGCGGGCACGATCGCGACGGAGAACCCGAGACGGGCGGCCTCGGCGATGCGCTGCTCCGCGTCGCGCACCGGTCGCAGCTCGCCGGAGAGGCCGATCTCGCCCATCGCCACGACGCCGGCCGGCGGCGGGCTCCCCAGGTACGCCGACGCGAGCGCGATCGCCAGCGCCAGGTCGCTCCCGGGGTCGGTGAGCTTGGCGCCGCCGACGGTCGATGCGAAGACGTCGTACTTGTGCAGGACCAGGCCGCAGTGCTGCTGCAGCACGGCCATCACCATGGCCAGCCGCGAGCCGTCGAGCCCGGAGGTGGTCCGCCGCGGCCGCTCGGCGGGGGAGAGCGTCACGAGCGCCTGCACCTCGGCCAGCAGCGGGCGCCTGCCCTCCATGGTGACTGCGATGCAGGTGCCGGGGACCCGGCCGTGGTGGCGCTCGACGAAGAGACCGGTCGGGTCCTCGACCGCGTGGATGCCGTCGGGGCCGAGGTCGAAGCAGCCGACCTCGTCGACCGGACCGAACCGGTTCTTGATCGCCCGCACCATCCGGAAGCGGGAGTCGCGGTCGCCCTCGAAGTGCAGCACCACGTCGACCAGGTGCTCCAGCACCCGCGGACCGGCGATGGTGCCGTCCTTGGTCACGTGGCCGATCAGGACCACGGTGATGTTGCGGGTCTTGGCCACCCGCACGAGTGCCTGCGCGACCTCACGCACCTGGGTGACGCCGCCGGGCACCCCCTCGACCCCGGACGCTCCGATCGTCTGCACCGAGTCGACCACGAGAAGCGTCGGCCGCACCTCCTCCACGTGCGTCAGCACGGCGCCGAGGTCGGTCTCGGCCGCGAGGTAGAGCTGCTCCTGCACGCCGCCGGTGCGGTCGGCGCGCAGCCGGACCTGGGCCGCGGACTCCTCGCCGGTCACGTAGAGCGTGCGCTGGCCGGCCTCGGCGGTGCGGGCGGCGACCTCGAGCAGCAGCGTGGACTTGCCGACCCCGGGCTCGCCGGCCAGCAGCACCGCCGCGCCCGGGACGAGTCCGCCACCGAGCACCCGGTCCAGCTCGGCGACGCCCGACGCCGTGTGCGCGGCGCGCTCGGCGGACACCGACCCGATCGGGACCGCGGGCGAGGTGACGGCCGCGCTCGGCGTACGGCCTCCGGGGGAGACGGCCGCGACGGCCTGCTCGGCGACCGATCCCCAGGCCTGGCACTCGCCGCAGCGGCCCACCCACTTGCCCGTGGTCCAGCCGCACTCCGCGCAGCGGTAGACGGAGCGGGGAGCCTTCGCCGATGCCATGGGGCCAACGGTAGGTGGAGGTACCGACACGTCCGGGCGGGCACGCGGGACAGCCGTCACCATTCCGTAAGCCCGCACCCCTGTCGGTACGCCGACGCCGCGAGCAGCATGGGAGCCATGACCGACGACCACGACTTCACCGGCCTGCGGGCCGTCTTCGTCAACTGCACCCTCAAGCGCTCCCCGGAGCCCAGCAACACCCAGGGCCTGGTCGACGCCAGCGCCGCGATCATGCGCAAGCACGGGGTCGAGGTGGACGAGATCCGGCTCGTCGACCACGACGTCGCGACCGGTGTCTATCCCGACATGACCGAGCACGGCTGGACGAGCGACGAGTGGCCCGAGCTCACCCCGCGGATCCTCGACGCCGACATCCTGGTCGCGGCCGGGCCGATCTGGCTCGGCGACAACTCCAGCCAGATGAAGGTGCTCATCGAACGGATCTACTCGCTGTCGGGGATGCTCAACGACAAGGGTCAGTACCTCTTCTACGGCCGGGTCGCCGGCTGCCTGATCACCGGCAACGAGGACGGGATCAAGCACTGCGCGCAGAACATCCTCTACAGCCTGCAGCACGTCGGCTACACGATCCCGCCGAACGCCGACGCGGGCTGGATCGGCGAGGCGGGCCCGGGTCCGTCGTACCTCGACCCCGGGAGCGGCGGCCCCGAGAACGACTTCACCAACCGCAACACCACGTTCATGACGTGGAACCTGATGCACCTCGCGAAGCTGCTCAAGGACGCGGGCGGGGTGCCGGCGTACGGGAACCAGCGCTCGGAGTGGAACGCCGGCACCCGCTTCGACTTCGAGAACCCCGAGTACCGCAGCTGAATCGCCCTTCCGTCGCGTGCCGCCGCGCGCCACGATGGAGGGATGGCTGACACATCGGGAGAGCCCGTCCAGGAGATCGTGGTCGTCGGTGGCGGGCTCGCGGCCGCCAAGGCCGTGGAGGCCCTCCGCGACGAGGGGTACGCCGGCGGGATCACCGTCGTCAGCGGCGAGCAGGAGCCGCCGTACGAGCGACCTCAGCTGTCCAAGGAGTACCTCTTGGGCGACAAGGACTTCGCGCTGCTCCACGACGAGCAGTGGTACGCCGACCGCGACGTCACGCTGATCAGCGCCACCCGCGCGACACGGATCGACCTCGACGCCGGCACGGTCCACCTCGAGGACGGGACCGACCGGCCCTTCGACCGGCTGCTGCTGGCGACCGGCGCGACGCCGCGGCAGCTCGACCTGCCCGGCGCCGACCACGCCGTCACGCTGCGCACGATCGAGGACGCCCGCCGGGTCCAGGAGGCCCTCGAGCCCGGGCGCCGCGTCGTGCTGATCGGCGGCGGCTGGATCGGGCTGGAGGTGGCCGCGGCCGCGCGCTCGCGCGGAGCCGAGGCCGTGGTGCTCGAGGCCGGCCCGCTGCCGCTCGGCAACGTCCTCGGGCCGGAGCTCGCCCAGCACCTGGTCGACCTGCACCGCTCGCACGGCGTCGACGTGCGGACCGGCGTGAAGGTCGAGGCGATCGAGCCGGACGGTGTCGTCACCTCCGACGGCAAGGTCGCGGCGGACCTCGTCGTGATGGCGGTGGGGGCGGCACCCGCCACCGCCCTCGCCGAGGCGGCCGGGCTCGCGGTCGACAACGGCGTCGTGGTCGACCAGCACCTGCGCACCGCCGACCCGCGGGTGTTCGCGGCCGGCGACGTGGCGCGCGCCGAGAGCTCGCTGTTCGGGCCGCTGCGGGTCGAGCACTGGGACAACGCGATCCGCCAGGGCCGGCTGGCCGCGCGGGCGATGCTGGGCCGCGAGGGCGAGTACGACTGGGCGCCGTACTTCTACACCGACCAGTTCGAGTTCTCCATGGAGTACGTCGGACACGGCGCCCCCGACGACGAGGTGGTCGTCCGCGGCGACCTCGCGGGCAACGCCTTCATCGCCTACTGGCTGCGCGACGGCACGGTCACGGCCGGCATGAACGTCGGCATCTGGGACGTCAACGACAGGCTCCGGGCGATGGTCGGGACCAGGGTCGAGCCGGACCAGCTCACCGACCTGCGCTGATCAGAACCGCTTCCACCACAGGTTGACCGCGTAGTCGACATCGAGGCCGTCGTGGTGCCGCAGCACCTGGGCGGCGGTCTCGGGGTTCAGCTCGATGCGGACCACGTCCTCGAGGTCGGCGCGGCTTTCGAAGCGCCAGCCCATGTCGACGCGCTCCAGGGTCCAGCCGTGCGTGGTCCAGAACCGCTCGATCGTGGTGGGCGGGTCGAGGTGGGGGTAGCCGCGCCGGAACCAGGCCCCGAACGTCGAGCGCGACCCGTCGTTGTCGATCACCATCGCGGTGCCGCCCGGGCGGACGACGCGCGCCAGCTCGGCGAGGCCCGGCTCGCAGCCGGGCCCGAAGAAGTAGGCCCACCGGACGTGGACGACGTCCACGCTGCGGTCGGGGAGCGGGATCTGCTGGGCGGTGCCCTGGTGCAGCGTGACGTTGCCGAGGTCGCGGGTCCGTCGGCCGGCCAGCCGCAGCAGTGCCGGGTGTGGCTCGACGCCGATCGCGCGCGCGGCCGTCTCCGCGAACCGGGGCAGGTGGAAGCCGGTGCCGCAGCCGAGGTCGAGCACCACCCGGTCGCGCCAGTCGGCGTGGCGTTCCAGCGCGGACCAGAGCCGGCCGTCCGGATCGGCGGCCCGGTTCTCGATCTCGTACGTCGCCGTGTGCCGCCAGATGTTGGGGCTCTCGATCGCGCCCCGGGCGATCCCGGTCAGATCCGGACCAGGCCGTTGGGGGTGAGGATCTGCGCGGCGAGGAGACCCGGGGTGCCGTGCGGGGCGACCCACTCGACCTTGACGTCCTCCAGCGGGGACTCGACGGTCTCGCCCAACCACTCGCTGACCCGCTGCGGGTCGCCGGCGATCTCGAGCGCGACCAGGCTGGCCTCGCCGTCGGCGTCGGACGACGGGTGCAGCGCCGCGTCGGACTCCCACTTGATGAAGAACGGGAGCTGCGGGTCGGCGATGAGGCCGTTGACGCCGATCTGCTGCCAGCGCAGCTCGGTGCCGTCGGGACGGTGCCGGCTGCCCTGCGCGGCGTTGCGGCCGAGCCGCTGCTCGACGACGGTGATGTCGGGGACCGCGACGACCCAGCCGAGCCAGCCGCCACCGAGGGCGGACCGCGTCTTCACGGCCTGGCCGAACGGCGCCTTGTCGGAGGCCGGGTGGTCCAGGGCCTCGACGACCTCGAGGTAAGTGCCGTTGGTCATCGGCAGGATGCGGTTGCGGGTGCCGAAGCGCGGGTGGACACCTCCGTCGCCGAACTCCACCCCGAGCGCTGCACCGAGTCGCTCGGCGGTGCTGTCGAGACCATCGGGACCGGCGGCGTAGGAGAGGTGATCCAGGCGCATGACGACATTGTTCTCCGGTGCCTCGGTGGCACCGAATCGGGGGTCCGGATCTCTTGACGTCGAGGGACCTGTCGAGGAGCTCAGCGCGGGTCGGCGGGGTGCAGCGCCAGAGCCGACCGCGACCGGAGGTGCGCCTCGCAGTGACGGACGAGCTCGTCGTACGCGCCCTGCCCCATGAGCGCGACCAGCTCGGCCTCGTTGGTGACGTAGACCGGCTCCACGCCGACGTGCGCCTCGGTGTTGCCCGAGCAGTACCAGTCCAGGTCGTGGCCGCCGGCGCCCCAGCCGCGCCGGTCGTACTCACCGATCGAGACCTCGGTGTACGTCGTGCCGTCGGTCAGCTCGACGTTGCGGAAGGTACGCCGGATCGGCAGCTGCCAGCACACGTCCGGCTTGGTCTCCAGCGGGTTGCGTCCCTGCTCGAGCGCGAGCAGGTGCAGCGCGCACCCGGCACCGCTGGCGAAGTCGCCGCGGTTGTGGAAGACGCACGCACGCTGTCCGCCCACCTCGTGGGCGCGGGTCTTGCGGTCGCCGTCCTCGTCCTTCTCCACCCAGTCCCGGCGCTTGACCGCCCGCCCGGGGTGGAACTGCCACTGCTCGGGCGTGAGCTGGTCGACGAAGCCCGCGACCCGCTCCTCGTCCTCCTTGCCGGAGAAGTGCGCGCCGAGCGTGCAGCAGCCGACGTCGGGGGAGTCCGCGTAGATGCCCTTGCAGCCGCCGCCGAAGATGCAGGTGTACGACGAGGTCAGCCAGGTCAGGTCGCAGCGGAGCCGTTCGGTCGCATCGTCGGGGTTGACGAATTCCACGAACGCACGGGGGAAATCCAGGTCGACCTCGGGCACTGCGCAACTGTAGTGCCCCCTCCGCACTATCGTGGATCCATGCGGCTGGGCGTGCTCGACATCGGTTCGAACACCGGACATCTCCTGGTGGTCGACGCTCACGACGGAGCGGCGCCGCTCCCGGCGTACTCCTACAAGCAGCCGCTGCGGCTCGCCGAGCACCTGGACGCGGATGGCGACGTCTCCCAGACCGGCATCGACGCGCTCACCTCCTTCACCGCGGAGGCGCTCGTCGTCGCGGAGGAGAAGGGGTGCGAGGACATGCTGAGCTTCGCCACCTCGGCCGTGCGGGACGCGGGCAACTCCGAGGACGTGCTCAGCCACGTCAAGGACCGGACCGGCGTGGGGATCTCCGTGCTGTCCGGTGAGGACGAGGCCCGGCTCACCTTCCTCGCGGTACGCCGGTGGTTCGGCTGGTCCGCGGGGCGGCTCATCGTCTTCGACATCGGCGGCGGCTCGCTCGAGATCGCCGCCGGCAGCGACGAGCGGCCGGACGTGGCGCAGTCGCTGCCGCTGGGGGCGGCCCGGCTCGCGACCCGCTACTTCGGCGCTCCGCAGGTGGGGGTCGGCGAGGACGGCCTGCGGCAGATCCGCCGCCAGATCCGCGCGGACCTGGCCAAGGACGCCGGCCAGGTGCTCCGTGCCGGAAGCACCCACCGCGCTGCGGCGACGTCGAAGACGTTCCGGTCGTTGGCGCGGATCTGCGGCGCGGCCCCGTCGGGCGACGGTCCGCTGACGCCCCGGGCGCTGCCGCTCGACGAGCTGCGCCGGTGGATCCCCAAGCTGGTGGAGATGACGCCCGCCGAGCTCGCGGCGCTCCCGGGCGTCTCGCCGAGCCGCACGCACCAGATCGTCCCGGGTGCCCTCGTGGCCGAGGCCTGCATGGACATCTTCGACGAGGACCGACTCGAGATCTGCCCGTGGGCCCTGCGCGAGGGCGTGATCCTCGAGACCATCGACAAGCTGAGCGTCGCCGACGAGGTGTGACGAGGCGATGACGAAGGTCGGCCTGTCGACGGTCTCGGTCTACCCCGAGTCGACGGCGCACGGCTTCGCGTACGCTGCCCACCTCGGCTACGACTCGGTCGAGGTGATGGTCGGCACCGACGCGCTCTCCCAGCAGACCACCGCACTCCTCCAGCTCTCCGACCACCACCAGATCCCGATCAGCGCCGTGCACGCGCCGTGCCTGCTGTTCACCCAGCGGGTCTGGGGGATCGAGCCGTGGGGCAAGCTGCAGCGCTCCGCCGAGATGGCGCGCGAGGTCGGCGCGGACGTGGTGGTCGTGCACCCCCCGTTCCGCTGGCAGAAGGAGTACGCCGCCGACTTCGTCAACGGGATCGCTGCGCTGGAGGAGTCGACCGGCATCGCGTTCGCGGTCGAGAACATGTACCCCTGGCGGGCCTCGCGCCGGCACATGCCGATGTACCTGCCCGGCACCGACCCGTCGCAGGAGTCCTACGCGAACGCCACCATCGACCTGTCGCACGCGGCCATCGCCGGTGACGACGTGATCGAGATGGCGAAGCGGCTGGGCCCGCGCTTGCGACACATCCACCTCACCGACGGCACCGCCAACGCCCGCGACGAGCACCTGGTGCCGGGCCGCGGCGAGATGCGGGCGGGTGCCTTCCTCGAGCACCTCGTCGCGACCGGGTTCGGTGGCGAGGTGATCGTCGAGATCAACACCCGGCGCTGCCCGACGGTCGACGAGCGGGAGGCGGACCTGGTCGAGTCGCTCGCCTTCGCGCGGGCGCACCTGGCCGTCGGGGCCGAGCCGTGAGCGCCCCGATCGAGGTCACCGGCCTGCTCGTCGTCCGCGGCGGTACGCCGGTCCTCGACGGCGTCGACCTCGTCGTCGAACCCGGCGTCACCGGTCTGCTCGGGCCGTCGGGCTGCGGCAAGTCGACGCTGCTGCGCTCGATCGTGGGCGTGCAGCGGGTGGCCGGCGGCAGCGTCACCGTGCTCGGTGCGCCCGCGGGCTCGGCGCCCCTGCGGACCAGGGTCGGCTACCTCACCCAGGCCTCCAGCGTGTACGACGACCTCTCGGTCACCGAGAACCTCCGCTTCTTCGCGCGGGTGCTCGGGCGCCCTGCCGCCGTCGTCGACGAGGTGATCGAGCTGGTGGACCTCGGCCGGCACCGCGACCAGGTGGTCGGCCGGCTCAGCGGCGGCCAGCGCTCGCGCGTCGGGCTGGCGGCCGCGCTGCTCGGGGGCCCCGAGCTGCTGGTCCTGGACGAGCCGACGGTCGGCCTGGACCCGGTGCTGCGCCGTGACCTGTGGGAGGTGTTCCACCGGCTCGCCGCCGACGGCAAGGTGCTGCTCATCTCGAGCCACGTGATGGACGAGGCCGACCGGTGCGACCGGCTGCTGCTGATGCGCGAGGGCCGGATCATCGCCCACGACACTCCTGCGGCGGTGAAGGCGGCAGCCGGTGTCGACTCGGTAGAGGAGGCTTTCCTCGCCCTCGTCGAGGGGCAGGGTGCGCGATGACGCCGCGGATCACGCTCGCCATCACGGCACGGGTCCTGCGGCAGCTGGTCCGCGACCGTCGTACCCTCGCGATCCTGCTGGTCCTGCCGTGCCTGCTGCAGACCCTGCTCTGGTGGATCTTCACGGACGCCCCGTTCGTCTTCGACCGGGTCGGGCCGGCGCTGCTAGCGATCTTCCCGTTCTTCGTGATGTTCCTGGTGACCAGCGTGACGACGCTGCGCGAGCGCTCGAGCGGCACGCTGGAGCGGCTGTTCACCCTGCCGATGGGCAAGCTGGACTTCCTCCTCGGCTACGCGCTCGCGTTCGGCCTGGTGGCGATGGTGCAGGCGGTGCTCGCCGTCGGCGTCGCCGTCGGCCTGCTCGGCATGGACGTCGGCGGACCGGTCGTGCTGCTCGGTGTCGTGGGCGTCGCCGACGCTGTGCTGGGCACCGCGCTGGGGCTCTTCGTCTCGGCCTTCGCGCGCACCGAGTTCCAGGCGGTGCAGTTCCTGCCGGCCGTGGTGGTGCCGCAGATCCTGCTGTGCGGTCTGCTCACCCCACGCTCGGCGATGCCCGGGGTCCTGCACGCCATCTCCGACGTGATGCCGCTGACCTACGCCGTCGACGCGATGTCCCGCCTGGCGACGGGCGATCCGCTCGCGCACGTGTGGGGTGACCTGGCGGTCGTGGTCGGCTTCGCGCTCGCGGCGCTCGCCCTCGGCGCTGCGACCCTGCGGAGGCGCACCGAGTAGATTTCCCGCCCATGACGCAGATTGCCGTGATCGGTGCCGGGATGATGGGCGAGGCCCTGCTCGCGGGGCTGCTCCGCGCCGGCCGGCCCGCCGACTCCGTCCTGGTGGGGGAGAAGCGGCCCGAGCGCGCGGCCGAGCTCACCGAGCGGTACGCCGTGCGGGTCGTCGACAACCTCGGCGCGGCCGCCGCGGACACCGTGCTGCTCGTGGTGAAGCCGCAGGACGTGCCCGCGGTGCTGGCCGAGATCGGGCCGTCGCTGCGCCCCGGCCAGCTCGTCGTGTCGCTCGCGGCCGGTGTCACCATCGCGGCGATCGAGGCGCTCGTGCCGGCCGGCGTCGCGGTCATCCGGGTCATGCCGAACACCCCCGCCCTCGTCGGTCAGGGCATGGCGGCGCTGTCGCCGGGCACGCACTGCACCGACGCGCAGCTGGCCGAGGCCACCGAGCTGCTGTCGGCGGCGGGTCGCACCGTCGTCGTACCGGAGAAGCAGCAGGACGCCGTCACCGCGGTGAGCGGCTCGGGTCCGGCGTACGTCTTCCTGGTGGCTGAGGCGATGATCGAGGCCGGTGTCCACCTCGGTCTGCCGCGCGCCACGGCGCACGAGCTCGCCGTGCAGACGCTGCTCGGCGCCGCCACGATGCTCAGCGAGAGCGGCGACCACCCCGCGATCCTGCGGGAGAACGTCACCTCCCCGGCCGGCACCACCGCCGCCGCCCTCGGCCGGCTCGAGGCCCACGGCCTGCGGGCCGCCTTCCTGGACGCGCTGCGCGCCGCCCACGACCGCTCGGTCGAGCTGGGCGGCTGACCCTCTCCTGCTCTTGCTTGCCGGCAGGTAAGCACTTACCTGCCGGCAAGCAAGTGGCGGCGATCAGGCCCAGCGCAGGGTCGCCAGGTCCCGCACCCGGGCGACCTCGGCCCCACCGCGCGCCCAGCCGTGCCGGTCCAGCAGCACGCCGGTCAGGCCCGCCCGGCGCGCGCCGAGGACGTCGTGGCGCAGCGAGTCGCCGACCATCAGCGTGCGCCCGGGGCGCACCCCCAGCGCCGCGCAGGCGGCGGCGTACGAGCGTGGATCGGGCTTGGCCGCCGGCAGCTCGGAGGAGGCGAAGACGGGTACGTCGCGACGCAGCAGCCCGGTGCGGCGCAGCTTCTCGGTCTGGATCGTGGCCTCGCCGTTGGTGAGGATGCCGACCCGAAGGCCGTCGGTCAGCGCCCGCTCGATCGCGGCGGCCGCGTCCCCGAAGGCCCGCCAGGCCGACTGGTAGCAGCCGAGGTAGCCGGCGAAGACGTCATCGGCGAGGGCGTCGTCGGCGAGGTCCCAGCTCGGGAGGAAGTCACGGATCCGTGCGCGGCGCTGCTCCACGTGGCTGATCTCGCGGCGCTGGTAGCGCTCGTGGTGCCGCGCCTCGAGCGCGAACCACCGGTCCACGAGCTCCTCGAGGTCGCTCGCCGACTGGCCCAGACCGAGCCCCGCGAGCCAGGCGCGCACGCCCCGTTCAGCGGCGCCCCGGTGGTCGACCAGGGTGTCGTCGAGGTCGAACAGAACGCCCTCGAACCCGGTCATGCCTGCAGTCTTCCAGCGACCACCGACAGCCCCGGGACCGACATCACCGCCATCGGGTCCGTCGAGCGCGATGTCCACGGGTCAAGCCGACACGCCGGATCCCCAAAAGTTGCACAGGTGAATCTCTTCCCCACGAGTCACATCAGGCCCTATTGTCACCAGAGTCCGGTGGATTCACGGCTGGGGAAGGCCGGGGACGGACGCAGCAGAAAGCGTGGTTTGCCATGGCTCCCTCGTCGCGCGAGCGCACCGAGTCCCTTCCGGACCCCAAGTTCCTGACCATCGCCGAGGTCGCATCCATGATGCGCGTCTCGAAGATGACGGTCTACCGGCTGGTGCACGACGGCACCATCCCCGCGCACCGCGTCGGCCGCTCCTTCCGGCTCACCGAGGACGACGTCAACGAGTACCTGCGCAGCTCCTTCTACGACGCCGGCTGAGCCGGCCGAGGCCCCCGCCGCGCCGCACCCGGCGGCCGCTTCGTGACCTGTGTCCCATTCGTAACCGCTGATTCACCCACCTTGCTCGGCCACCGATAGGCTGGTCCGGTCCACCGGCGTCTGCCGCGTGGCGAGTGACGAGGCCGGATGGTCCGGTCGTTGGAGAGGCACACGTGGGTTCTGTCATCAAGAAGCGGCGCAAGCGCATGGCCAAGAAGAAGCACCGCAAGCTTCTGAAGAAGACGCGCGTCCAGCGCCGCAAGCTCGGCAAGTGACCGAGCTTCCGCCAGGAACGACATGAGCAGCGGCCGCACGGTCCTGATCACCGGGGTCTCCCGGGACCTCGGTCGTGCCTTCGCGCGTTCCTTGGCGGAGCACCCGGGCGTCGCCCGGGTCGTCGGTGTCGACGTCACGCCGCCCCGCGGCGACCTCGGCGCCGCTTCGTTCGTCCGTGCTGACATCCGCAACCCGGTGATGGCCAAGATCATCGCCAAGGAGGATGTCGACACCGTCGTCCACATGAGCGTCATCGCCACGCCCGGCTCGGCCGGCGCGCGCGGCACGATGAAGGAGCTCAACGTCATCGGCACGATGCAGCTGCTCGCTGCGTGTCAGAAGTCCGACCGGGTCCAGCAGCTGGTCGTCAAGTCGTCCACGACGGCGTACGGCGCCAGCAACCGCGACCCGGCCATGTTCACCGAGGACATGGAGCCGCGGAGCGTCGCGCGCAGCGGCTACGCCAAGGACGTCGTCGACGTCGAGGGGTACGTCCGCGGCTTCGCCCGGCGCCGTCCCGACGTGGCGGTCACGATCCTGCGCTGCGCGAACGTGATCGGCCCGCAGGTGGTCAGCCCACTGACGTCGTACCTGAGGCTGCCGGTCATCCCGACGGTGCTGGGCTTCGACCCGCGGCTGCAGTTCCTGCACCAGGCCGACCTGCTCGGCGTGCTCACCCACACGGTCGACAACCCCGTGCCCGGCACCTTCAACGTGGCCGGCGACGGCGTGCTGATGCTGTCCCAGGCGCTGCGCCGGATGCAGCGGCCGAGCCTGCCGCTGCCGTCCTTCGCCTTCGGCGGCGTGGGATCCGCCCTGCGTTCCGCGCGCCGGGCCGACGTCTCGCCCGAGCTGCTCGCGTTCCTCACCTACGGCCGGGGCGTGGACACCACGCGGATGAAGTCCGAGCTGGGCTTCGAGCCGGCGTACACCACGGCCAGCAGCTTCGCGGAGTTCGCCGCGACCCTCAGCCCCACCGGTGGTCGGTCCCAGCGTGCCGTCGGTGCGCTGGCCGATCGCTTCCCCGTGCGGCCCGCCGCCCCCGCGGGCCTGCTGACCCTCGCCGGAGGCGACGATGGCTGACGCCGAGATCATCCCGATCGGCACCCGCGGACGTCCCGGCCGCGGCACCGGCACGCGGCCCTCTTCGGCCGCGCGCAACCTGGCCCAGCCCAAGCCGAAGGCGAAGCCCGCGGCGCCGTCCGACGCGACCAGCTCGGGCGAGCCCCCCGCCGAGGACGTGATCCGGCTCCCCGAGGACACGATCATCCCGCTGCCGGCCGACACGACCAGCCAGCTGACCATCCCGCCGACCGCGTCCGGCCTCGAGGTGGTCGAGCGGGAGCCGTCCAGCGGCATCCCCGTCGCCGACTGGCTGATGGCCTTCCAGCACGCCGCCCGCGAGCTCTTCGGTGAGCAGTGGGAGCCGCAGCTGGCGCGTTTCCTCGCGTTCCTGCGTCGTCGCCTCACCGGCGAGTACGTCGTCGACGAGTACGGCTTCGACCCCGAGATCACCGAGCGCTTCCTGTTCGCGGCGCTGCGCCCGATCGCCCAGAAGTGGTTCCGGATCGAGACCCGCGGGATCGAGAACATCCCGACCGACGGCGGCGCCCTGGTGGTCTCCAACCACTCCGGCACCATCCCGGTCGACGGCCTGATGACGATGACGACCATCCACCACGAGACCGGCCGCTTCCTGCGCCCGCTCGGCGCGGACCTCGTGTTCCGGCTGCCCTTCGTCGGCAGCGTCGCCCGCAAGGGCGGCGCCACGCTCGCGTGCAGCGAGGACGCCGAGCGGATGCTGCGCGGGGGTGAGCTCGTCGGTGTCTGGCCCGAGGGCTTCAAGGGCATCGGCAAGCCGTACGCCGAGCGCTACAAGCTCCAGCGCTTCGGGCGCGGCGGCTTCGTGTCGGCGGCGGTCCGCACCGGCGTACCCATCGTGCCGCTGTCGGTCGTCGGCGCCGAGGAGATCTACCCCCTGGTCGGCAACATCCCCGCGCTCGCGCGGGTGCTCGGTGTCCCGTACATCCCGATCACACCGCTGTTCCCGCTGCTCGGCCCGCTCGGGCTGGTGCCGCTGCCGTCGAAGTGGATCCTGGAGTTCGGCGAGCCGATCCGCACCGACACCTACGACGCCGGCTCCGCCGACGACCCGATGCTGACCTTCAACATCACCGACCAGGTCCGCGAGACCATCCAGCAGACGCTCTACACGCTGCTGCGCCAGCGGGAGTCCGTCTTCCGCTGAGCGGCCGAGCGCCGCGGTCCTCGCCCCGGCTAGGGTGAATCCATGCCGATCGCCACGCCTGAGAAGTACGCCGAGATGCTCGCTGCCGCGAAGAGCGGCTCCTACGCGTTCCCGGCCATCAACGTCTCCTCGTCGCAGACCCTCAACGCCGCCCTCAAGGGCTTCGCGGACGCCGGGTCGGACGGCATCATCCAGATCTCCACGGGCGGCGCGGAGTACCTCTCCGGCCCGTCGGTCAAGAACATGGTCACCGGCTCGGTCGCGTTCGCGGCTTTCGCGGCCGAGGTCGCGAAGAGCTACCCGGTGAACATCGCCCTGCACACCGACCACTGCCCGAAGGACAAGCTGGACGCCTTCGTCCGTCCGCTCGTCGACATCTCCGCGGAGCGGGTCGCGCGCGGCGAGGCGCCGCTGTTCCAGAGCCACATGTGGGACGGCTCCGCCGTACCGCTGGACGAGAACCTGCAGATCGCCGAGGAGCTCCTCGCCAAGTGCGCGGCCGCGCGGATCATCCTCGAGATCGAGGTCGGCGTGGTCGGCGGCGAGGAGGACGGGGTCGTCGGCGCCATCGACGAGAAGCTGTACACCACCCCGGAGGACGCCCTCGCGACCGTCGCGGCGCTCGGCCTCGGCGAGCAGGGCACCTACCTGACCGCGCTCACCTTCGGCAACGTCCACGGCGTCTACAAGCCGGGCAACGTCAAGCTGCGCCCGGAGATCCTCAAGAACGCCCAGGAGGCCATCGTCGGCAAGTACGGCGACATCGCCGGCGACAAGCCGCTGAACCTGGTCTTCCACGGCGGCTCGGGGTCGACCGAGGAGGAGATCGCCGCCGCGGTGTCCTACGGCGTGGTCAAGATGAACGTCGACACCGACACCCAGTACGCCTACACCCGCCCGGTCGCCGACCACATGCTGCGCAACTACGACGGAGTGCTCAAGGTCGACGGCGAGGTCGGCGACAAGAAGACCTACGACCCGCGGGCCTGGGGCAAGGCCGCCGAGGCCGGCATGTCCGCACGGGTGGTCCAGGCGTGTGCCGACCTCAGCGCGGCGGGCAAGTCGATCGGCTAGCACCGGTGGTCGAGCCTGTCGGGACCGCGGTGGTGTCCGCCGTCGGCGGCACGCCCCTGCAGCGGGCTCCCCGCCTCTCCGAGCTGACCGGCCTCGACGTCTGGCTGAAGCGGGAGGACCTCACCCCGGTGCGGTCCTACAAGGTCCGCGGCGCGTTCAACGTCGTCTCGTCGCTGTCGCCGGAGGAGCGGGAGGCCGGTGTGGCCTGCGCGTCGGCCGGCAACCACGCGCAGGGCGTCGCGTTCGCCTGCGCCCGCGCCGGTGTCCGGGCGACGATCTTCCTGCCCGGTACGACGCCACGGCAGAAGCGGGACCGGGTCGCGGCGCTCGGGGGTTCGTACGTCGACGTCGTCATCGCCGGTGAGACCTACGACGACTCGGTGGTCGCCGCGGCCGAGTTCGCGGCCGCCTCGGGCGCCACGGTGATCCCGGCCTTCGACCACCTCGGGGTCATCGCCGGACAGGGCACCGTCACCGCCGAGATCCTCGACGAGCTCGGTGCCGCCGGCATCGCCCTGGACGCCCTGGTGGTGCCTGTGGGCGGCGGCGGCCTCATCGCGGGAGCGCTCGGCCGGCTGCGCGAGCAGTCACCCGGCACGGTCGTGGTGGCCGCGGAGCCGGCGGGCGCGGCCTCGCTGGCCGCGGCCCTCGAGGCCGGCGGGCCCGTCGACCTCGACCAGGTCGACCAGTTCGTCGACGGTGCCGCGGTACGCCGGGTCGGCGACCTCACCTACGCCGCCGTCGCCGCCGCGCGTGCGGAGATCGACGTACGTCCCGTCGGTGTGCCGGAGGGGCTGATCTGCGTGGAGATGCTCGACATGTACCAGTCCGACGGCATCATCGCCGAGCCCGCCGGGGCGCTCGCCGCCGCGGCGCTGCGGCTCCCCGAGCTCGGGCTCGCCCCCGGCTCCACGGTCGTCGCGGTCGTCTCCGGCGGCAACAACGACGTCTCGCGCTACGCCGACATCGTCGAGCGGGCGCTGGTCTTCGAGGGCCTCAAGCACTACTTCCTGGTGGAGTTCCCCCAGGAGCCCGGCGCGCTGCGCCGGTTCCTCGACGAGGTGCTCGGCCCCGACGACGACATCACCCTGTTCGAGTACACCAAGCGCAACAACCGCGAGACCGGCCCCGCCCTGGTCGGCATCGAGATGCAGCGCGCCTCGGACCTGGACGGGCTGCTCGCCCGGATGGAGGACTCCCGGCTACGGGTGGAGCGGGTCGCGCCCGACAGCCCGCTGTTCGGGTTCATCCACTGACCCTGTGGAGAGCCGTTCGCGGCTGGTTCTCCGATCGGCCACGCGCATCGTCTATCGATACGATCGGCCAGCTCCTCGACGTGCGGTTCGAGGAGCGGTCGCACGACTTCTGGCCGTACACGTGACCTGTCGGTCCTGGTCACTCACATGTGAGTGAACAGGATTCACTCACATGTGAGTGAACAGAACCGACCCCGTCGGTTCGGCGCTCCTCGGTGGCCGCTCAGTGCCCGCCGTACCCGACGTGCTTCGGCTTCTCGTAGAACATGACCGCGACCAGCCCGACGAGGTACGCCGCGGCGGGGAGCCACATCGACTGCTGCATGGCCTTGCTGAACAGGTCGGCGACGTGCGGGTCGGCGATCCGGCCGACATGGGCCTCGCTGGCGGAGCCCGCCCCGGGGAGGTTCGCCGCGAGCCGGCTCGCGATCAGCACGGCGATCGCGGCGGAGCCGAGGACCGAGCCCACCTGACGGGTCGCGTTGTAGACACCCGCGCCCGCGCCGGCCAGGTGCAGCGGCAGGTTGCGGTTGGCGGTGGCGGCGGTCGGGGCCCAGATGAACGCGTTGCCGATGCCGACCAGGACCATCGGGATCGCGATCTCCCACACCGCGGCCTCGGGCCGGATCTCGGCCATGAGGTAGAGGAAGCCGACCAGGCTGACGGCGAAGCCGATCCCCGTGACGATCCGCGGGTGCAGGGTGTCGGTCAGGCCGCCGACGAACTTCGCCAGGAAGATCGACATCACGGCCATCGGCAGCATCAGCAGGGCGGCCTGTGTGGGCGAGTCGCCGCGCACGCCCTGGGCGTAGAACATCAGCGGGAAGCCGAAGGCGGCGCCGATCGATCCCATGCAGGTGATCGCCACGTTGGAGACCGAGAAGTTGCGGTCCTTGAACAGGCTGAGCGGCACCAGCGGCTCGGCCTTGTTGACCGCCTGCCAGAAGACGAAGAGGCCGAGCGTCACCAGACCGCCGACGATCATCGCGACGATCCAGCCGGCCCAGTGGTGCTGGTGACCCTCCTGGATGCCGAAGCAGAGCAGGAACATCGCGATGCCCGAGAGGGCGACGCCCAGCCAGTCGAACTTGTGCTCGCGGGTCGGCAGTGCCGGCACGAGCCGCCAGGCGGCAGCGAACGCGATGACACCCACGGGCACGTTGACGATGAAGATCCACTCCCAGCCCGCGAGGTCGGTCAGGACGCCACCGGCGATCGGGCCGACGACCATCGCGACACCCGCGGTCGCGCCCCACACGGCCATCGCCGAGCCGCGCTTGGCGGGCGGGAAGATGCGGGTGATGATCGCCATCGTCTGCGGCGTCATCATCGAGGCGCCGAAGCCCTGCACGACCCGGGCGAGCACCAGCGCGCCCACCGTCGAGGTCAGGCCGCACCACAGCGACGCGAGCGTGAAGACGGTCAGGCCGCCGAGGTAGAGGTACTTGGAGCCGAAGCGGTCACCGAGCCGTCCGGTGATGAGCACAGGAACGGCGTACGCCAGCATGTAGGCGCTCGTCACCCACAGGACGTCGGTCTCCGAGGCGTGCAGGTCGTCCATGATCGTCGGCGTCGCGACGGTCACGATCGTCATGTCGACGAGGATCATGAAGAACCCGATGACCAGGGCCCACAGGGCGGGCCACGGGTTGGTCTCGGCGGTGGGTGCGGCGGGCGCCGCGATCTCGCTCTGGGTCACGAGAACAACTCAACACCCGACCACCGACATTCGTTCCCGTTCGCAACCAACCGCTTTCAGACGGCGGGGGGCAGCGGCTGGACCCGGGGGTCGCCCGCGTCCGCGTGGTAGTCGCCCGCCGACGTCGCGTCCGACCCGTTCGGCACCTTCAGCGCGTTCAGCAGCGCCGACCCGAGGACCGCGACGACCACGTTGAGCACGAACGCGGTGAGCGCGATGTAGCCCATCTCGCCGATGCCCGGGATGTCGGCCAGCGAGCCACCGAAGTGCTTCGTGGTGGGGCCGACGACCCGGTAGGCAGCGATCGTGCCGTAGCCCATGGCGACGGCCCAGCCGGCGAGCAGGGCCCACCGGTGGAACCAGCGGGTGTAGAGGCTGAACACGACGGCCGGGAAGATCTGCAGGATCCAGATGCCGCCGAGCAGCTGGAAGTTGAGCGCGTTCTGCTTGTCCATCGTCAGCACGAACACGAGCGCGAAGGCCTTCACGACCAGCGACATCAGCTTGGAGACCTTCGCCTCCTCCTGCGGTGTGGCGTCCGGCTTGAGCCACTCCTTGTAGATGTTGCGGGCGAAGGTGTTCGCCGCGGCGATCGACATGATCGCGGCCGGCACGAGCGCGCCGATCGCGATCGCGGCGAACGCGATCCCGGTGAACCAGGACGGGAAGGCGCTCTCGAACAGCTGCGGGATCACCAGCTGCGGGTTGCCGCCGAGGTCCTTCTTGAGGTCGATCCCGTAGGCGATCGCCACCCAGCCGAGCAGGGCGAGCAGCCCCAGCAGGAAGGAGTACGCCGGCAGGATGGCCGCGTTGCGTCGGATGGTGTTGCGGCTCTTCGACGACAGCGACGCGGTGATCGAGTGCGGGTACATGAACAGCGCCAGGGCGGAGCCGAGCGCCAGCGTGGCGTAGGCCCAGTGCGTGGCGCCGACCGAGACGAAGGTGCCGGTGGGCTTGCCCGTCGCGGCGTTGACGGTGGCCATCTTGTCGTGTGCCGCCGAGAACACGTGCGCCCACCCGCCGAC
Organism: Nocardioides maradonensis; assembly: GCF_054777115.1. Taxonomy (NCBI): domain Bacteria; kingdom Bacillati; phylum Actinomycetota; class Actinomycetes; order Propionibacteriales; family Nocardioidaceae; genus Nocardioides; species Nocardioides maradonensis. The sequence goes on along the minus strand of NZ_BAAHAZ010000003.1, from coordinate 10,980 downwards.
GTGGTGCGGCAGGTAGATCACCGCGACGATGATGACCAGGTAGATCAGGACGTCCTTGACGAACGCGATCACCGCAGGGGCCCGCAGCCCGCTGGTGTAGGTGTACGCCGCCAGCACGGCGAACGCGATGAACAGCGGCAGGTCCTTGGCCAGCCAGCTGCCGCTGCCGCCGAGGCCGGCGACCTGGAGGACCGCCTGGATGCCGACGAGCTGCAGCGCGATGTAGGGCATCGTGGCGAGGAAGCCGGTGACCGCGACCGCGAGGGACAGCGGGCGGGCGTCGTACCGCCCTCGGACGAAGTCGGCGGCCGTGACGTAGCCGTGCCGGTGGCTCACCGACCAGAGCCGGGCCATGAAGACGAAAACGATCGGGTAGAGCACGATCGTGTAGGGCACGGCGAAGAAGCCGGCCACGGCGCCGGTCGCGAACATCGCCGCGGGCACGGCCACGAAGGTGTACGCCGTGTAGAGGTCGCCGCCGAGCAGGAACCAGGTCACGATCGTGCCGAAGCTGCGTCCGCCGAGCCCCCACTCGTCCAGGTTGTCCAGCGAACCCGCGTGGCGGAACCGGGTGGCCATGAAGCCGGCCACCGTGACGAGGACGAACAGCGCGACCAGGACGGTCAGGGCGGTGCCGTTGACGCCGGCGTCGGCGGTGAGCGGACGCATCACTCACCGTCCTTGTGGCGTGCCGCGAGGGTGAGCCGGTAGGCCGCGTAGGTCATGCCGGAGCAGAGGAACACCCAGAGGAACTGGTACCAGAAGAAGAACGGGAAGCCCCACAGCGCCGGCCCGGTCCTCGCGTACGTCGGCACCGCCATCAGTGCGATGACGGGGATCGCGAGCAGGATGCCGGCCAGCACCAGCTTGCCGGTGTCGGTGCGAGGGGTCTGCGGAGCTCTGTGGTTCCCGAGTGCCATGTCTCGCAGGTTAGTGCGATGTGACGCCGATCACCTGTCGACGCACCCGCGCTGCGCCGAGCGGTCGGGTCCCGGCGCCGAACGGTCGCCGAAGCGCACGCGCCAGAATGGGGCCATGACCGGAATCGACCTGATGGCTGGCCCGCCTCCCACGCACCTCCCCGAGGACCCCGCCGCCGCGGTGCTCGCCCACGCCACGGACGCCGCGGCCGTCGTCCGCCAGTTCCCGGCCTCGCCGGTGGCCTGGGCCGCCCTCGCGTCGCAGGCTGCCGTGCAGCACGCCGACCCGGTGACGGTCTACGCCTACGCGCGCGTCGGCTACCACCGCTCGCTCGACGTGCTGCGCCGCAACGGCTGGAAGGGCCACGGCCCGGTGCCGTGGGAGCACGCGCCGAACCGGGGCTTCCTGACCTGCCTCGCGATGCTGGCGAAGGCCGCCCGGGCGATCGGCGAGGACGACGAGTGGGAGCGCTGCTCGACGTTCCTGCGCGAGTCGAGTCAGACGGCGTACGTCGAGCTCCTGGGCTGACTCCGGGGCTCGGTCGGCCGGTAGGTCCGGTGCCGGTCGCGTCCGCCCCGCTTGGCGGCGTAGAGGGCCTCGTCGGCGCGGACCAGCAGCGCCTGCTCGGTGCGCCCGTCGCGGGGCAGGTCCGCGAACAGCGCGACGCCGACGGACGCGGTGACGAGGGCCGTCCCGGCGTGCACCGAGGCCTCGCGGACGGCCTCGATCGCGGCCGCGGCCAGGCGCTCGATGCTCACCCGGTCGCCGCGGGGCACGACGACGGCGAACTCGTCCCCGCCGATCCGGCTCACCGACGCCGGCTCGGGGACCGCGCCGACCAGGGCGCGGGCCACGGCCACCAGGACCCGGTCGCCGGCCTGGTGGCCCGCGGTGTCGTTGACCGTCTTGAAGTGGTCGACGTCGACGACCAGGAGCGCGCCGCCGGGCTCCTCGGACTGGTGGCCGAGCACGGTGCGCAGCTCCGCCTCGAACCAGCGGCGGTTCCAGATGCCGGTCAGCGGGTCGCGCTCGGCGAGCTGGCGCGCCCGCTGCTCGGCGTCGCGCAGCGCCTGTTCCGCCCGGGCCCGGTCGACCTCCACGCGGTGGATGGACTGGGCCGTCACCGTCACGACCACCACCAGCAGGACCATCATGCTGCCCGCGAAGGTCGCCGTGCCGAGGTTGAGGTTGTGCGCCAGCACCGGCACGAGGCCCAGCGTCGGCGGCGCGACGATCACCCACGGCAGCAGGCGGCGTACGACGGTGCCGGCGGGCCCGCCGTCCCACAGGTAGACCAGCGGCCGGCGGTCGGCGTGCAGGCCCGCGAGGCCCAGCGCGAGCAGGGCGATCGACGTCGCCGACGGCACGGCGATGCCCGGGCCGCCGTTGAGCGAGGCGAGCTCGGGGGCCCGGAAGAGCCAGCCGAGCTCGAGCACCAGGACCAGGCAGGCGTACGCCGCCGTCAGCAGCCCACCGACGTGCGCGAGCCGCGGCCGCCCGGCCGACAGCACCCGGGCCAGCGCGAAGACCACCAGCGACGTCGCGGCCTGCGGCGAGCTGCGTCCCGGGTTGAGCGAGGCGAACGGGTCCTGGACGAGCAGCTCGTCGATGCCGAGCGCGTGCCCGGAGATCCACTCGACCAGCGTCGCGGCACCGATCGCGAGCGGGACCAGCGCCAGCCAGCGCCCCCATCGACCATGGCCGACGAGCGAGAGCCCGGAGAACGTGGCGGCGAGCGCGGTGTTCGCCTTCATCGTCGGGAGCGCGGGGATGACCGGCGCGAGGACGGAGAAGTGGCGGAACCAGCCGACCAGCATGGCCACCCCGATCGCGCACACCAGCCCGCCGGCGTACGACGGGATGCGGCGTGCCCAGGCCGGGGACGGTGCGGTGAGCTGCGGTGGGGTCGGCATGGTGGGGATCAGGCGTCCAGCGTGTGCGGGATCCGGGCCGCGTCCCCGAGCGGCACGCCCCTGCCGTACCGGTAGCCCTGGACCTGGTCGCAGCCGTGGCTGCGCAGGTACTCCTCCTGCGCCTCGGTCTCCACGCCCTCGGCCACGACGACCATGCCCAGGGCGTGCGCCATGCCGATGATCGCGTCGACGACCGCGGCGTCATCCTCGACGGAGCCGATCGGCGCGACGAAGGACCGGTCGATCTTGATCTTGTCGATGGGGAACCGGGTCAGGTAGGCGAGGCTGGAGTAGCCGCAGCCGAAGTCGTCGACGATGACCTGCACGCCGAGCGCCCGCAGCGCCTGCAGCGAGGCGACCGCGACCCCGTTGTCCTCGAGCAGGATGCCCTCGGTGATCTCGATCCCGAGCTGCCACGGCTCCAGGCCGGAGTCGGCCAGCGCCGACGACACCTGGTCGACCCATCCGGTGCCGTGCAGCTGGCGCGGGGAGGCGTTGACCGCCAGCCGCAGGGGCATCCGCACCGCCCGCTGCAGCACGGCGATGTCGGCGCACGCGGTGCGCAGCACCCACTCGCCGAGCTCGACGATGAGCCCGCTGTCCTCGGCGACCGGGATGAACCGGTCGGGGGAGACGGTTCCCAGCTCGGCGCTGTGCCAGCGGGCCAGCGCCTCGAAGCCGATCAGCCGGCCCTCGGTGAGGTCGAACTGGGGCTGGTAGACGACCGCGAGCTCGCCGTGCGCCAGCGCGTTGCGCAGCGCCCCGGACAGGGCCAGCTTCTCGTTGACCTCCTCGACCATGGCCGCGTCGAACCAGGCCAGGCTGTCGCGGCCGGACGCCTTGGCGCGGTACATGGCGACGTCGGCGTGCCGCAGCAGCGTGGCCGGGGTGTCGCCGTCACCGGGGAACACGGTGCCGCCGACGCTGGCGGTCACCACGACGTCGTACCCCTGCACGCGGATGGGGGCCAGCAGGGACGCGAGCATCCCGGAGATGCGCTCCGAAAGGTCGGTGCCGGGGGTCAGGTCGTCCATCACGATGGCGAACTCGTCGCCGCCGAGCCGGGCGACCAGGTCCGAGCCGCGCACCCAGGAGCGGAGCCGGTCGGCGACGGCCAGCAGCAGCTCGTCGCCGATGTGGTGGCCGAGGGTGTCGTTGATCCGGTTGAAGTGGTCGAGGTCGAGCAGGAGGAGCGCGACCTCGCTGCCGTCGCGGCGCGCGCGGGTCATCGCCCCGTCGAGCTTCTCCACCAGCTGGGTGCGGTTCGGCAGGTCGGTGAGCTGGTCGTGGTGGAGGATGTGGTCGACCGCCTCACGCGCCTCGATGCGCTGGGTGATGTCGAAGGCGACGACGAGGTAGCCGGTGGGCGTGCCGTCGTCCTCCTTGAGGACGACCACCTCCTCGCTCACCGGTACGACGCTCCCGTCCTTGCGCCGGTAGGACCACTCCACCGCCGTACCGGTGTCGCGCAGCACCGGGATGTCGACCTCGGCGCCGCGGCGGCGCTCGGCGTCGATGGCGGTGAGCGAGCTGCCGACGAGCTCCTCCTGCCGGTAGCCGACGAGCTCCTCGGCCGCCGGGTTCGCGGTGACGATGCGACCGGTCAGGTCGGTCGCGATCACCGAGAGCGGCAGCGTCGCGAGGATCGTCCGCAGCTGCTGGGCCTGGCGCTGCGCATCGGCCTCCGCCTGGCCGCGGCGGCGCTCGGTGATGTCGATGATGGATGCGAGGACGTGCGGGCGCTCGTCGATGGTGATCGGGTTGAGGCCGATCTCGATGGGCAGCTCGGTGCCGTCCTTGCGGACGCCGTACAGCTCACGGCCGACGCCCATGCCGCGCCGGCTGGGGTGCGCCAGGTAGTTCTCCCGGGCGTGCACGTGGGCGTCGCGCGCGCTCGCGGGGACGAGCGCGTCGACGTTCATCCGGAGGAGCTCGTCGCGGGTGTAGCCGAACGAGCGCTCGGCCTCGCTGTTGACCAGGACGATCCGGCCGGCGCCGTCGACGAGGATCATGGCGCTCGGCGACGCCTCGATGATCAGGTGCATCTGGTCGTCGTGCACGCGTGCCCCCTGCGGCTCGACCTGCATCAGGTCGTGGTCTCTCGGATCGCCGTCCATGGCACTTCCCGTCGTGGTCGGCTCGGCCGACCTCCTGAATGCTGGGGGAGGACGCCACTCGGGCGGCGCCGTTCGGAAGGCTGCGGGACTTCGTCCCGAATGGTCCGTCCGAACGCACCGAGCAGGCGGTTTCTCCTCCAACGATGGTTGTTCCATCCGTACCTTCGGGCGTGTGGAGGGCAGCATGAGGGGATTGCAGCGTCTGGTCGGCCTGCTCATCGCGGGTGCGGCGCTCGCGGGCGCCGGGCTCCTGTGGTGGGCGGTCTCGGGCTCCGGCGACCGGTACGCCGGACCGGCGCGGTCTGGCCTCCTGCTCGGCACCTGGCGCGTCCTCTACGACACCGAGGCACCGGGCACGGCCACGATCCTGGCCGCCGTCGGCCTCGCGCTGCTCGTCGCGGCGGCGGTGGCGACCGTCGAGACCCGGATCGCCAACCGCTCCCGGCGCAGCGTCGACGAGGTGCACCTGCCGCTCTCGCCGCGGGTCGTGATGGCCGAGACCCGCGGTGTGTACGCCGGTCCGGTGACCCTCACCGTCCTCATCCCCGCCCACAACGAGGAGCGCGGCATCGGCCTGACCCTGTCCTCGCTCCAGAACCAGTCGCATCCGCCGGAGCGGATCGTCGTCGTCGCCGACAACTGCACCGACGGGACCATCGCGGTCGCGCGGTCCCACGGCGTCGAGGTGGTCGAGACCGTCGGCAACGACCGCAAGAAGGCCGGCGCGCTCAACCAGGTGCTGGCCCAGGTCCTCCCCGCGCAGGGCGACAACGACCTGGTCATGGTCATGGACGCCGACACGATCCTCGACCAGGGGTTCCTGGCCAGCGCCGTGCGGCGGATGACCGCGGACCGCGGCCTGATGGCGGTCGGTGCGCTGTTCTACGGCGAGGATGGCTTCGGCCTGCTCGGGCAGTTCCAGCGCAACGAGTACACCCGCTACGGCCGCGACCTGCGCCGCCGCCGCGGGAAGGTCTTCGTGCTCACCGGCACCGCCACGGTGTTCCGGCCCCGTGCGCTGCGCACCGTCGCCGCCGAGCGCGGCCGCAGCATCCCCGGGGTGCACGGCGACGTCTACGACACCCTGGTGCTGACCGAGGACAACGAGCTCACCCTGGCGCTGAAGAGCCTCGGTGCGCTGATCATGTCGCCGTCGGACTGCACCGTCGTGACCGAGGTGATGCCGACCTGGGGCAACCTGTGGACCCAGCGGCTGCGCTGGCAGCGCGGCGCCCTGGAGAACCTCGGCGCGTACGGCGTGCGTCCGCAGACGTTCCGCTACTGGGCCCAGCAGCTCGGCATCGGGTACGGCGTGATCGCGCTGCTCAGCTACCTGGCCCTGATCGCGGTCACGGCGATGGCCAGCGACGGCTGGGTGTGGTTCCCGTTCTGGCTGGGGGTGGGCTCGCTGTTCGTCGTCGAGCGCGTCATCGGGGTGTGGGCCGGCGGCTGGCGCGCCCGGCTGCTCGCGATCTGCCTGTTCCCCGAGCTCTTCTACGCGATATTCCTCGACGTGGTCTACGTCAAGGGCGTCATCGACATCTCCCGTGGCCGCCAGGCCACCTGGGGCGCGGGCCACACGGCGGCCGTCGACCGCGAGCCGGTGCGCGCATGAGGCCGCTGCTCTCGGCGTACGGCGTGCTGCTGCCGACCTCCACCATGCACAGTCACTGGTTCGGCGTCCTGGCCGCGTTCGTCGCGGTCAACACCGTCGTCTACGTCGCCCTGGCGGTGGCCAAGGCGATGCCGAAGGTCTACGTCCGCGACTGGCTCCCGCGGGGCTACCAGCGCGCCGAGACCCGCTCGATCCACCCCGACGACCCGGCCTGAGGCCGGCCCAGGCCGGGCTCAGGACAGCAGCGAGCGCACCTTCTCCGCACCGAGCGCGGCGAACAGGGTGGGCAGGCGCGGGCCGCGCTCGGCGTCGACCAGCAGGGCGTAGAGCAGGCCGAAGAACGCCTTCTGGCCGGCCTTCACCTCGTCGGTGGGGGCATCGTCGAGGCCGAGCCCGAGGGCCAGCTTCGGCACGCCGTAGATGACCGACGTGAGCGCGTCGGCGTCGGTGAAGTCCGCGGGCAGGTTCGCGAGCAGCAGCTCGAGCCAGCGGATCTCCTCGGCCGTCAGCGCCGCGAGGCGAGCCGCGTCGGCGACCTCGCGCACGGTGGTGCGGTCCTCGGGGTCGACGTACTGGGTGATCCAGGTGGCGGCCTTGGTCAGCCGAGGCTCGAGGTCGGCCTCGGGGGCGCCGACGGTGCGCGCGATGACCTCGCGGTTGCCCGCGGTGACGTCGGCGACCGACGACAGCATCCGGAACGGTACGACGACGGCCGGGGTCGGCAGCGTGCCCGCCGCGGCCGTGGCCGAGGCTCGCTCCCAGGCCAGCACGGCGGCGTCGCGCTTCTCGGGGATCGCAGCCTTCTTGGTGAGCGCGTCCCACTCGTCGTACAGCCGCAGGACCTCCTGGCCGAAGTCGACGTTGAACGCCTGCTTGGGCTGCCGGCGCACGTAGAGCCAGCGCAGGATGGGCGCCTCCAGGATCCGCAGCGCCTCGGCCGCGGTCGGGACGCCGCCCTTGGACGAGGACATCTTCGGCATGCCGGCGACGCCGACGAACGAGTAGCCGACGAAGCTCGGCGCGGTGCCGCCGAAGACCGGGCCGACGAGCTCCTTGCCGACGGTGTAGCTGGAACCGGGGGAGGCGTGGTCCACACCGCCGGGCTCGAAGTGCACGCCCTCGAAGGTCCAGCGCATCGGCCAGTCGACCTTCCACACCAGCTTGCCCTCGTCCTGGGTCGCCACGTTGGTCACGTGCGACTCCCCGCAGGCGTCGCAGGTGTAGGACAGGTCGGTCGTCGCGTCGTCGTACGCGGTGATGGTGACGGTGTCGCGTCCGCACCCGCGGCAGTAGGGCTTGTACGGGAAGCGCGCGAGCAGGTCGGCGCCGGTGGCGTCCTCCTCGGCGGTGCCCTCCTCGGCACCCTCCACCTTCTTGGTGCGGTAGCGCCCCATGACCTCGTCGATCTCGGCGCGCTTCGCGATCGCGGTGAGGATCTGCTCGCGGTAGGCGCCGGACCGGTACATCGCGGTCTGGTCGACCTCGACCATCTCGCAGCCGAGCTCCTCCAAGGCGGCCCGCAGCGGCGCCTTGTAGCGCTCGGCCCAGCTGGAGAACTCCCCGGTCGGGTCCGGTACGGCGGACAGCGGCTTGCCGATGTGCTCGCTCCAGCTCGGGTCGACACCGGCCGGCACCTTGCGGAACCGGTCGTAGTCGTCCCAGCTGTGCAGGTGGCGCACGTTGATGCCGCGGCGGCGGATCTCCTCGGCCACGAAGTGGACGGTGAGGAACTCGCGCAGGTTGCCCAGGTGGATCGGGCCGGACGGGCTGATGCCGGACGCGCAGGTGACCAGGTCGGGAAGCGTGCCGCCGTTGACCTGCTCGGCGTGCCGCAGCGCCAGGTCGGCGGTCCGGCTCACCCAGTCGGTGGGTTCCTGCTGGTTCTGCTGTCCTCGTGCCACGGCCGCCAAGCCTAGGGCGCTAGTCCACCGGCAGCACCATCGAGTACGCCGCCGGCTCGACCCGCCACTCGCGGGCCGTGACGGGCCCGTCGATCTCGCCGTCGCTGTTGCAGTCGAACGGCTCGCCCTTCACCTTCACGCTGCGTCCGCGGATGATCTTCGAGTCGGTGTGGCCGTCGTGGATGCCGAGCGGGAGGCGGACCAGGTACTTCAGCTGGTCGAGGGTGCTGACCGCGGTGACCACGAGGATGTCGGCGAGCCCGTCGGACGGGTCGGCGTCCGGGGTCACCGGCGTACCTCCTCCGACGGAGGCGCCGTTGCCGACCGCGATCATCAGGATCTCCTCGTCCTTCTTCGCCACGACCTTGCCGTCGATCTCGACGCGCAGCCGCAGCATCGGCGGGTAGATCGCGGTCTTCAGGGTGCCCAGCGGGTAGCCGAGCTTGCCGAGCGTCGAGCCGCCCACGCCGACCTTCTTGCCGACCTTGTGCAGCCGCTTCTTCCAGCGGGCACCCTCCTCGCCCGCCTCCGCGCCGGCGCCGATGTGCACGTTGTTGACCGTGATCTGCTCGCGGTCGTCGACGATCACGTCGATCGGCCTCGGCGTGCCGGTGAGCACGACCTCGGCGGCCTTCTTCGGCCGTCGGGGGATGTCGAGGGTGCGCGCGAAGTCGTTGCCGGTGCCCATCGGCAGCAGCGCCAGCGTGCTCGTCGCGAGCTCGCCCCGGTCGTGGAGGGACTGCACGACCGCGTGCAGGCTGCCGTCCCCGCCGGCCACCACGATGGTGCGTCCGTGCGCGTCCGCCAGCGCGTCCGACAGCTCCTCCGGGCTGCTGGTGCCCCGCACCTCGACCCACGCCTGCTCGCGGAGGACGTCGAGCGCCTCGTTGAGCGCGTCCTTGTCCGCACTGCCCGCCTTGCTGTTGGTGATCACGAGCAGCCGTTTCGACATGGCGCAACACTAGTGTTGCGCCCCATGGGGACGATCCGACGTTGGACCGCACGTGAGCTGATCGACCTCGTCATCGACGAGGGCAGCTACGAGTCGTGGGACGAGCCGATCGACATCACCGGGCACTCGGAGGCCTACCAGGCGGAGCTGCGGGCGGCGGCGGAGAAGGCCGGCACCGACGAGTCGGTCCTCACCGGCCACGGTCTCGTCCACGGCCGGCCCGTTGCGTTCGTGGTCAACGAGTTCCGCTTCCTGGCCGGCTCGATCGGGATGGCGGCGGCCCAGCGGATCGCCGCCGCCGTACGTCGGGCCACGGCCGCTGGCCTGCCGGTCCTGGCCAGCACCAGCTCCGGCGGGACCCGGATGCAGGAGGGCACGCCCGCGTTCCTCCAGATGGTCGAGATCTCGCGCGCGCTGATGCAGCACCGTGCGGCCGGGCTGCCCTACCTCGTGCACCTGCGGCACCCCACCACCGGCGGTGTCTACGCCTCGTGGGGCTCGCTCGGCCACGTCACCGTCGCCGAACCCGGCGCCCTGGTGGGCTTCCTGGGCCCGCGGGTCTTCGAGGCGCTCAACGGCGAGCCGTTCCCCGAGGGGGTCCAGGTGGCCGAGAACCTCGCCGCCAAGGGGGTCATCGACGCGGTCGTCTCGGCCGAGGACCTGCCGGAGCTGGTCGACCGAGCGCTGGGCGTGCTCGTCGATGCGGCGGACCCGCCGACGCTGCCCCGCCGTGAGCCGGTCGCCCCCGGCACCCGCCGCGACCACCCGGTCTGGGACGACATCGAGACCACCCGTGGCGAGCGGGCAGGCGTCCGCGAGCTGCTGCGGTACGCCGGCGCGAGCACCCTGCGGCTGCGCGGCACCGACGAGGGCGAGCGTGACGACTCGGTCCTCATCGCCCTCACCCGCCTGGACGGGCAACCCTGCGTTCTCGTCGGCCAGGACCGTGCCCGCCAGACGTCGGCCACGCCGATGGGACCGGGTGCGCTGCGCGAGGCCCGGCGGGCGATGGAGCTCGCCGAGGAGCTGCGGCTGCCGCTCGTGACGATCGTCGACACCCCCGGTGCCGAGCTGTCACGGGCCGCCGAGGAGGGCGCGATGGCCGGCGAGATCGCCCGCTGCATCGCCGGCCTGGTGACCATGACCGTGCCGACCGTGTCGGTGATCCTGGGGCAGGGCTGCGGCGGGGGCGCCCTCGCGATGCTGCCGGCGCGCACGATGCTGTCCGCGGAGCGCGGCTGGCTCTCCCCGCTGCCGCCGGAGGGTGCCAGCGTGATCATCCACGGCGACACCTCGCGGGCCGCGCAGATGGCCGAGGCGCAGGGCGTCGGCGCGCTCGACCTGCTCGCGGGCGGGAGGTTGCACGGCGTCGTACCGGAGCAGGAGGGGGACACCGCCGAGGACCTTGCCCGGGCCGTCGCCGCGGAGATCGCGCACCGGCTCCACGGATAGCCGGGTCTAGTGCTTCCGAATCACGGGTCGGGGTGACAGGTCGACGTCTCTGACTGCTTGACCGCGGTTGGTCAGGCAGCAGTCTGTCGGATGCGGCGCTTTAGTTCCT